>CBJNFW010000091.1:0-27274 GCA_966435935.1 uncultured Nocardia sp.
AGACCCTGGGCGTGCAGGTCGCGGACGACGTGGTGTGGGGCCTGTCGCCGGAACGGGCCGGACAGTGCGATGTGGATGCGCTGCGGGCCGAGGTCGGGCGCGGTGGGAGGGGCAAGTCCGAGACCGCGACGCTGTCCGGCGGCCAGCAGCAGCGATTGGCCGTGGCCGCGGCACTGGCCCGCAGACCGGCACTGCTGATCGCCGACGAGGCCACCTCGATGATCGATCCCGAGGGGCGCCGCGATCTGGTCGCCCTGCTGGCCGAACTGCCCCGGCGGCACGGGATGGCGGTCGTCCTGGTCACCCACCACGAAGCCGATGCCGCGGCCGCGGACCGCGTGGTCCACCTGTCCGCCGGACGGCAGGTGGATCGGCTGCCCGCCTGGCCGCGACCCGCCCGCGACGAACGCCGCCGCCCGATGGGCGAGCCGATCCTGGAACTGCGCGACGTCCGCCACACCTACAATCGCGGAACTCCCTGGGCCGCAACGGCTCTGCACGGCGTCGACCTCACCGTGCGACGCGGTGAGGCACTGCTGATCGTGGGCGGCAACGGTTCCGGCAAATCGACCCTGGCCTGGATCATGGCCGGATTGGTCGAACCGACCCAGGGCCGTTGCGAACTGCGCGAGGGCCTCGCCACCCATCGGGTCTCGACCCGGATCGGCACGGTCGCGCTGGCCTTCCAACATTCCCGGCTACAGCTGCAGCGACAGACCGTGGCCGCCGAGATCGAGGATTGGGGCGGCAGCGGCACCGGTTCGGCCGCGGTCGGCCGGGCGCTGGACGCGGTCGGCCTGGATCGCGCACTGGCCTCACGCTCGATCGAGGAACTCTCCGGCGGTCAGGCCAAACGCGTGGTGCTCGCGGCGATCGTGGCCGGCCATCCGCAGGTGGTGGTGCTCGACGAACCACTGGCCGGACTCGACCCGCAGGGCCGCGCCGAAGTGGTGGAACTTCTTGCCCGGCTGCGGGATTCGGGCCTGACGCTGATCGTCATCTCGCACGACGTGGAGGATATGACGGGCGTCTGCGACCGCACCGTGCACCTGCGGCACGGTCTGATCCCCGAAACCGCCGCGCAGCCGACGACCGAACCTGTCGAGGCTCCCGGACTCGCGGCCCGCAGCCTGAGCAGGCTGACCCCGAAGCGGCCCGGCGCGACCGGAGGTAACCGATGAGAACCTTCCCCGCACAACGCATTACGTCCGACATTCCGGGAGCCCAGCGATGACCATGGTGTTGCTGCGCGAGGTCCCGGTCCAGAGTCCGGTGCACCGGCTGTGGGCCGGCACGAAGATGATCGCGGTCTTCCTGATCAGCCTGATCGTCCTGTTCGAGCCGTCCTGGCCGGTGCTCGGCCTGGTGGTGGCCTTCCTTATCGCCGTCGGCGCGGTGGCGCACCTGCCGCCGGGCACCCTGCCGCGACTGCCCTGGCAGTTCTGGGCGCTGCTGAGCATCGGCGCCTTCACCTCGCTGCCGGCCGGCTGGGCGGCGGTGCTGCACTACGCGCAGACGATGACGTTCGCGTTGCTGCTGGTGATCTCCTCCTTCCTGATCGCGTGGACCACGCCGATGGGCGAGATCGCCCCCGCACTGGCGAAACTCGGTGCGCCGCTACGCTTGCTGCGCATCCCGGTGGACGAGTGGGCCGTGGTGGTGGCGCTGACGTTGCGCGGACTTCCGCTGCTGCTCGACGAGATGCGCATCCTTCGAGCGGCGCGCAAACTCCGGCCGAACGACGGTTTGCTGCAACGCGCCACCGACAACGCGATGATGGACATCCTGACCGCCGCCATGGCGGTGTCCACGCGCCGCGCTGGCGAACTCGGCGAGGCGATCACCGCACGGGGCGGCACCGGGCAGCTCACCGCGTATCCGAGCGCGCCGGGGCGCCGCGACGCGATCGCACTGCTCGTCGTCATCGCGATATGCGTTGCGGCAGTGGCGATCAACCTCGCGCTGTAGAAAACATCCGGACCGATCGGTAGGAATCCTCCGATATGCGCGAAAGTCGCGGGGACGCAACCGACCCGGAGTCTCTTTCATCCCCCGGAATCATCCAATCCTGACCGTAACCTATGGGAATACCCAAAATTCACGGGCTTCAACCCAGAAAAATCTCTAAGATTGCCCGAACGTGCAGCGGTTGCCATCTCGCTGCACGGACCCGCGCGCAGCCCATCGAGTAGCGGAAGTCCACGCCCGCGCGCGCCTCATGTTTCCGACGACTCTGGTGAAGATTGGAACATCCAATGCTCCCGCGCAAGTTCATCGCTACCGTCGTGCCGGTGGCCATCGCCCTCGGCCTCGGGGCCGGTACCGTGCACGCCGACCCCGCCATGCCGGTTGTGCACTACGCCACCGAACTGGTGGGCAACACGGTTCGAACCACCCTCACCGGCGGCTCGTTCCGCCTGGCCACCGATCAGCGCACCGTCGACATCCGCGACACCGGCGGCAACACCGTCCTCACGCTGCCGCTGTCGATACGGCAGAACGGCACGGAATACCCACTGCCACACCGGATCAGCACCGATTCACGCGAACTGGATCTGACCGCGGTGAAAGATGTGGCCGCGGCCCGCCCGGCCAAGGCCCTCCCGGTCGCCTCGGTCACCGAGAATCAGCGTGCGCTGGAAGCCTTTTCGACCCAGTTCGGCGTCGCCACCGCGATCGGCGGTTTCATCGGGACGGCCCTGGGCGCGCTGATCGGGCTGACCGGGATCGTCAGCGGGCCCGGCGTGGTGGCGAGCGTACTGGCCGGAGCCGCGGTCGGCGGCATCATCGGCACGATCGTAGTGGGCGGTCCCGCACTGATCGTCGCCGGTCTCGATCTGGTCAACACCCTCGGCGCCGCGCCCGGCACCAGCAAATGGAATCAGTGACCTCCGAGTTCAGCGGATGGTGCAGCCCGGTCTGACGGGCCGCCCGGCGAAGCGGTCGGCGAGGAAATTCATACCGCCCAGGGCCTCTCCGGCCGCCGCGCCGTTGTGTGTGGGGAACGGCGAATGGATCGCGGTCAAGGTCGCGCCCTTCGCGCAGTATCGCTCGACCAGGGAGCTGAACCCGGCCACGGGAATCACGTCGTCGGAGTTGCTGTGATACATGTACAACGGACTGTCCGGCGCGTCGACGCCCAGTTCGTTCGCCGCGGCGACACCGCGAAATTCCTTGCTGGCCAGAAGATTCGGGGCAGCGGAATAATCATCGACACGGGCGTTGACGTATTGCGGCACCAGTTCGGATCCGCAGGCGGTGGCGTTCGCGGCCAGCAACGCCCGCCCGCGATCGTTGAGCATGCCCGGCAGCCCCGATTCCGGGTGATTGCGGGTGAGCGCCAGGACGATCAGCAACGCCAGTCCGGCCTGGATTCCGCCGTCCACGCGCCGGGCGATCGCGGGGATGTCGGCCGGAACACCGCCGGTGCTGATTCCCGCGAAGCGCACCTGCGGCGCGTAACTCGCGCGTAACTGCGCCGCCCACAGCGTGGCGAACGCGCCACCCGAATATCCCCACGCCCCAACGGGGCTCGTCGCACGAACCCCGCCGGGTGCGAAGTTCAGCGCCGCCCGCACGCCGTCCAGGACGGCCCGGCCCGCCCCCGGCCCGTCCATGAAGCGCGAGTACGGGCCCTCGTAATCGCTGATCACCAACCCCCATCCGCGCAACAGGGCGGCGGTCATGAACGGCACGTCCAGCAGGGTGTTCACCACACCCGGATCGTGCCCGCCGGAGAACGCGAACGACGGCGAGCACCGGGTGCCGAGGCTGTCCTCGGGTACCTGATAACTCAGCAGCGGCCGCGGGCCCTTGTCCCACGACGTGGTCGGCACCACCACCGTGGCCACGTCCAGCATCGGGCGGTTCACCGAATCCGTTGTGCGGTACCGCAACTGCCAGGCCGAGACGGGAAGGGGCAAGCCGAACACGTCGATCGGGCGCATCCCGAGCACCGCACCGTCGGGATGCGCGGCCAGATCCGCGGGTGCGGCGTAGAACGGATCGGCATCCGGAGTCAGCACCTCGCCGCGGGCCACCTGCGCCGACAGCAGGCCCAGCAGCATGGCGATCGCCATGGTCAGCACCATGCCCGCCCGTCGAGGCGAGGCGTGCGCACCCGCCAGCCGGCCGAATCCCATCCGCAACCTCCCACGTCGCCACACGAGGCGCCGCGGGCACCGATCAACCCGACCGCACCTCACCACCGACTGTGCACGGTATCGGTCCCGAATACCCAGGTCAACGATGTCCGCGGCCGGTCGGGCAACCTTTCCCCCGACACACCCGAGGCCCGGTACTGTGGGTCGAAACCGCGTGCGACAAAAGGAGAGTTCGTGCGACACGGCAATGGGCTCGACATTCCGGACGGACTCGCCGACGTCTGCAGCCCGCACCGGATGGCGCTGATCGTCTACGACATGCAGGTGGGCGTGCTGTCCCAGCTCGAGCATGCCGATGCGATCGTCGCGCGTGTGGTGCGAGTGGTCCGGGCCGCACGGGAGGGCGGGTATCCCATCGTCTTCCTGCGGCACATGTTCCTGCCACCGCGCCTGAGCGGCGTGTTCGCCCTCCGTATGGCGATGACGTGGCAGGGCGTCGATTCGGTCGAGGACCTGCGACCGATACTGCTGCGCGACACGCCGGGCTTCGAACTGGTGCCCGAGTTGCGTCCCGGGCCGGACGAAATCGTGTTCGACAAAACCACCATGTCCGCATTCGAGGGAACGCCACTGGCCGCGACTCTGCGCGACCTGGGCATCGTCTCCTATGCCATCGCGGGTGTCGCATTGGAGATCGGGATCGCGCCCACCGTCACACACTCCACCGATCTTGGCTTCGTCCCGGTCGTCATCGGTGATGCCTGCGGTGGCCGAGACGAAGCGGCCATGGGCCGGGCGCTGGACGATTTCGCCTTCCAGGGCAACGCGATCGTCACCGATGTGGACACCATCGTCCCGCTACTGGCCGGGAAGATCTGATCAGGTATCGGATCCGAGCCACCCCGGGTGCCAGAGGCGGCCGGATTCGGTCCAGTTCATGTAGCGCACGGTGCCGGTGAGGTTCGGGGTCACCCAGACCGCGTCCTGGCGTTCGGCCGGCGTGAGATCGTTGTCGAACGGGCTGGTCTTGCGTTGCAGCCCGTGCATACGGGCGGCCAGATTCGCCATTTCCCGTTCGTCGAATCCGGTACCGACCCGACCGGCGTAGATCAGCGCGCCCTCGTGCCGCACCCCCACCAGCAGGGAGGCGAACGGACGCGCGGCACTGCGCCGCCACCCGCCGATGACCACCTGCTGGGTGCGCCAGTTTCGGGTCTTGACCCAGGATTGTCCGCGATGTCCCGGCAGGTAGACCGAGTCCCGCCGTTTCGCGACCACACCCTCCAACCCGTGTTCGCGGCTGTAGTCCAATGCCTGTGCGCCGGACCCTTCCAGCGGCGGCGGTACCCGCAGGGCGGGCGAGCGGGCGGCCAACGCCTCCAGCACCCGGCGGCGATCCGAAAAGCGTTTGCGGACAAGGGATGTACCGTCCAGATACAACACGTCGAAGGCGACGAATTCGGCGCGCACCGAATCCGCTTGCAAGAGGGCGAGGTTCGACGTGCCGTCGGCATCGAAGACGACCGCCTCTCCGTCGAGCACCACCCGATGTTCGGCCAGATCCTCGGCCAGCGCGGCCAGGCGTGGATAGCGTTCGGTCACAACGTTTCCGGCGCGGCTCCGGGCGGTGACCACGCCGTCCTCGATCTCGACGATCAATCGGAAGCCGTCCCATTTGGTCTCGAACGCCCAGTCCCGCGCGTCCAGGGTGGCCACGTCGCCGGGAGTGGCCAGCATCGGACTCAGATCGTGCGGCATCTCGGCGGCACGACGCCCGCTGTCACTCGGAAGACTCTCCCCCGCAGCAGCTTCCGACTTCATCAGATGCATGAGCCACTGATCGCCCTTGGTCCGGATCAGTGCGTAGCGTCCGTTCAGGCGGCTGCCGCGCAAGCGCACGATCACCTCGTCCTCGCGCCACTTCTCGGTCTCGTAGGTGCCCGAATCCCAGATCGTCATCTCGCCCGCGCCGTACTCCCCCTCGGGAATCGAGCCGTGAAACTCGAGGTACTCCAGCGGATGATCCTCGGTCCGCACGGCGAGCCGATTCTGCGTACTCGATGTCGGCGGCCCCTTCGGCACCGCCCAGGACGCGAGGACGCCCTCGCGCTCGAGTCGCACATCCCAGTGCAGGCGGCGGGCGTGATGTTCCTGTACGACGAAGCGATCGCCCGAGCCCGGCGTAGGCGGTTGCAGCGGAACGGGTTCGGGAGTCCGGTCGGGATCACGCATCGAGCGGTAGGTGCGCAGCGGGTCCGGCGTGCCGGCCGCGTGCGCCGAATCCAGGCCCGCCAGCAGATCGCCCTGCTCACGCCAGCGAGTCAGCACCTCCTCGAAGCTCAAGTGCCGCAAGTTCTCCCGGTCTTCGATCTCGTCCCAGGCGCGCGGCGCGGCGACCATGGGCGAGGTGCGCCCGCGCAGCGAGTAGGGGGCGATGGTGGTCTTGGACGGATTGTTCTGACTCCAATCCAGGAAGACCTTGCCGGTCCGGGCCGCCTTGGCCATCGTCGCGGTCACCAGATCCGGATACAGCTTCTCCAGGCCCACCGCGACCTGCTTGGCGACGGTCGAGGCCCCGGAGGCATCGAGCATGTGCGCCAGCGGCACGTAGACGTGAATTCCCTTACTTCCGCTGGTCACGGGGTAGGCATCCAGTCCGGCATCGCGGACCGTATCGCGGATCCGTACCGCGACCAGCGCGCATTCGGCCAGCCCCACCCCCGGGCCGGGATCCAGATCGAAGACCAGCCGGGTGATCGGCCCTCGTCGCTCGTCGTCGAAAATCCATTGCGGCACATGGATTTCCAACGCTGCCTGCTGCCCGAGCCAGGCCAGTCCCGCGACCGAGTCGATCACGGGATACACCACCCGGCGATTCGAGTGCTCCTGCGCCCGGCGGTCGAGCCACCTCGGCGCGTGCGCGGCGAGGTTCTTCTCGAAGAAGGCGGGTTCGGTCACGCCGTTGGGCCAGCGTTTGCGGGTCACCGCCCGGTCCGCGATATGTGGCAGCAGCGCGGGGGCGATCCCGGTGAAATAGTCGATGACCTGGCCTTTGGTGGTTCCGGTCGACGGATACAGCACCTTGTCGAGGTTGCTCAGCTCAACCTCGATACCCCCGAAATCCCGGCGGGTGGCCATGATCGAAGTTTACGGGCCGATAACTGCGGATCGGCTTCGCACACACCGGCCCGCGGACGGACGGGCGGTGCGAACCACCGGCACAGCACATCCCGTCCGACGACGGACCATCGGAAATCAGCTCTTGCCGGGCTCGGTCTCGCTCGGCGGCGCGGCCTCGGGAGCGGATTCGGTATCCGCGGCCGCCTCCGACTCGGCCGGGGGCGTGGGCTCGGCGACCACATCCGCCGGCGGCTTCACCGCGGGTGCGGCCTCGGCCGGCGGTGTGGGAGCTGGTGCGGCCTCGGCCGGCGGTGTGGGAGCGGCCTCGGCCTGGGCCGCGGGAGCCGCTTCGGCTGCGGGCTCGGAGGCGGCCGATCCGGGCTGCTCGGGGATGGCGTTCTTCAGCGCCGCGGCGCCCTTGCCGATTTGATCGGAGTACTTACCGTGGGTCTTCTCATCGATGAACCCACCGGCCTTGTCCACGGCCGCTTGAATCTTGTCGGCGTTCTCGGCGGCAACCTCCTTCCCCTTGCCGACCAAGCCCTTGAGTGTATCCATCAGACTCATGCGTCCCGCTCCTTCACCCGTCGGATCTATCGCTGGTCAGACCACATCTTCCCACCAGTGAACCTGCGGTGATAGCGCATTGGCATCGATACGTTGACCCGGCAACGGAACCGATACCGGAGTTCCGGCCGCACGGGCCGAGGCGACCAGCCGCCGCACCGGCTCCGACCAGCCATGGAATGCCAGATTGAAGGTCGCCCAGTGAATCGGGACGATCAGGCCGTGACCGGAATTCCCGCGGCACACGTCGGCGTGTGCGCGCACCGCCTCCTCCGGATTCATGTGCACATCGGGCCAGTGCACGTCGTACGCGCCGATCGGCAACAGCGTCAGATCGAACGGGCCCAGGCTCTCGCCGATCTCCGCGAATGCCTTGGTGTAACCGGTATCTCCGCCGAAATAGGCGCGCCGGGTGGGTCCGGCGATCGCCCACGAGGCCCACAACGTCGTATTGCGCACCAGCCCGCGGCCGGAGAAGTGCCGCGCCTCGGTGCAGGTGATCGCGAGTTCACCCGGCTGCCCGCCGCCAACCGGTTCGGACAGGGAAAATGAAGCGTTCCAATCCAATTCGACGACGCGGTGCTCGGGAACACCCCACATGCGCAGATGCGCGCCGATGCCGATCGGCACCACGAACGGCGCATCCTGGGCCGCGACCAGCGCGCTGACCGTATCGCGGTCCAGGTGGTCGTAGTGGTCGTGCGAGATGACGATCGCGTCCAGTGGCGGCAGCTCCGACAGCGGCACCGGCACCGGATGCATGCGGGTCGGCCCGACGATCGCGGACGGCGAAACCCGTTCGCTCCACACCGGATCGGTGAGCACCCGATACCCGTCGACCTCGACCAGCGTCGAGGCGTGCCCGTACCAGGTGACCGCCAGAGCGCCGGCCTGTTCGGGGACATCCGGTGTGACCAGCGGGATCCGGCCCGGCGGACGTCCGACACCGCGCCGGGTCAGAGCCGAGAACAGTAGCGACACACCGGATCCCGGGGCCATCTGCGAACTGGGTTCGGTGTTGTAGAACTGCCGGTTGCGATAGCGCGCGGACCGCGCGGCCACCGGCGCGATGGCCGATACCGAAGCGCCCATCGCCCCGGGCATCTCCCAGACCGCCCGCGCGACCCAGCTCAGTCCGACCGCACCGGCCAGGCCCAGCACGGTTCGGCGCACGATCGTGGTGATGCTCATCAGCGCCCCTCGAATTTCGCCGGGCGCTTCTCCTGCCGAGCCAGCCGCGCCTCCTGCGCGTCCGCGCTGGTCCACGCGGCCTCGAGCGCGTCGCGCTGGGCCGGTGACTGCGGATCGCGGGTGCCGTCGTCGTTGAGCGCCAGCTTCAGGTGCCGCAGCGACAGCGGGGCCAGCTCCGCGATCGACTTGGCCCACCCCTGCGCGTCGGCCACTGTGCCGATCCGGTTCGCGAAGCCGAAAGTATATGCGTCGGAGGCAGATACGGTGTCCAGACCGAGCAGGATACTGCGCGCGGGGCCGCCGCCGATTATCGAGGCCAACCGTCGCACGGTCCAACGGTCAACGGAGACACCGATTTTCGCGGCCGGGATACCGATATAGGCGTCGGGCGCCATCACCCGCAGATCCGCGGCCAGCGACAGCTGGACACCGCCGCCGAGCGCCGGGCCGTTCAGCGCGGCGATGACCGGAACCGGGACGGATTCGATCGTGGACAGCATGTCCATCAGGGCATCGAGGAAGGTCTGCGAGTACACCCCGTTGAGATCCGCGCCCGCACTGAAGACCGTGCCCTGCCCGGTCAGCACGATGACCCGAGCATCCGCCGCGGCGGTGACCACGGCCTCTCGCAGCAGCCCGACCAATTCCTCGTTGAGCGCGTTACGGCGCTCCGGACGCTGTAATTCGATGGTGACCACGTCACCATCGCGGCTCACTGCGAGCAAGGGGCCTCCCCGGTTCGTACGGTGATGGACTGGACGCATCGTCTCGCCTCGGACAACCTTCACTGTATGCGGTGCGCGGTCGCCCGGCCGCACCCGACGTACTTGGCGGTACTGTGGCGGCCGTGACCGCACCCGATGTCGATATCCTGGTGATCGGCGCCGGACAGGCCGGCCTGTCCGCCGGATATCACCTCCGGCGGCTCGGATTGCGTCCCGAACAGGACTTTCTGATCGTCGATCACGCACCGGGCGCCGGCGGAGCCTGGCAGTTCCGCTGGCCCTCGCTCACGCTCACCACCGTGAACGGCGTACACGACCTCCCAGGAATGGCCTTCGCCGAGGTGCTGGGGCCCGGCTCCGAGCACGCCCAGGCCGCCACCGCCGTTCCCGAGTACTACGCCCGCTACGAACAGCGCTTCGACCTGCGAGTGCACCGCCCCACCACCGTGCGCGTGGTGTGCGACCGCGCCACCCCCAGCACCTGCCCCGCCGAATCCGTCGACGGCCTCCTGCACGCCGAGACCGTTCCGGGCGCATCCGGCGGTGCGGCGGCCCGTTCCGGCGAGGCGGCCGACGCGGCCGGCCACACATCGCCCGATGCGACCGATCCTGCTGAATTCGACAGTGCGACAGCATATTCCGGTGCGACTGCGACCGGGACACGTCGCGAGGCGGCAGCACCGTCCGATGGGCAATCCAGTACTGCTGCCGAAACCGCCCGAACGGCAACGGTTTCCGATGTTCCGGAAGCGGGCACGCTGCGGGTGCGCGGGCTGATCAATGCGACGGGAACATGGGAGAAGCCCTTCATCCCCTACTATCCGGGCGCCGAGACGTTCGCCGGACGACAACTGCACGCCCACGACTATCGCAGCGCCGAGGAGTTCGCCGGGCGGCACGTGGTGGTCGTCGGCGCCGGAATCTCGGCGGTGCAGCTGCTCGACGAGATATCGCAGGTGACCACGACGACCTGGACGTCGCGGACCGAACCACGCTGGCGCACCGAAGAATTCACCCGCGAGGCAGGCCGGCGCGCGGTGGCGATGGTCGAGGACCGGGTGCGGCGCGGGTTGCCGCCGCGCTCTGTGGTCTCGGTGACCGGGCTACCGGTCGACGACCGGATTCGTGCCGCACGCGCGCGCGGCGTCATGCAGTGGCATCCGATGTTCAGCCGGATCGAACCGGGTGGCGTGCGCTGGGCGGACGGCTCCTTCCAGACCGCCGAGGTGATCCTGTGGGCCACCGGATTCCGCAGCGCGCTCGATCATCTCGCGCCGCTGCGGTTGCGCGGGCCCGGCGGCGGCATCACCATGACCGGGCGGCTGGCCACGCAGGTCGCCGCCGACCCGCGCATCCACCTGCTCGGCTACGGACCGTCGGCCAGCACCATCGGCGCGAATCGCGCGGGCCGCGCCGCGGCGGTGGAACTCACCGAATACCTCGGTCTGCGCCGGCCGTAGCGGACGGACCGTGCGGATCAGGCCTCCAGGCCGACGTTGAAGTCGGCCGGGTCCGGACCAAGACGAGAACCGGTGTCCAGCGCGGCGATGAGCTGCATCTGCTCGGGGCTCAGCTCGAAGGAGAACACGTCGAAATTCTCCGCGATCCGGGACGGCGTCACCGACTTGGGAATCACCACATCGCCCAGTTGCAGATGCCAGCGGATGATCACCTGAGCGGGGGTGCGGCCGAGTTCCCCGGCGATCGTGGCGATCGTCGGATCCTTCAGTTCCGAGCCCTGTCCGAGCGGGGCCCACGCCTCGGTCGCGATGCCGTGTTCGGCGTGGAAGGCACGCAGTTCCCGCTGTGCCAGGCTGGGGTGCAATTCGATCTGGTTCAGTACCGGGGCCTCCCCGGTTTCGCCGATGAGCCGCTCCAAGTTCTCGCGAGTGAAATTGGACACACCGATCGATCCGACCCGCCCCTGCGACTTGATCTCCTGCATCGCCCGGAACGTGTCCACGAACCGATCGGCGGCGGGCACCGGCCAGTGGATGAGGTACAGATCCAGATAATCCATGTCCAGCTCGGCCATGGTTGCGTCGAAGGCACGCAGCGTGGAGTCGTAGCCTTGCTCGGAATTCCACAGCTTGCTGGTGATGTAGACCTCGTCGCGGTCCAGGCCGGATTTGCGCACCGCCTGGCCCACACCGGCCTCGTTGGCGTACACGGCCGCCGTGTCGATGCTGCGATACCCGGTCTCGAGCGCGGTGCCGACCGCCGCCGCTGCCTCCTCCGGGGGAACCTGGAAGACACCGAAACCCAACCTCGGTATCACGGACCCGTCGTTCAGGACGCTCGAGGGGACGGCACTGGTCTCGCTGCGATAGGTCACAATTCGACGGTAGAAGCGGTTCGTCCAACCGTCAACGAACGCTCCCGAGCGTGTTGGTCCGCCATCGGTCACTCATCGCAAGCCCAAGCGGCGATATCGCCGCTGCCGAGCGAGCACGAGTTCGTCCGCCGATCGACCGCCCAACCAGGTCAACTCCGCGGCGATCGCGCTCACCATACGGCGGGCGAAATCGACCGGTTCGTCCGCGGCGTCCGGATTCTCGGGCACGATGCGATCCACCACCCCGTCGGCCAGCAGGTCGGACGCGCGGATGCGTTGCGCGTCGGCGAGGCCGGGCGCGTGCTCGGTATCGCGGAAGACGATGGCGCTGGCGCCTTCCGGCGGCAGCGGCGCGAGCCAGGCGTGCGTCGCGGCGAGTACCCGGTCGGCCGGGAGCAGGGCCAGCGCGCCGCCGCCACTGCCCTGTCCGAGCAACACCGACACCGTGGGGGTGCCGAGCGTGATGAGATCGGCCAGGCAGCGGGCGATTTCGGGGGCGAGCCCGCGTTCCTCGGCCTCGCGCGAGAGCGCCGCACCGGCGGTGTCGATCACCAGGACCAGCGGCAGGCGCAGTTCCGCGGCCAACTGCATGCTGCGCCGCGCCTCCCGCAAAGCGGCCGGGCCCATGGTGTTCTCGTCGGTCTGCCCCGCGCGATCGTGACCGAATATCACGCACGACCGACCACGCAGGCGGGCCAGGGCGAGAACCACGGTCCGGTCCGATTCGCCTTGACCGGTGCCGCTCAACGGAACTCGGTCCGTCACGTGGCGCAACAGGTCGCGTATTCCGGGACGGCTCGGACGGCGGGAGATCAGTACCGAATCCCAGGCCGCTCGGATCGAAGCCGAACTCGGTTGTCCGGCAGCCTGTTTCGTCTCATCCGTCCCGGCGGGTTCGGCAGCCGGCGACCCGGCCGGCTCGCTCGATTCCGAAATCCCCTGTGGCCGAGAGTTGTCCACAACGTTCAACAACCGATGCATGATCCGCCGGAACACCCGGGCGGGCACCACGCCGTCGATCACGCCGCTGCGATACAGATTCTCGGCGGTCTGCACGCCAGCGGGAAACTGCCGCCCGTACAGCGCCCGATACACCCTGGGCCCGAGGAAGCCGATCAGCGCGCCCGGCTCCGCGAACGTCATGTGCCCCAACGAACCCCAGGATGCGAACACTCCGCCCATCGTCGGATCGCGCAGGTACACCAGGTACGGATATCCGGCCGCCTTGTGCATCGTCACGGCCCCGGCGACCTTGACCATCTGCACGAAAGCGACTGTGCCCTCTTGCATCCGGGTCCCGCCCGAGGTCGGCGAGGCCAGCAGGGGCAGCCCGAGTCCGGTCGCCCGCTCCACCGCCAGCACGATCCGCTCGGCCGCCGCCACCCCGATCGAACCCGCGAGAAACCCGAATTCACAAGCGATCACGGCGATCCGCCGTCCCCGCAACCGGCCCTCGCCGGTCACCACCGACTCGTCCACCCCCGCGCGTTCGGCGGCCAGGCGCAAGTCCTCGCGATACTCCGGCCCCGCGGCCACCTCCACCGGCGGCCGATCCCAGCTCACGAACGAATCCTGATCGAGCAACTCCGCCAAGAACTCTCGCGCTGACTGAATCTCCGGCCTCCGCTCCGCTCGTCGGGCCGGGGCCCGGTCAACCCCGTTGAAGATATGTTCGCGGAGGCGTGGGTGGTCCGCCACACGGCGTTCGTGACGGTGAGAGCTAATGGAGGGCAGCCCTCATCGAGTCACGGACAGTCGCACCCTTGCCCGGGATGCGCGACACATCCGACCCACTCGGATCGGACGATCGTGCGCATCCCCGGCAAGGGTGCGACTGGGATCACTCCGTAGCGCCGGAACACGCCGCGGAGCGCCGGGCGGCCCTTCGCCGGCCGACAGGGCTCGCGACCCTGGATCGCCGGGCCGCTCAGTAGCCCTGTACGACCTTGCGCAGCGCGTACTCGGTGACCGAGACCAGCGCCTGCTTGACCGGCTCGCGCCGACGCGCGTCGATCGACATGATCGGCACGTCCGCCGGGACCGCCAGCGCCTGCCGGATGTCCTCGGTCGGATACCTGGGCGCATCGTCGAATTCGTTGATGGCTACCAGGAACGGCAGGCTCCGCGCCTCGAAGTAATCGACGGCGGCGAAACTGTCCTCCAGCCGGCGGGTGTCGACCAGGACCACGGCGCCGATGGCGCCGCGGATCAGGTCGTCCCACATGAACCAGAAGCGGTACTGCCCCGGTGTACCGAACAGGTAGAGCACGAGGTCGTCGGCGAGGCTGATCCTGCCGAAGTCCATCGCCACCGTGGTGGTGTTCTTGGTCGGCACGGCGGCCAGGCTGTCGACCCCGACACTGGCATTGGTGACCAATGCCTCGGTGCGCAGCGGAACGATCTCCGAAACCGCACCGACCAGGGTCGTCTTGCCCACACCGAAACCGCCCGCGACCACGATCTTCGCCGAGGTAGGTTTACTGGTGCGGGTATCGACCTGGGCCGTCGAATCAAATACGCCGGAGTCCACTAAGAACCCTTTCGATCAGCTCGCGACGTTCATCGTCGCTCGAGTCGTCCTTCAATGTCGCCGAGACTCGTACATGTCCGGCCTCGATGAGATCGGCAACGAGAACGCGTGCCACCCCGATCGGGATACCCAGCCGGGCAGCCAGTTCGGCAACCGATGGCGACTCCCTGCACAACTCCACAATTGACGTCTCGATATTGGTGAGTTCGAACTGCCGCTCGAAGGCGACCGCTTGCGCTGCGACGAGGGCCTCCAACGCCAACTCGACCGTCGGCCGCGTACGGCCGGCGGTCAGTGAGTATGGGCGTACGAGGCTCGGCTCGGCGCTCCCCACGCGCTGGTTGTCTATGTCCATCCCACCATCAGGAACCCATCGTGACGCGAGGCGTCGCCTGAACCGTCTGGCCCACCCGCTCGACCAACAACGCCATCTCGTAGCCGACCTGGCCGATGTCGCACGACGTGTTGGTCAGCACGGCCAGATAGGACCCGTCGCCGACGGCCATCAGCAATAGGTAGCCGTGTTCCATCTCGACCACCGACTGCAGAACGGTGCCGCCCTCGAACAGGTTCGACACACCCACCGAGAGGCTGGCCAGCCCGGCGGTCACTGCGGATAGCTGTTCGGCACGGTCGACGGGCAACTGGGCGCTCGCGGCCATCAACAGACCGTCCGCCGAAACCAGCACGGCATGAGCGACGCCAGGAACCTCGTTGGCGAAGTTCGAAACCAGCCAGTCCAGCTGACGGTTCGTACCACCTAGATCGGGGTTCATCGGTCTCCTTTATCTCCGGTAAGGTTCATTGCCTTCATTGCGCGGCCATCCCGGACGCCCTGCTGGTGACGACTCAGACTTGACCTGATGGACTCGGGGTCACGGCTACTCGGTACCCGGTCGACCTTGCCACCGACACCGCCGGGAACGAGCCGGTTACCCGGATCGCGCTGCGGCAGTCCGGATGCGGTGCGCTTGTCCGACGGCGCCTCGACCGCCCGGCGGGCGGCCTCCCAGCCTTCGTCGCCCGGCGACTCGAAGGCGGCAGCCACCTGCGAACGATCCGAATTCGGATCCGCCAGCCAGGCCGACATCATCTCCGCGAAGATCGGACTGTCGGCCATCGACGAGCGAGTGTCCTCGGTGGGCTGCAACCGCGTCTGGAAGAACGCGGCCGTCTTCTGCGGGTTGGACTTGAAACTGTGGCGACCGCGTTCGCGGCCCTCGCCCAGGTCCTCCCCCTTGTCTGTGTTCTCGGCCGACCGATCCGCGGGCGGCAGGCTCAGGCCGGGCGTCGGCAGCGGACGCGGCGGCAGTTCGGCACCGGGCTTGCGCTGCGGCAGACCGGTTATACCCGAATCCCGCTGCGGTATCCCAATTTCCGCCGAATCCCGTTGCGGCAATCCGGGCGAAGCCGGGCTGCGCCGCGGCAGACCGGTTCCGGCGGAATCGCGTTGCGGCAGATCGCCGGTCAGCGGGTCATCGCGCTTGGGCAGATCCCCGGTGAGCGGATCGCGCTTCGACAGACCGCCGGCCGTGTTCTCCCGCTGCGGCAGACCGGGGCTCTCGCGCTTGGGCAGGCCGTTGCCCTCCCGTTGCGGCAGACCGTTGCCGGTGTTCTCCCGTTGCGGCAGACCGTTGCTCGCGGCATCCCGCTGCGGCAGACCACCCGGCCCGCGCTGCGGCAGACCGTTCGCACCCGGCTGACGTCGCGGCAGACCGTTGGCACCCGGCTCACGTTGCGGCAGACCGCCTTCGCGCGGCGGCAGACCACCGGCGGACGAATCCCGCTGCGGCAGGGCGTTGCTCGCGGCATCGCGCTGCGGGAGATCCCCGGTCAGCGGATCGCGCTTCGGCAGGCCGGTGCCCGGCGTATCCCGCTGCGGCACGGCCGAATCGCGCTGCGGCAGACCATTGCCCGCCGTATCGCGCTGGGGCAGTCCGCCCTTCGCGGCATCCCGCTGAGGCAGACCGTTCGGCCCGCGTTGCGGCAGGCCGTTACCCGCGGTATCGCGCTGCGGCGGGCCATCGCCCCGTTGCGGCAGACCGTTGGGTCCGCGCTGGGGCAGGCCGTTGGCACCGGGCTCGCGCCGAGGCAGACCACCGGGACCCGGCTGCCGGTTGGCGGCCGGACGCTCCGGCAGACCGCCGGGGCCCTGCGGTGGCGTCGGACCGCCCGGCGCATCCGGACCCGCCGGACCTCCGCGACGCGACAGACCCGCGGCTCCCATACCGCGCTGCGGCAGGCCACCGGGACCACCGGCCGCGCGCGGCGGCACACCGCCCGCACCGGGTTCACGCTGTGGCGCACCGTTGTCACCGCGCTGACGCTGCGGCAGACCGCCGGTGCGCGGTTGGCCCGCGGCGCCGGGCTGACGCTTGAGCATGTTCGCGGCCAGGTTGGCCTGCGGCTGCGCGAGTCCGCCACCGGTATTCGGGCGCTGCGGCAGATTCGCGCCGGGCTGCGCACCCGGCATCTGCGGACCGTTGGCGCCGGGCTCGCGCTGCGGCAGACCCGGACCGCTGTCGACGGTGCTGCGCCGCAGGGTCGGGCCATCCGCGCCGGGCTGACGCTGCGGCAGTCCCCCGGGCGTCGCACTGCCCGGCTGACGCTGCGGCAGCCCGCTCGGCGCCGCGCCTCCCGGCTGACGCAGCGGCAGGCCGCCGTTCGGCGCGGGCGGGGTGGACCCGATCACGCCCTGGGCCGATACGGCGTCCTCGACATCCTCGGATTCGGTCGGGATCGCCCCGCTCACACCGGGGTCCACGGTCACCATCATGTTGCCGCTCGGCGTACGGGTGACCGCACGCGTCTGCATGGTGGCCGACGGAGTGCTCGACTGCGGCTGCACCGGAATCGGCTGCGACGGCGTGGGCACCTGCGGGGTGGCCTGCGTCGGCACGGCGAGCGTGCCGCCGACCGGCGCGACGATGATCGGCTTGGGCAGATGCACCGTGACCGTGACGCCCGGATCCCGGGCGGTGTCGAAGGTGGGCCGCAGCCGCACCGTCAGACCGTGCCGCTCGGCGAGCCGGCCGACCACGAACAGACCCATGTGCCGCGCGGTGTCCGGGCCCACCTCGGCGGCGGTCTCCAGGCGGCGGTTGATGTCGGCCATCTCGGCCGGGGGCATGCCGATACCGCGGTCGGCGACCTCGACCAGCAGGCCCTGATCGTGTGCCTGCGCGAAGGTGAACTTGACGTCGGTCTCCGGCGGCGAGGCGCGCAGCGCGTTGTCCAGCAACTCGGCGAAAAGGTGCGCCAGATCGGAGGCGGCGGGTTCGGTGATGGCGCCGCGCGGGGTGGCGCCCAGTTTCACCCGTTCGTAGTCCTCGACCTCGGAGATGGCCGCGCGCAGCACGTCGGCGATCTCGACCGGCGCGGACTTACCGCGCCGCTGCCGGGTACCGGCCAGAATCAGCAGGTTGTCGCCGTTGCGTCGCATACGGGCGGCGAGGTGGTCCAGCCGGAAGAGGTTCTCCAGCAGACGCGGGTCCTTCTCGTCGTACTCCATCGCCTCGATGAGCGAGAGCTGATGGTCGACAAGGGATTTCGAGCGCCGGGCCAGGGTCTCGAACATATCGTTGACCTGGGTACGCATCGAGGCCTGATCCGCCGCCAGGCGCAACGCCTGGCCGTGGATGTCGTCGACGGCGCGAGCGAGCTGGCCGACCTCCTCGTCGGTGTGCACCGGCATCGGCTCGAGCGGAACGTCCTCCGGGGATGCGCCGTCACGTAGCCGGGAGACCTCGTGACCGAGGTCGTGCTCGGCGACGCGCAGCGCGGCCAGGCGCAGCTTGCGCAGCGGCACGATCATCGAGCGCGCGATGACGACCGCGAGCAGCAGCGCCGCCATGATCGTCGCGATGACGATGATCGCGTACCGGATCGCGCCGGTGCGGGCGTCGTCGGCCAGGTGGTTCACTCGCGCGGTGATCTGACTGGTCGAGCTGTCGACGATCTTCTGGTAGTACGACAGGCTGTCCTGCAGGGACTGCTTGAGGTCGGCGACCGGAATCTGGCCGACGGCGGCCTGCGGGCTGCCGGCCAATTCGATTCGCTTGTTCACCAGCTGGTTCAGCGCGGTGATCGTCGGATCGTTGTCCGGGAAGCGGTGCGCCAGGGTGGAGAGCATCTGCCGCTCGGTGTTGGCCGCGATCTGGAAGTCGCGCAGCGCGCCCTTGGAATCGCCGCGCAGCGCCTCCGAGATGGCGGCGACCTCCGAAACCTCCACCGCGCGGGTGTTCAGCGTGTCGACCAGGCGCAGCTTGGCCTGCTCCACCTGCGGGTCGGAGACGGTCGAGGTGATCTGCTCGGTCGTCCGGACGCTGTTCTGCCGGATGCTCTCCTCGTGGTTGACCGCGTCGGTGACCGAGGGGGACGGCGTGTGTCCGTTGGCCCGCACCTCCTTGGCACCGGTGATCATCTGGTCGAGCGCGCTCTGCCCGCCCGGCACGCCGTCCAGCCGCGCCGAGTTCTTCTGGGCGGAGTTGATGGCGTTGTCGAGGGCGGTGAGATCGGCGTCCTGGACCAGCGATTGGCCCGGGGCGATCTGCGCCATCTGTTCACTGGCCACCGTGGCCTCCGCGCCACTGAGGCCGGTCACCGCAGGAATCGCCCCGACGTGTGTCACCGCGGCATCCAGTCGACTCGAGTCGCTGAACTGCGCCGCGATCCTGGACGCGCCGAGCACCACCGCAACGAGAAGGGGGACGGCCAGAACCGCCGTAACCTTCCAACGCAGGTCCCAGTTGCTAAGCGCCCAACGCTTGTTGCCGGACCTAGCGGCGTCGCGCATCTTCACTCACTTTCCAAACTGGCCCCAGCCATGCGCCATCAGCGAGCCTCCACGATCGCATGGCTGGACTCGTTTGGCACAGCGGGCCGAGATCTGCGGCAGGCCGTGAAATTGCGTCCTTGACGGCCGAAATATGTGACATGCGATTCTAACGGATCAATAACTTCTTGTGTGACCTGTTGGCAACCTCCGCACATTGACCAGCCTGTTCTGGACAAAATCAAAGGTCGCGGCGCCCGCCCGGACGCCGCGTGAAGTCTGCCACAATCAGGCTGATCTATCGAGGCGGGCGTCGAGGCGAGGCAGGGAGTCACACGGTTGAACGCACAGCAGGAGTACCGGCCCACCTACCAGACGAGCCTGGTCGACCCGTCGGACTTCTGGGGCGCGGCCGCGGCTGCTGTCAGCTGGGATGTTCCCCCCACGCAGATTCTCGACGGCACCGCCCGCCCGACGGCCCGCTGGTTTCCCGACGCTCGGCTCAACACCTGCTACAACGCACTGGACCGTCATGTGCGCGATATCACACCGATAGAGCCCTCGACAGCGGCCGCGCCGGGTCGTGATCTCATCGAGACCGGATCGAATTCGGATCGAGTCTGGAACGCCACCGGAGGCCGCGCCGACCAGCCCGCGCTCATCTACGACTCCGCCATGACGGGCGCCACCGTCGTCTACACCTATGCCGAACTGCTTGCCGAGGTGGCGCAGTTCGCCGGGGCGATGCTGCGACTCGGGGTGCGCACCGGCGACCGGGTCGTCATCTATATGCCGATGATTCCGGAGGCTGTCATCGCGATGCTGGCCTGCGCGCGGATCGGGGCGGTGCATTCGGTGGTGTTCGGCGGATTCGCCGCGCACGAACTGGCCGCCCGCATCGACGACGCCGAACCGGTGCTGATCGTCACCGCCTCGGGCGGTCTGGAACCGGGTAAGCGGCTGGAGTACCCGCCGATCGTGTTGCAGGCGCTGGATCTGGTCCGCACCATCGCGCCCCGGCACGTGGTGGTCAAACAGCGCCCGAACTTCCCGATCCTGCGGTTCGCGGCGCCGCAGCCCGCCACCGAACACCTGCCGGGCTCCGCGGAAAGCGTTGCCGCGCAATGGCTGGACTGGGAGGACATGGTCGCGGACGCCGAGCCGGCCGATCCGGTTCCGGTCGCGGCGACCGATCCGCTCTATATCCTCTACACCTCCGGCACCACCGGAAAGCCCAAGGGCGTGGTGCGCGACAACGGCGGCCACGCGGTCGCGCTGATCTGGTCGATGCGATACATCTACGACATGGCCCCCGGCCAGGTCATGCTCACCACCTCCGATATCGGCTGGGTGGTCGGGCACTCCTACATCGTCTACGCACCCCTGCTGATCGGCGCGACGACCGTACTCTACGAGGGCAAACCCGTCGGTACCCCGGATCCGGGCGCGTACTGGCGCATGGTCGAACAGCACGGCGTGCACGTGATGTTCACCGCACCGACCGCACTGCGCGCGATCCGCCGGGCCGATCCGGACGCCGCCGCGGCCCACCGGCACGATCTGTCCGGTCTGCGCGCGCTGTTCTGCGCCGGTGAGCGGCTGGACCCCACCACCCTGGAGTGGACCCGCGACGTGGTGCTGGCCGATCGCCCGGACTGCCCGGTGGTGGACCACTGGTGGCAGACCGAAACCGGCTGGCCCATCTGCGCGGATCCGCTGGGGCTGCAGCAACTTCCGATCAAATCCGGCTCGGCCTCGCTGCCGGTGCCCGGCTACCGCCTGCGGGTGCTGGACTTCGAGGGCGACGCGGTCGCCGCGGGCACCGAGGGCAACATCGTGATCGGCCTACCCCTGCCCCCGGGCACGCTCACCGGCCTGTGGGGCGATGACGACCGATTCGTGCGCTCGTACCTGTCGGCCTTCCCCGGCCACTACCTGACCGGCGACTCCGGCTACTTCGACGAGGACGGCTACCTCTACGTCCTGGGCCGTAGCGACGACGTGATCAACATGGCCGGGCACCGCCTCTCGGCCGGCGGTATCGAGGCCGCGGTGGCCGGACATCCCGCCGTCGCCGAATGCGCCGTGATCGGCATCCCCGACGAACTCAAGGGCCAGCGCCCGATCGCCTACGTGGTGCTCAAATCCGACGGGGCCGGGCAAACCGTCCAGGTCGATCCGGATCGGCTGCGCGAGGAACTCACCGCCCGCGTCCGGGAGCAGATCGGCGCGATCGCGACCCTGTACGACGTCATCGTGGTGCAGGCGCTGCCCAAGACCCGCTCCGGCAAGATCCTGCGAAAGACCATGCGGCAGATCGTCTCCGGCGAGGAGTGGGAGATGCCCGCCACCATCGAGGACCCCGCCGTGCTGGTCGCGCTGGAGGACCAGATCATCGCCGCCGGTCATCCCGCGGGCCCGGGCACGGCGGCCGACGGCTCCCCGGTCCGGTCCTCATAGTCTTCTCATAATCGGTTCACAGCGGCCCCAGAGCGTGACCCTAGAGTCTCGGTCGTTCCCCGAGCGGAAGGATTTCTCATGATCACGCTGCGTAACCGCCGCCGCACCGGCACCGTCCTCGCGATCGGTGGCCTGGCCACCGCCGCCGCCCTGCTCTCCCCCGGCATCGCCGCCGCCGCGCCGATGGATATGGTTGCGCCCCTGCTGAATTCGACTTGCAGCTTCGATCAGGTCGATCGCGCGCTACACGCCAAGAATCCCCAGCTCGCCTCGATCCTGGACTCCAATCCCAGCCAGAAGGCACAGCTGAAGGCGAAGTTCGACGAGCCGGTCCAGCAGCGCCGCGCCGAGGCCCAGCAATATCTCGCCCAGCATCCCGAGGCGCAGCGGCAGATCCAGAACGATCCCCGAGCCTCGGGTATGCAGCAGACCATCCAGGCCGTCGCGGACAGCTGCCACAACTACTGACGGTCTGTTACCCGGGCCCGGCCCGCCCATCTGTGCAGAATGTAGTGGTGACGAGCCACGACAATCCGACCGTTCTGCTGGTCGACGACGACGAGGATCTGCTGGCCTCGGTCGAGCGCGGACTGCGGCTGTCCGGGTTCCGGGTGATCATCGCCCGCGACGGCGCGCAGGCGCTGCGCAGCGTGACCGAGCAGTCCCCCGACGCACTCGTCCTGGATATGAACATGCCTGTCCTGGATGGCGCTGGGGTGGTCACCGCACTGCGGGCGATGGGTAACGAGGTGCCCATCTGTGTCCTGTCCGCGCGAAATTCGGTGGACGACCGGATCGCCGGACTGGAGTCCGGCGCCGACGACTATCTGGTCCAACCGTTCGTCCTGGCCGAACTGGTCGCCCGGATCCGGGCGCTGCTGCGCCGCACCGACCCTCCCGCGCCGCTGACGCCGGGCGCGATCAGCGTCGGCCCGCTCGAGGTCGACGAGGCCGGCTATCGCGCCCTGCTCAACGGCCGGGAACTCGAGCTCACCAAGAGGGAATTCGAACTGCTGTCCACACTCGCCCGCAACGCCGGGGTGGTACTGAGCCGCGAACGCCTGCTCGAACTGGTGTGGGGATACGACTTCGCCGCCGACACCAATGTGGTCGACGTATTCGTCGGCTATCTGCGCCGCAAGCTCGAGGCCGACGACACGCCGCGGTTGCTGCACACCATCCGCGGCGTCGGCTTCGTGCTGCGAGCGCCGAAGTGACCGTCGCGGCACCGTGGATGCGACGACGGCGTCGTCGCTCCTATTCGCTGCGCACCCGCGTGGCGGCGGCCGCCGCGCTCGGCGCGAGCATCCTCACCGCCCTGCTGGGCTGGCTGTCCAGGGTCACCATCCCGCGCAACACCATCACCCAGGCCGATCAGGAACTGAACGTGGCCTCGCGCATCGTGCTGATGCAGCCGGTGATCGCGGCCGGGGTGCTGTCGGTGGTCACCCCCAGCAAGGATCTGGCGGTGACCGTCCGCGACGACGGCGAGGTCCAGGCCTCGACGCTCATGCGACTGCCGAAACTGGATCCGGGCTCGCACACCGTCACCCTCGACGACACTCCGTACCGCATCATGACCACCACCGAGAATCAGCAGCCCGGCCGCGTGGTCTCGATGGGCATTCCGCTGAACGACGCCTATCACGCGACCAGCCAGCAACGTCGCTGGGTGTTGTCCGCGGCCGGACTGGCAATGGTCGCCGCGGCAGCGCTCGGCTGGATGTTCGGCGGCCGGGCGGTACGGCCGATCGTGAATCTGACCCGGCAGGTCGGCGCGCACAGCGGCACCGGCGAGAGCGCGACCCGGGTGGACGGGTCGGGGGTGCGCGAGGCCGAACAACTCGCCGACGCGGTGAATTCGCTGTTGGATCGGGTGCGCGCCGCACAGGCCGAAACGGCCGCCGCACTCGAGACCGCCCGCGATTTCGCCGCGGTATCCGCACACGAACTACGCACCCCGCTCACCGCCATGCGCACCGATCTCGAGGTGTTGCGCACGTTGGACCTGGACGCGGACCAGCGCGCGGAGATCCTGGCCGATCTGCAACGCAGCCAGTCCCGGGTGGAGGCGACCCTGGCCGCACTCGAACGGCTCGCGGCCGGTGAGCTCACCAACGAGCGCGACCACGTGGAGACCGACCTCGGTGATCTGATCGACCAGTCCGCCCACGACGCCATGCGGCTCTTCCCGCAGTTGACCGTGCGCATCGACACCGATCCGGAACTGATCATCCGGGGCCTGCCCACCGGGCTGCGCCTCGCGGTGGACAACGCGCTGACCAATAGCGCCCGGCACGGCGGCGCCACCCGGGCGCTGGTCGCCGCACATCGCACGCCCGAGGGCGTGGTGATCTCGGTGGACGACGACGGGCGCGGCATTCCCGCGCAGGAGCGAGCCGAGGTCTTCGAACGATTCATCCGCGGCAGCCAGGCCACCAAGGGCGGTTCCGGGCTGGGGCTGGCTCTGGTCGCCCAGCAGGCCCAATTGCACGGCGGGAGAGCCTATTTCGAGGACAGTGTCCTGGGCGGGGTGCGGCTGGTACTGGAATTCCCGAACCGGTGAGCACCCGCACGGCACGCGCGGTGCCGTGCGCGCGAGGGGTGTGCGACGCCGCTAGTTGACGACGTTCAGCAGGTCGATGACGAAAACCAGGGTCTTCCCCGAGAGCGGATGACCCGCACCGGCCGCACCGTAGGCCTGCTCCGGCGGGATGGTGAGCTGGCGGCGGCCGCCGACCTTCATCCCCGGGATGCCGTCCTGCCAGCCCTGGATCAGGCCGCGCAGCGGAAACGTGATGGACTCACCACGGCTCCACGAGGAGTCGAATTCCTCACCGGTGTCGTATTCCACGCCCACGTAGTGCACCTCGACGGTGCCACCGGGCGCCGCCTCGGCACCCGTACCCTCGACGAGGTCCTTGATCACCAGAGTGCTCGGCGCGGGGCCGTCCTGGAACTCGACTTCAGGCTTGGTCATGCGTCCTCTTCCGTTGCGATGGGTTAGCCAATTTACTGTTCACCATATCGTTGCTCGCGAAACCAGAAAGTTGATGCGGGCTGTGTCACCGGCCTCCGCTCCGCTCCGGCGGGTCGGGGCCCCCGAAAGGCTCGCCCTTCAAAGTTGGCGTTATTCGGGGCCGGTGGGACTGGCTGACCACAGGGGTTGGCGTCGTCCATGTCGGTGGCAGGATTGTGCGTCGTGGCCGACGTGATCGATATCGAGGACCCCGCCGATCCGCGGGTCGCGGCGTTCCGCGACCTCAAATCCGCGGATCGCCGCCCGGATCTACCCGGACGCCAGGGGTATGTGATCGCCGAGGGCGTCGTGGTGGTGCGGCGAATGCTGGATTCGCGCTTCACCCCGTTCGGACTGCTGGGCGTCGCTCGGCGATACGAGGAACTGGCCGGCGATCTGACCGGCGTGGACGTGCCGTACTACCGAGCCACCGCGGAGGTGATGGCCGAGATCATCGGATTCCATCTCAATCGCGGGGTGCTGGCGGCCGCTCGCCGTCCCGCCGAACCCGATCCGGACCGGATACTGGCCTCGGCGCGGACCGTCGCGGTGTTGGAGGGCGTCAACGATCACGAGAACATCGGCTCGATCTTCCGCAACGCGGCCGGGCTCGGCGCGGACGCCGTGCTGTTCGGCGACCGCTGCGCCGACCCGCTGTACCGGCGCGCGGTGCGGGTCTCGATGGGGCATGTGCTGCGGGTGCCGTTCGCCCGGTTGCCCGACTGGCCCGCAAGTCTGGACATGTTGCGCAGCAAGGGTTTTCAGGTCATCGCATTGACGCCCGACCCGACCGCGGCCACACTGGCCCGGGTGATGACCGGTGACCGGGTGGCGTTGCTGCTCGGAGCCGAGGGGCCGGGACTGACCGAAACGGCCATGGCCGCCACCGATATTCGCGCCCGCATCCCGATGACGCCGGGCACCGATTCGCTCAATGTGGCCACCGCCGCCGCGATGGCCTTCTACGAAAGGGTGCGCATCTCGTGAATCAGCCTCCGGGCGCCCGCTACGGCGCCTATCCCGAACCGACGCCATGGGCGGCGGGAATCGCGGTGTCCGCCCTGGTGGCGGTGCTCGCCACCGCCGGGGTGTACGCGTTCGGAGCCGCACTGGCACAGGTGCATTGGACGCTGGCCGTCGTGGTGAACCTCGTCGCGGTCGGCGGCGCGGCCCCGAGCGCCTGGCGCTGGCGCGGCACGCCGGTCGTGCGGTGGATCCTGCTGGGCGTCGCCGTCGGAGTCGGGCTGGGCTGGAGCGCTCTACTGGTCGCCGCGATCTCTTCCTGACTCACACGAGCCGTCGTTCACGCCGTCGTCTCGTGCACGTGATCGGTTCGACCGCGCAGCCAGCCGAACCAGCGACCGCTGTTGTGCGAGTCGTCCTGCGCCTGGTCCGGACGGATCGGCAACGGCGCCTGCCCCTTCGGGAACAGGCTGAAGCCGCAGACCGGAACATCCTCCGGCTCGAGTGCGCCGTCGTGCTGCCCGCCGCGATAACGGAAGCCGAGCCATTCGGCATTGGCCCCGTCGGCGAATTCGGTCGGATCGAACGGCAGGGTTTGCGGGTCCGGGAATTCGCCGGGCAGCAAACGCAATGGATGCTCCCCCGCCCAGTACGACCGCTCCCACACCTGCGGCAACCCCTCGTTCTCGAGAATGTCGACTCGGGTGGAACTGAACGACCGGCGGAATTCGCCACGCTCCCAATGGGCGAACGCCCCCCAGCCCCGCTCGACGTCGTACGAGATCAGATAGCTGTGCTCGGAGGCGAGCGGACGGACCAGCAACTCCGGAAGCCGGGTCGGCCGGGCCACCGCGGCCTGCGTCGTGCACACCACGGTGACGCCCGGATAGCAGCCGATATAGATCGAGCCAGGATCCGGCCCGGCCCAGACCTTCAAAGTGCCCGAGGCGGCCGGGACCACGTCGAGATCGGGATTGAGCTGCCGGGCAAGCGCCAGTGCGGCAGCCGGATCCGGATCCGGATGCTCGCGCAGCACCGCGACCGGGTCGGGCGCGTCGACGTACCAGAGGGACGAAGCAGTGGACGGCACTTGCGACACCTCCCGATCCTCGTACGGGTAAGCATAGCTACTCCACAGCAATCACAGCGCCGGATGACATCCGAACCCACCATCACCGGTGCCCGCCCGAAATAGCTGGGCGCTATGAGAAAAATCTACCCTCCGGCACACCGAAACGGTGCACTTCGGATGACGCGTGCGCGTGTCAAGACCGGTTTCGCCGGAACCGGACATATCACCGGATCGGCGAACCCCGGTGTGCGAGGCGGGAAATCAGTGACCCGAGCTGCGCACTCCCAGCAGCACGTCCTCCCAGGACGGCATGGGCGCCTTGCCGCGCTTGGCCTTCGACCGCGTCTGCTTGGCGGGCGGCTTGGCCTCCTCGGTGGCCGGCTGGTTCGCGGCGGCCGCGGGCGAGGACTTCGCC
>CBJNFW010000092.1:0-27161 GCA_966435935.1 uncultured Nocardia sp.
TGCTGGTGGGGGTGAAACCTTGCATGACCCAGTACCGCGTGTTGCCCAGGTCCGCCCCGGCGGTGACGGGCACCTCGGGCCGTCCCAGCAAGTTCAGCTGATGCCTCGTGAATTGTGCTCGCTGCCCGCGGATTTCATCAGCGGTGATCACCGCGGCGAGTTCGGGTAGCCACGCCGCGCATGTCACCGTGACCGCGTCGTCCGGGTCACCGCCATTGTCGCTGTCGATCACCATCGGCGGCGGCACCAGCGAGTGCATCGATGCTCCGGGGTTTCCCGAACCGGCCGGAGCTCGGGTGGAATGTGTTGTGGTCATGGGGTTTTCAGAGCGTCGGAAGCCGTGGGCAACGGGCAGGACCACCGGGCTTCGGGCGGGTGTCGCCCGCTGGTCGGGATGAGGGGATCGGTTCGGCGCGTGCGTCATCGGAGCGCCAGACTCGGGGTTGCGGGTATTGCGGCGGTGTGGGTGACGAGGTGGAGCCTGCGCTGGCTGGGGTCGGTCAGCGGCGGAACGAGCAGGGTCGGCATGCCGACCTGCACCGCTGCCCCGTCCCGGGAAGCGCGGTCCCCGACCATCAGAGTCTGCTCAGGCGAGGTGCCGAGCATGTCGAGCATCACCTCGAAGATGCGCGGTTGCGGTTTCTGGACACCGTGTTCGCCGGACAGCACGAACGCATCGACGAACTCGTCCAACCCTGCTTCAGCGAAGGTGGGGCGGATGTCGACGTGAATGTTGCTCAGAACCCCTATCGCGCAACCATTTCCAGCCAACGCAGCGAATGTGTCGGGGACGTCGGCGGCGAAGAGGTTGCAGCTGAGGTCCGAATCCACCGCGAGCAGAGCATCGGCCAGCGCATCGTCCAGCCCAGCATCGGCGAACACCGCGTACAGCGTGTCCCGATGCCGGACCGGGCTCGTGTTGCCCGTGGGGTCCTGCAAACGGTTCGGTTCCCCGGCCGCGGCGTGAATGCGCTGCCACAACGCTGCGGACGCCTGGTCACCGTAGTCGCGTCCGACCCGCCGCAGTGCTTCGCCCGCCCATCCTTCGCCGACGTACTCCGTGGTGAGCGTGCCGCGAAAATCGAACACGACCGCGCGAATGTGTGACGTCAAATCCTGTGCCTTCCAATAGTTTTCACCGCTGTTTCTTGTTTGCTGCCGCCGACGCCGAGCCTCGGGCTGTTCGGGGCGTGATGATTCACAGAGGGGTGTTGGTCACCTCTGTCGGCTGGTGACTGCCGGGCAGCAGGGGCGTGGCACCGTCGCGTGCTCAGCATCGACCGGCGCGGGACCAGTGGCTCGATCGCAATGCCCTGCGACGGCGCGCATGTCGCGCACTACCACGACATGCCGGGCATCGCCGGGGCGCAGCCGCTCGCCCGGCACCGTCGCACCCAGAGTCGTCGTGGCCGGTCGGGTCCTGGTCGTCGGGAAACAGCATCGCGATCCGGGCTACCTGCCCGGCGATGCGGTACATCTCGCTGACAGCATCCAAGACATCGGCCGGTCGAGGGTCACTAGTGGCTCCCCGCCTGCCAGGACGGTGTCCGCGCTGCCGGGTGCCCACCCGAGGGTGTATTCGATCCTGGCCAAGACCGGCGCGGTGACCGGGCGCTCCCCGCGTTCCACATCCCCCAACGTCCGGGCACTCACACCCGCCGCCCGAGCGAACGCGCCGCGCGTGTACATCCCTAAGAGGCGGCGGCGGACGATCACGTAATGCGCCAACCGCGCCAACGCTTCACTGGTGATCGGCTGCGGAACACTCTGGCCTGCATTGTCTTTCAACTAACCTCCTGTCAACGTCAGCGGGCGATGTGTAGCTCGAGCACACACATCGGCCGGCCGGTAATTCCTCGGACGACACCGACCGGAGTGGCCGCAGCTGGCACGGCGATCGCGCAGTCCTGGGCCTCATGTCCGGCGGCGGGCTGCTGGCCGGTCATCTGTGGCTGCTCGGGTGCATGTACAGGCCGGTGGCCAGCGGTGGTGTGGGGGTGAAGGTCACCGGAAGCGCAGTGAGGGCTCGGTGGAACGGGCCCGGTCGCCAGTGCAGTTCTTCCGGGGCCACGGCCAGTTGCAGTTCGGGCAGTGCGTCCAGGAGCTGGTCGGTCGCTGCTTGAGCGATCTGGTAGGCCATGCCCTTGGCTGGGCACTGGTGCGGGCCTGCGGACCACGCCAGATGGGAGCGGTTGCCGGTAAGGTCCCCGCCCTGGGCGACTGCGTCGTTGTTGCAGGCGGCCATGCTGATCAGGACCGGCTGGTCCGCGGGCAGCCAAGTGTCCTCGACCAGGATGGGTTGCCGCGGGTAGGTGGTGCAGAAGTTCGCCATCGGCGGGTCCCGGAACAGCACTTCATCGAGCGCATCACGGGTCGAGAGAGTCCCGCCGATCAGACCACCGCCGAACCGGTCATCGGTCAGCATCAGCAGCGCGGTGTTGCCGATCAGGTTGCGCAGGGCTTCGAGTCCGGCGCCGTAGAAACTCATCAGCTGGGCGAACACTTCGGTGTCATCGAGCGGTGGTTCGAGCTCGAATTCGTGCTGCACCAGATAGGAGGTCATGTCGTGGCCGGGGGTTCGGCGTTTGAGAGCGATCAGCTCCAGCAACGCGGCCCGCAGATACTCGGTGCCAGCCCCGGCATCAGCGCCACTGTCGAACCGCGCGGCCATTCCTTGCGCCACGCGCGCCCCGATATCGGGTGAGCATCCGATGAGCCGGTTGAGGACCTCGAACACGACAGGGAATGCATACTGGCTCAGCACGTCTGCGGTGCCGTGCTCGCAGAACAGGTTGATCAAGGGGACTGCGGCGTGCTCCACCATCTGGTCGAGGGCGTGCTGATCGATGCCGTCGATACTGGCGATCGACGCCTGCCGATACCGTGCGTGCACGGCACCGGTGTTGTAGCGGGCGGCGGGAAACCACGCCATCATCGCCAGCACCGGCGAATCGGGTGGCACCGACCGCTGCCACGCGCGAGGGTCGGCGGGGAAATGCTCGGGATCGTTCAAAATCCGCACCGCCGTGCCGTATCCGATCACCAGCGTCGCGGGAACACCCGGTGCCAGCTCGACCGGCACCAGCGACCCATACCGTTCCCGCATCTGCCGGTACGCAGCGTGCGGGTCCGCAGCGAACCGCGCGCTGTCCAACGAGACACGATCCTGGTCGATCGCATCGGGCGACCCGTGCCCGACAGGGCACGAGCCAGACTCGGTATATCCGAGCGGGGAGGGCATGGTCACTGGTTCGACTCCGGAAATCAGGGCAGAAGAATGAATTACGTGGGCAAAGGCAGCGCGGCCGGCGTTCTTTGAAGAGGAAGGCACCGGGCCGCGGCCGTCGGAGAGGTCAGGTCAGGACCGTCTCGAGGTCCGCGAGCGCCTGGCCGTACTCGGCGAGCGGGACTCGCGCGGCGACATGACCGTCGGGCCGAATGAGGCAGGCCGCCGCCGACCCGGGTGCGCCGTAGATGTCGTGAATGCGGTCGGTGTCGGTGATCAGCGTGTTGCTCGGGGCACCCTCGCGCCCAGGTGAGCTGATCGCCTTCACCTTGATCCGATCGCCGAACCGCTGCGCCACGCGGGCCGCCAGTCCCGCGTGTTCCCACGCCGAGCGAGGGCTGTGGTGGATGGCCAGCAGCGTGTAATCCGTGTGATGCAGCAAATCGTGCACACTGGTGCGGCCATAGAGGCCCACATTGGGAGCGCGGTCCCCGGCGGCGAGCCCACCGAGGCTGGGGGCTGGGGCGGATGTAGAGGACATGGTGTCGCGGTAGGTGTAGGCGAGACCGGAAATCCGGGTCACGGCACGGTCATTGAAGCCCGGTGACTCGGCGATCGCGATGCGTTCGGCGAGGGGGCGGTCGTGCGCCATGATCACTTGGTGCAGCATGTCGGTCGCCTCGATCACCTGCGCCGCGATCGGCAACCGCTCAGTCTCGTAACTATTCAAAAGGCCAGGGTGCGCGTCGCCGTGGACCACTGCCGCGAGTTTCCAGCCCAGGTTGAACGCATCGCCCATGCCCGCGTTCAACCCCATCCCGCCTGCTGGCGAGTGGATATGACCGGCGTCCCCGCACAGCAACACCCGGCCCCGGCGAAACGCCGCGCTCAACCGCTTCCACAACACGAACCGTGTCGTCCACTCCGGCACGCCAACGCTCACCGCTCCGCCGAAATGCTCGTCGAGGGCCTGCTGGAATTCGGCTTGCGCGACTTCTTTGTCGGTGGCAGCCGAGCCGCCCAGTTCGCTGATCAAGACCCGATAGTTCGCTCCTGGAAGTTTGGTAACCAGCAGCATGCGATCGTGGCTGTGGAGATAGTGGATCCGGTCGTCCCCGAGCGGAAATCCATGCAGCGGCACATCCATCATTCGCATGTGACCCGCATATTCGTCGCCGTGGAAACCCAGCCGGAGTTGCTCGCGCACGGTGGAACGCAACCCGTCACAGCCGACCAGCCAGTGAGCGTGCACAACTTCAGAGGTGCCGTCGGACCGCACCAACGACGCGGTCACCCCGCCCTCCGGCTCAACATTGAATTCTCCCAATGCGGTGCCCCATTCCACCATGACGTTCATCGATGACAGATGCGCTCGCAGCAGCGCCTCGGTGGTGTTCTGGTTACTGATGAGAATGAACGGATAGCGGGTGTCCCGCAACTGAGTGAAATCGAGTCGAGCGACTTTATCCATGTCCGGAAATCGGTAATCCATTGATTTGCTGACCAAACCCTGACCGAGGAAACTCTCGACCAGCCCAGCCGCTTCCAGTTGCTCGAGACTGCGCGCGTGCACGGTGAATGCCCTGGATGTGACCGTCGGACCACCTGCTCGGTCGATCACTCGACACGGCACGTTCCGTCGCGCCAATTCGATAGCCAGTGTCAATCCGGCAGGTCCTGCACCCGCAATGAGAATGGGAATATCAGACATGAAAAACCTTTCTGATCAACACGCTTCAGCCTGAAAGGCTGACAAACCAGACGATGCAATCGACGCCCCGGCTCGCTAACGACAACGATCAGCCAATCGGGCAGAGACGGCAGTTCCTGCCTAGTTTGTCGGTCGGCGTACAGCTCTTAGCTGACCTTTCGTCGAACGAAATTGCCCGAATCGCGAGTGAGTAGTGAAGCGTTCCAAGAGCGTAACTGCCGGTTACTGCCCCGGGCACGGTTGGGCCGTATGTTCGTCCTGAGCCGCATCATTCAATCTTGAGGGTCCGCCCCCTTCTTCTCTATAGCGTGTAAAAGCTCCCCGGACCTATGAATGGACGAAAGAAAGCTATGAATCGAACGAAAACCTGCTCGTCCGGTCCATGTGATCAATGATGACCGAGGGTTGTGTACCGGTCAGCATATGAGCCACAAATGAAACAAAATGACACTGCTGCGCCGCCGTGGAACTGCCAGTGTCACCGGTCGATACAACTGTGTATCGACCGAAGCTACTGCGATCCCGTGCGGGATGACTTGGTCGGTGTGCACGAATCTGCTCGCGCGGCGAGAATCGTTGCCATGGCTACAGATCTGGGCATGCTCCAACAAGCCGCCGACATGCTTCCAGCGATGACGGCCCGCATCGTGGAACTCGTGGAGTGCGAGTCCCCCTCGGATTCGCCAGCCGCGCTCGCAGAATGTGCACGTTTGCTGGCACCCTGGCTCGAAGAGGCAACGGGACGACCAGTTGAAGCGCCTCGCGTCGGGGACAACGTCCATCTGCTAGTGCAAGCTCCAGCGCCTCGCGTATTGCTCCTTGGGCACTTCGACACGGTATGGCCGCTGGGCACGACCGAGCAGTGGCCGTGTTCGGTGGTCGACGGAATCGCCTCGGGCCCTGGCATATTCGACATGAAGGCCGGAATCGTTCAGATGCTCGGCGCGCTGCGCGTGCTCGACGACGCCAGCGGGGTAAGTATCCTCCTCACCAGCGACGAGGAAGTCGGATCACGGACATCACGGGCCTTGATCGAGCAGCACGCCCAGGCCGCCGGGGCAGTCCTGGTATGCGAGCCCAGCGCCGATGGCGGCGCGGTCAAGATCGGCCGCAAGGGCATTGCGAACTATCGTATCGACGTCCGTGGCAAGGCCGCGCATTCGGGACTTGAGCCCTTCTTGGGCATCAATGCCGGTGTCGAGCTGGCGCACCAGATCCTGGCGATCTCGGAACTCGGCACCAGCGAGACGACTGTCACCCCTACCGTGCTGTCCGCAGGCACAACGGCGAACACCGTACCCGAGCGTGCGCAATGTTTGGTCGACGTTCGCGCATGGACGCGGGTCGAACTCGAGCGCATTCACACGACAATGTCGGCACTGGCTTCGCATCTGGTCGGTGCCGATGTTGTCGTGTCTGGCGGGGTCGACCGCCCGCCGTTCGAACCCGAGGCCGCAGAGAGGCTGTACCTCGAAACCATCGAGGCCGCAGACAGTTTGGGAATAGCCAGGCCAGCCGGAGTGCGGTCCGCGGGCGGTTCCGACGGCAATATCACAGCAGCCCTGGGGATCGAGACCCTCGACGGGCTCGGAGCTGTGGGCGCGCATCCGCATGGGCGAGAGGAGCATGTTCAGATCGCTGCCATTCCGGAACGGACGGCGTTGCTTGCTGCGCTGATTACCCGGCTGGCAGCGGGTCCTGCGGTCCGGTAATCCGTGCCCCACAATGGTGTGGGTGACGCGGATTCTTATCTTGGGCGGAAGTTGGTTCCTCGGCCGTACGATTGCCGACCACGCAGTAACAAGAAGTTGGGACGTAGTGACCTTCCGTCGTGGCCACACCGGCAGCGACGCCGAGGGGGTCACCATCATTCGAGGCGACCGCACAGATGCCGGCGACCTCGCGCGCCTGGCCCGCGCCGGAGACTTCGACGCGGTGATCGACACGTCGAGTTACGTGCCCCGCGACACCCTTGCTGTAGCCCGCGCCCTCGAACCGGTTGCTTCACGATACGTACTGGTCTCAACCGTATCGGTGTATCGAGGCTGGCCGACCGAACCACTGAACGAGCAATCGGAGATCCTCGAATGCCCCGCCGATGCCGGCCCGGGCTTTGGCTACGACGGCGATCCCGGGCCGTCCACGTACGGCTTCGGCAAGGCCGGTTGCGAGCGAGCAGTACTCGACACCTTCGGCGATCGGCGATCCACCATCCTGCGACCCGGAGTCATCCTGGGCCCGCGTGAATATGTCGGACGCACAGAATGGTGGCTCCGGCGAGCCCAAAGAGGCGGGCGAATCCTAGCTCCTGGTTCCCCACAACGCCCGGTCCAGCCGATCGATGTCCGCGACGCCGCTGATTTCACCCTGCACACCGCCACGGGCCCGACCGGCATATTCAACGTTGCCGGAACACGACGTGAGACGATGGGAGACCTGCTCACTGCATGCCTCGACGTGACTGGCCGACGCGGACGGTTGGAATGGATCACCGACGAGGAATGGCTTGCCGCCCAGCACATTACGCAATGGACCGAGCTGCCGTTGTGGCGGATCTATCCCGGCACATGGGCGGTCGATTCGACGCGCGCTCGTACCGCTGGCCTCCAGTGCCGCCCGCTGCGCGACACCGTCGCCGACACCTGGTCATGGCTCACTAACGGCGGCGCGAGCGTGACTCATGAACGAGCCGATGAGCTGGGAATCTCGCCCGAACGCGAACAGGGGATCCTCGGCCTGTGGGACGCCTACCAACTCGACCATTGCGGCGCGTAGCAGCACTTCCCCGCAGCGCAAGTCTCGGCCGAGTACGACTACATGGGCGGCGCGAGAGCGCGAAGAGCGGCTCTCCCTGACGCAGTTGCGGTGGTGAACTCTTGGATCTCGCTACGAAGGTTCCGTGCCTCGACAGCCGTACGGTAGCGGGACGCACTACCCAGGACATCCCCAAGTGCGTCGAGCCGCTGCGCGATCGCCTCAGTGCACTGCCCAGGAGCCAGATTCAGCACTGACGTCAATGCTTCTCGTGCACCTGCCAGGTCGCCGCGCAAGGTCCTGGCCGAGCCGAGATCGACTTGCGCGCTCAATGCTCCACCAGTCCACCGCCGATCCGCCGGAACAGCTGCGAACAAGTCGACAGCGTTCTGTGCTTCACGCTCGGCCTGCAGCCCGTCTCCGAGTCGAACGTACGCAGCTCCGGCGCACAATCCCCGCCGAGCGACGTCGAACGCCAGCTCGCCGCCCACCCTGTCGAGGAACTCATCGTCACCAGCGCGGCCGAGCTCATCGGCCGCCTGCTCCAATTCGCTACGCACATTCTCGGTTGCCCCGGTCATCGCCAAGGCACGCGCGTGCACGCTGTGCAGCCGAACCCGTGCAGTCCCCGCTGGGGCATTCGCTAACCCATCAGCAGCCAAATCGATTGCCCGGCCGGTGTTTCCGGCCCAGAATGCAACCGTCGACTGCAACGCACGCGCCCACGCCTGCACCGACAAGTGGTCGATCAAACTCCCATACGTGTGCGCCGCCCTCGCCTGGCCTTCCGCCGCATTTTGAAGTCCCAGATCCCACGACACACTTGACAACAGACCGCAGACCTGGCACGCGATCAAATAGAGTTCGGCCTGCTGAGCCGGTTTACGGGTGCGGTCCAACACGGCATAGACCGTGTCGCGCAACGACACCAGATCGGTCAGCATCTCCAACGCCGACTTCACGTAATACGCCCGTGCGCAATCATCGGCAGCCGCACGCAAATGCTCGAGCGCTGACGGATCCAGAGCTGCTGCTGCAGCCATTGCATGGGCCACCGACTCCCTCGCCGCACTCACCACACGCTCCAAACCAGCCATCCACTGTGACTCAACCCCACGCGCCGACGGCACCGGGGCCATCGGTGATCCGAACAATCGCTGTACCGACTCACCGGTCCATTCTTCCAGGACCTTCTGCGCCGCCAAGCGTGGCGACCCTTTTCCACTCAACCAGCGTATGGCTTGACTGCGCGACACCGACAAGTTCTCACCGAGGCGTAGGGCTTGTCGCCTAAACTCGCGCTGGAACTCCGGCACCGACATCCCCCGGTCCCGGACGAGCTGCTCCAAACGGGTATACGGAGCACGCTGCATCCCAACCTCCACCCACCAACGGCATCAAACTATTGCAACCCATCACGACAAACCTGTCCACAACCCACCTACGCCTGTCATGCAGGGAGGGGACTTCCGGCCCCGAGAAGTGTTGCGCCGGGACCTAGGGCTGAGGGCTGAGGAGGCCGCTGACCTTCAGCCCCGGCGGAGGACTTGTTGGATTTCGTTTGCGAGGCTGCTGTTTCCGGCCGCGATGAATTTCTTGCGACCGTTCATGGCCCCGTTGATCTCGGGTAGCGAGTTCAGACCGTAGTCCAGTGGGATCGGTGTTCCGCGGAGATCTGTGACTGTTCCGCCTGCGGCGTGCAGGATGTAGTGCCCGGGTGAGAGGTCCCAGATGGCGAAGCCTTTAGCGAATTCGACCATGGCGTCGGTGAATCCGGCTGCGACGTGGCATAAACCGATCGAGCCGAAGTCAAGCCCGATGCGCCCCTTCGCTTTTCCGCCATCGGATGGCGCTCCGAGCGCTTCGAAGAACTCGTGCTGTTGCGTCAGAGGCTCGAATCGTTGGAGTGGTCGCATGAGGTAGTTGGTGACCAGCGCCTCCGGCAATGATGCGTCTGAGGGGCGTTCGAGGGGGTGCTGGGTGCGGTTGGCGGTGATCATCTCCGCGCGGTCGTTTCCGTCCTCGTCTCTGGCGGCGAGGTAGATCTGAATGTGGTGGAAGATGTCGCCGACCACGGCCACGACCGGCCGCGCCAGAGTACGGGAGTAGACCAGGATGTGGGTATAGCCATAGAGGCTGCGGACGGCGAGTTCGCTGGTGTCGAGAGGATCGACCAGCACGCACAGGTCGGGATCTGGCTCTTGGCCGATGATCTCGGGGTCCGCTTCCTCGGAGGCGTAGATGAATGAGGGAATGATCTGGACCAGCAGCTCTTTGTAGCGGCGGTGCATCCACAGGTCGTAGTCGGAAAGGAAGTTGTCCTGGTGGCGCGGGTTCTCGTTTTCGGCACGGCGGCCGGTGAGCGCGGCGTCGATGAGGCGGGGACGAATGTCCACGATCATGTCGCGCACGAGCTCGGCGATGCGGTGTGCGAGTTCGGTGTTCGTGGCTGAGGTGGTCACCAGGTGCCGCCTTTCGGTGGAGTCATCGCAGTTCCAATGGTGGTTCGATGCCCGGCGGGCTCATGGTGGCGGCGATGAATATAGCTTCTAGGCCAGCGTTACGCATGATTTTCGCTCCGGTCAGGTCGTCGAAACTGTCCACTTTCAGGTCGCGGTTTTTGGTCATTGCCCCGAAGACGGCGAAGTAGAGTTCCGCCTTGCGATATCGGGCACGGAGTTGCTGGGTGAGGTACCCGATGACGTCGGCGTGTTTGACTTCGAAATCGCAGATGACGATGGTCGGTGTGTCTCGTGCGGGCGGGAAGAATGAGGCGTCGTCCAGGTTGATGCCGTCGCGGATTTTGTTGCAGCGTAGGTAGCCGATGTTGCAGCGGGAGCAGCGTGCGGATGCGAGGAAGGTCGCCATCACCAGTCCGGCCTCGTTCACGCCGAAGCATATGTCCACGTCGAGGCGGCGGCCGACGTTTTTGATCTGTATCGAGACTTGTTCCACGCCGTAGCCGAACGTTTCCCAGGTCAGGTCGAGGAGCTGGCCCGGATGCGGGTTGGGCAAGGTGAAGACGCTGATGTCGGGGTTGCCGTATTCGATGGTAGGAACCGAGAGGATGAACTCCTCGCCGGGTTGCCTGGCCGACATGTTCCCGACGGTTGGGTGTATCCCGGCCCCTGGGGGACCGAGTGGAGATGCACCAGATGGGCTGTCGGAGTGGGGATCTGCGGTCATCTGTCTCAGGGACAGCTGGTCTTCGATCGGAAGCCGTTCGTAGGCTTCAGCGATCAAAGTGGTCGGCGGGATCGTTTCTTCGGCGACGCCCAAGGGGCCGCGACCGTAAGCGGTGCACAGGATCAGCACGCTGGACAGCGATGGGGGCGAGCCGCGGCCTCGGCCGCGTGCCCAAGCTTCCCAAGCGTTGATCGAGGTGCCGCCGAGGGTCGTCTGGTTGCCGGTGACCTCGTTGTAGCGCTCGGCAGCCTGGTCCTGGGACAGCCCGGCCGCGTAGCGGTGCGCCTGCAGGCTAGGCACATCCGGATACCGCGCCATCAGCTCGGTCGCGGCCCGTGTCACCGAACCCAGTGTGGTCCAAAGCTTTTTGCCCGCCGCGGCCATCTCCCGGCCGCGCGCCTGCGGGGTTGTGGGCTGGTTCATCGGCGAGGTCGAATTGTGTTGCCTCGACTGGACTTCCACCCGACCCAGTTCTGCGTACCCGGAACTGTCACGGCTCTCAGGTTACCCATCACGATGGGCAAGGCCGTTGTTTGGCGAAAAATACCAGTTCAGCGCTACCCATCAATCGGGCGGTTGTCGAACTGTCGTGCAGGTGTCACGAGCCGACACGCGTGCGACCGTATTTTCGGAAGGCTGCGAGGTAGTCAGAGAGGTCAACGACAGCGAATCCGTACGCGGAGAATTGCCGCCGCTGCGGTAGATCCGGCCCGTGCGATTCGCGGGCGCGGGCTGGTACATGTTGCGGCTCTTGGGCTTGCGCTTCTCGCGCCTCGAATGTTCTTCGCGTAGGTGATTTTTGAACTTTGTTCGGGAGGGATAATGCCAGTCACATGCAGGTTCTGCGACACCCCAGACAGTGTCGCCGCTGCTGCCGCGACATTGATTGCGAAGCGAATCGAGTCAGTGATCGGTGTGTCCGGTGAGTGCGTTGTTGCACTGGCTGGCGGTTCCACGCCGATCGCGACGTACAGCGCGCTGCGGTCGCTCGATATCGACTGGTCGCGAGTGCATTTCGTGCAGACCGACGAGCGGGTGATTCCCGAGGCCCGGCAGCGGTCGGCAGCGCTGATCGAGACGGCGTTCGGGCTCGGAGGTCGACGGTGCCAGGCTCGATGGCATCCGGTGCCGATGTGCGGAGACGGGGATCGCGCGGCTATCGCATATGCCGGGCGACTTGCTGCTGTTCGCCCTGGCGGAGTACCGGACATCGCCGTCCTGGGCCTGGGCACCGACGGGCACACCGCCTCGATATTCAGTCACACTCTGGATTCGGACTCGCGGGCGTCGGTCGTGACGAGCACCTATCACGGGGAGCAGAGGATCAGCCTGGGGCTCGAGTATTTGCGGGCGATCCCGACACGAGTCCTGTTGGCGACTGGTATCAGCAAGCGAGCCGCATTGACCTCGGTCCTGGCCCCGCCAAAGACCAGTGTGCGGGTGCCGGCCGCTGTCGTCCTCGGCGAGGATGGATATGTATTCGCCGATGTCGCGGCTCGGCCGGAGCGAGGTTGAGGCGCCGATGATGATGTACAACGGCGGGTCGGTGATCGTGTTCGACCTTGGCGGAACCTGGTGGCGCTCGGCAATTCTGACGCCTGATGGCACCTTCGCCGAGTGGCAGCGTCAGGCTGCGGTGACCAAGGCGCGTACGGGCAGCAACGCGGCCACCCTTCGTGAGTTGATGGTGCAGTTCCTGCTCGACAGGGCTCGCCAGCTCGCGGCTCAGCAGCCCGCGATCCGGGATGTCGGGATCTCCCTGGGCGCGGCGGTCAACGGACATTCCGGCCAGGTCCTGGCGAGTGCACCGATGTGGGGTGACAACACCGACCCCTACGACCTGCGTGCGGTGCTGGCCTCGGCCGAGCCGAGCTTGCGCTGGTGGGTAGCCAATGATGTCACCTGCCTGGCCCTGGCGATCTGTGCGAACGAGCGGGTTGCCCGGAGCGATCTGCGTGCACTCACCGCGGTCACTGTGAGCAGCGGAATCGGTGCTCGGACAATCGATGTGCGCAGTGGCGAGGTGCTGCTGGATCGTCAACACGGGATGCAAGGGGAGATCGGGCATCTGCCTGCGCTCACACCCGCCCCCCTGGGCGTGGAGCCGCCGTTGTGTCATTGCGGGGCTACCGGGCATGTATCGGCGATCGCGGCAGGCCATGCGATCGAAGCGATGCTGGCGCAGTTCGCGGGCATCCTCGATCTGGGCGAGGCCACCGGCGACGAGGCAGCGTCCCGTTTGCCGATGCTGCGTGATGCGATAGCGGCGGACAACCCGTCGGCGGTGTCGTTTCTGGACGCGGTGACCGCGCCGCTGGCGCGGGCGCTGTTGTATGTGCTGGCGATCGATCCTCGTGTCGAGCGGGTCTTCCTATCCGGCGGTGTCGTCGACACGCTCGGCGATCACTACATGAACAGCTTGTACCGGAGGCTGGAGTCCGACGGGCTGTATCTCGTTTCCGTATATCAGCCCAGCATCTTTCGGGACCGGATTTCCCGGTGGGACTCCGACGGTTTCGAACCGTTGCGCGGTGCCGGATTGTTCGCTCGCAAACAGTCACTCCCAGCCGGGGATAGGAGTCGATGACATGGACCGCATATGGGCTATCGGTGCGACACAACCCGTTTCGTACCAGATCCGGCGCACCCACCACTGCCTGGATCCCGATAACAGCGACTTGGCCGACGCGGTCGGCATCGGCACACGGCGCACGCTGGTGTTCGTGGATTCGACCGTCATGAGCCTGTTCGGCGACCCGATCATCGGCTACTTCGACAACTACACCACTGCCTGCACGGTGGTTCCGATCGAGACGACCGAGCGGAGCAAGAACTCCGACACAGTGGGGCGGATCATCCGCGAATACGACAAGTTCGGCCTCAGCCGCCGCCGCGACGCGGTGGTCGCAATCGGCGGTGGAGTCTTGACCGACGTGGTCGGCTTCGCTGCGAGTATCTACCGGCGCGGCGTGCCGTACATCCGGGTACCGACCACACTGCTCGGGATGGTCGACGCGGCCGTCGGGGTGAAGACCGGGATCAACTTCAACGGCCGTAAGAACCGGCTGGGCACGTATTTCGCGGCCACCGACACGATTGTGGACCCCGGCTTCTTGACCACCCTTCCCGACCGTCAGATATCCAACGGTATGGCCGAAATCCTGAAGATCGCGCTGGTCAAAGACAGCGGTCTGTTCGACCGGATCGAGCACCGGTGGACCACACCGCGCGGTTTCGGCACCCACAGCACGGTCAGCGGTCCGATCATCGACGCTGCGATCACCGCGATGCTCGAAGAGCTCGAACCGAATCTATGGGAGCAGAACCTCGCGCGGCTGCCCGATTTCGGACACACCTTCAGCCCAGCGTTCGAGCTTGCAGCCAAGCCGCGGCTATATCACGGCGAAGCCGTCGCGATCGACATCGCCCTCTCGTGCCTGGTGTCCTTGCACCGGGCCCTCATCGACAAGGACTGCTTCACCAGGATAGTCACGCTCCTGACCCGGGTCGGGCTGCCGTTGAGCCACGCGTGCATCACTGAGGACATCCTGGCCGCCGGCTTGGCCGACTCCATCCGCCACCGCGACGGCAACCAGAACATTCCCCTGGTCACCGCGATCGGCACCGCCGTGTTCGCCCAGGATATTTCCCTCAAGGAAGTGATCACTGCGGCACAGGAGCTACGCCTTCTTCACTCCGACCTGTGCGAATTGCGGTGCGCATGACCACGATCGACAACCGCGCCCTGGTCCGCACGGGCAGCGACCTTCGCCTCCAACGGAGTTCGATCCACCATCATTCAGGCGTCGGGCCGTTGCGGCGCATCCTGCGTGTGGGGGTGTGCGGTACCGACTTGCAAATCCAGCGGCAGATTCGACCAGACAAGGCTGCGGTTCTCGGCCATGAAGGAATCGCCGTGCGTTTCGACGACGATGGCACCGCACAGTGTTGCGAGATCTTCAATCCCGTCGACCCGCACGACCAGGACATCATCCTGGGGCACAGTTACGACGGGATCCTGCAGGACTTCATCGCCAACACCGTGCCGTCTCGCTGCGTGGTGCCCGCCCAAGAGTGCTTACCGGTCGATCTCGGCGCGATGGTCGAACCAGCCGCCACAGCCCTCTACGCCTGGGAGTTGATGCGCCCTCACCTGCCGCCGATGGCATCGGTGGCGATCTTCGGGGGCGGTTGCGCCGCACTGCTGATGACGATCCTGGGCGAGAACCTCGGATACCGGATGCGCCTGATCCATCCACGCCGGGACAGGCTCGACTTTATCGCGGCCCTCGGAGTGCTGAACTCCGCCGAGGTGGCCGACTTCTCCCGGCCCGACAGCGCCCAAGGCGCGGTCCTGTGCCTGCCGCGCGAGGCGGCGTGGCAGGCGATCGAACAAGCCACCTACACCCTGACTGTCGGTGGTGTGCTGGACCTGTTCGGCGGAATCCCCACTGGCCCAACCCATCCAGCACTTCCACACATCCCGCTCGATTGCGTGCGCCGCATGAACGTGTGCGGTAAAGCTCAGGGCCCCCGGCACATCGACGCGATCACCAGCACAGGAAAACAACTACGGATCACCGGTCATCGGGGAACGTCCCCCGCGCACCTGGATGCGGCCCAGCAGCACCTGATCACTGCGCCGGTACGGTACGGAAAGCTTGTGACACAAGTGATTTCCCTCTCCGAGGCAGCGAACGTCATCCCGGCGATGGCTCGGCGCGACAGGAGCCGCGGCGAGTACGCCAAGATCGTCGTCGATCTGGTCATGCCGCAGCGGTCGCGCGCTGTCGACCTCGACACCACCGTGGCGGATCTGCTCCAGGAGCTTCCATGACCACCACGAGCACAATCAGGTATCTGCGCATCGAGCACAGCAACCGAGCAGCGTTCCTCACCACCGCCGAAACTCGACCGAATAACGATGAGAATCAGCTCGGCACAGTGATTTTCGCTCCGCGGGTGGCCGGAATATGTCGGTCCGATCTGCGGGAGATTACCGGTACGCGGTTCGGTCGCAGGGACTTCGGCCACGAATTGGTCGGCACCGTCCAATCCGCACCGACACCCTTGAAGGCGCTCGAAGGCTGCGCCGCCGTGTTCGATCCACATCCCATCCTGACCCGACGCACCTCCGGATTCGCCGAACTGGTCGAACTCACCGGTGACTCCGGTCAACTGGCAGCAGCGTTGGTCCCCGTCCCGGCGGGCCTGGACGATCCGATCGCGGTGTTCACCGAGCCCCTCGCCTGCGCCGTGCACTGCGCGTCGCGCCTGCATCAGGTCACCGCCGAGGTCGGCATCGACCCGCAAGGCCCGATCGCAGTGCTCGGCGCGGGCATGGCCGGCACATTGATCTGCGCCGTGCTCACCGCGCAAGGCCACCGCTGCACGCTGATCAACTCCCACCCTGAGCGGATCGAGTTCCTCAACGCCCGTAACGTCCTGCCCCGCCGTATCCTGCAGCCCTACCCTGACAGCTCGCGATACCAGCGAGTCGTTCTGGCGACCGCCGCCGCGACACCGGAGCACCTGGCCGCCGGTATTAGGCTCCTGGAACCGAGCGGGCTATTGATCCTGTTCGCCGGAACACAGCCCGCCACCACCCTCGGCGGGGCTGATATCGACAAGGTGCGCCGCGAACAACTCACTCACCCGGTGACCAGTGGAACCAAACCGTTGACCCTCGCCGGTACCTACGGCGCGCTCCGGCGGGACTTCCTCGACGCTCTGTCGCTGCTGACCGAACACCCCGCACCCGGGCAGTGGTCGCTCGCGCTCAGCGTGCAACGCCTCACCACCGGTGCCCTCACTCTGCACGCTGCCGCGGACTATCTCACCACTCACGCCGACCGAGGTGTGCTGGGCAAAACGCTTGTGCATATCCGCCCACCGAATTCGGAAAAGTCGCTATGAAAGTGCCTCGATACAACTACCGCAGCCAATTCGCCGATCTGCCTGCCGTCACCGAGCGCATCGGCCGGGCCTTGGTCGACGGGACTTACATCCTGGACGACATAGTGGCGCGCTTCGAACACCGCTTCGCGACCTACCTCGACACCCGATACGCGATCGGGGTCAACTCCGGCACCGACGCGTTGGTCCTGGCGCTCACCGCCCTTGGCATTGGCCCGGGCGACGAGGTCATCACCGTGGCAAACACCTTCCACGCCAGCGTTCTTGCCATCACCACAGTCGGGGCCACGCCTGTGCTCGTCGATTGCGAACCTGACACCTACCTCATGGACCTGACCGCCGCCGCCGCCGCGTGCGGGCCCCGAACCCGGGCGATCCTCGCGGTGCACCTGTTCGGCCGCACCCTCGACATGGACAGACTCACCATGATCGCGAGTCGGCACCGTGTCGCCGTCGTGGAAGATTGCGCGCAAGCTGCGGGAGCGACCTGGGCAGGCCAGCGAGTCGGGACCTTCGGCGCCGTGGCCGCCTTCAGCTTCCACCCCAGCAAGAACCTCGGCGCCGCAGGAGACGCCGGTGCCGTAGTCACCAGCGACCCACAGATCGCCCATACCGTGAAGATCCTGCGTGGGCTCGGCCAAGACGGCCAGAACAACCACGTCGCACTCGGAGTCAACTCCAAGCTCGACACGCTCCAAGCCATCGTGCTCGACGCCAAACTCGACCACCTGGACCACTGGAACACCCAGCGCAAACACCTCGCCGCTCACTACTCGAAAGCACTGCACCACATAGGGGTTCGGGCTCCCGCGCCGCCCACACCACCAGGTGATCACGTGTATCACCTCCTGCAGATCGCGCTCCCACACCGAGACGCGGTTCTGCACCGGTTGCGGGCCGATGGCGTCGACGCCGTCGTGCGCTACCCGACACCGATCCACCGGCAGCCCGCCTTCGCGCACTGTGGCTTCGAGATGGCGTTTCCCCACACCGATCACCAGGCTGCTCACACGCTGTGCCTGCCGATCCGCCCGGACCTCACCGCAGAAGACATCAGCCACGTCTGCGCCAGCCTGCACCAGACCATCACCGACCAGGAGACCCCCGCATGAACATCTTCGTAGCCCCAGCCCTGCTGGGAGCCGACCCGCTGGACCTGCGCAGCGCGATCGACCGTGTGGAGCGCACTGCCGCACCATATCTGCACCTGGACGTCATGGACGGGCACTACACCAACGACATCAGCTTCGGCCTACGGACCCTGGCTGCCATCCGCGCCCACACTCCGATGCAACTCGACGTGCATCTGCAAACCCTGCACCCCGAACGCCACATAGGCGACCTCATCCGGATTGGAGTCGACCGCGTCTCGATGCACGTTGACGCCGCAACCGACATCACCGCTGCACTCGATGCGCTGCAAACCGCCGGGCTCCGAAAAGGACTCGTGCTCAACCCCGAACACGGCATCGAGCACCTCGACCCCTACCTCGCCCGGCTCGACTTCATCATCCTCATGACCAGCAAACCCGGCACCAGTACCTTCGACCCCGCTGTCCCGGAGAAAGTCCGCGACCTTCGGGCCCAGCTCACCGAAAAGTACCTCGACACCGTGGAACTCATCGCCGACGGCGGCATCACACCCAGCACCGCCCCCCAGGTGATCCACGCTGGTATCGACACCCTCGTCGCCGCCAGCGCCATCTTCGCCTCCCCACACGACACCATCAGCGGCGCAATCAATGCCCTGGCCCAGGCCGCCACCCCGGCACCGCCCGACGCGGGTGCGTAGCCCAAATGCGAGCGGCCTGGCACGTTTCCAACCCCTGCAACAAGCCGGGGACCGGCGATCGTCCCGGACCGGTGCACTGCCCGGCTAGGCTGGACAGCCGAGCCGATCCACGGTGCGCGCCCCGCGACCACGGGGCGGTTGCCGCACGATGGATATCTTTGTGCGTCAAGGGCTTTCAGACCTCCAGAAGCCAACCGAACTGTGTGAAGGAAGGAATTGCCCCTCGTGCCCGAGGACCCCGGACCCGTGGCGGTCGAGATCGTGACACAGGTGAGCGGCGAGATACTGGCGGCTCTCGCCGCCCTGCTACCTCAACTGTCGACGTCTGCGCCCTGGCTGTCCCGCGAACGGCTCGAGGCGGTCGTGGCCGAGCCCAGCACTCAGCTGCTGATCGCCCGGACCGACAGTGCCATCGCCGGCATGCTTACGCTCGTCACGTACACCATTCCCACCGGCCTGCGAGCTCGCATCGAAGACGTGGTCGTCGACGACACCGCACGTGGACGCAGCGTAGGAAAAGCATTGACCGCCACCGCGATCGACTTCGCCACACAACGCGGAGCACGAACAATTGACCTCACCTCCGCGCCGGAGAAGACCGCGGCGAACACCCTGTACCGCAACCTCGGCTTCGCACCACGCGACACGACGACCTACCGCATCATCCCGGCCCGCCCCGATCAGAACGAGCGACTGTAAGGGCAACACATGGCGAATCGCCGACAGCGGCCATGTACCGCGCCGAAGCCCACCAGCTTGTGAATTGGGCTCGTCTGTGAGCCCCTTGAAAGGATCCCGAATGGACGCTTCACCAACCCTCGAAGAGCAAATCCGTCACCACGCGCTGACTCTGGCGTCTATCGCCAACAACGGCCTGGTGTTCAGCACCGACGTATTCGACAGGCAACGCTACGAGCAAACCCAGTCGATAGCCACCGAACTACTCGCCATGGTCAGCAAGGGCACATCCGCGGAGCTGGACAAGATCGTGGCCCTCGAAGAGGGCTACATGACCCCCAAGGTCGACGTGCGCGGCGGAGTCTTCGACGACACCGGGCGGGTCCTTCTCATCCGCGACCGCAGCGACGAACAATGGACACTGCCCGGCGGCTGGTGCGACATCTTGGAACCACCGTCGGAAGCGATCGAACGCGAGGTGCAGGAAGAATCCGGGCTCACCGTCCGTGCTACCAAACTTGTCGCCGTCCTCGATCGCGACGTACAGAAGCACGAGCCGGTGTTTCCGTACCACGTGTACAAGATGTTCTTCCTCTGCGACATCGAATCACACGGGGAGCCAAGCCCTATCGAAACCATGGAGGTCGATTGGTTCGCCATCGACAAGCTCCCCGAACTCTCCAAAACCCGCGTCCTCGAAAGTCAGATCCGGACCCTCCACGAGCACTGGAGCGCACCGCAACTACCGACCGTCTTCGATTAGTGCCTGAGCCCGCCCCACTGCGGAGCGACGGAGGGCAGGGGCAAGTCAACGGCGGTCGAACTGTCCATCCGCGATCCCTTTGGTGAAGGCGTCCCACTCCTGGGCGTCGTAGGCCAACTGCTCGCCGCGGGGGGAGCTGAGTGTGGCGCTTCCGTCGGTCCTGACGTTGATGGCCAGCACATGGTTCAGGATGCCCGATTCCTGGTTCAGGGCGAGGTCCAGGACTGCCTGCCAGTGTTCGGCCGGAACGGTGATGATCGGCTGGGCCGGGGTGGGACCGGTGTATTTGCTGTCACGGATGAGTACGGCGTTACGCGTGTGGGCGACCTCGACGCAGGTCTGGTCGCCACCGCTGAAGGTGGATTTGAAGAAGGTGCCGTTCACAGTTCTAACCTTATCTCCGACTTGCGATTCGATCGATCAGCTCCAGCGATGGCTCCTGTTCCAGGGCGATCGACTGAATTTGGTTGTACAGGTAGTCCAGGGCGGTGACTCGTTTGGGATCCTCGACGAGTTCGCCGTAAGCGGCCGATTCGACCCATCCCACGGTCGGCAGGCGCGCGCTCTCGAAGTCCAGCAGATGGAATGTGGCCGAGTTGAGGCTGGCGATCGCGCCGCCCGCTTCGAAGGGGATCACACGGAGATCGAGCGTGCCCCGGTGCTGTTCGGCGAGTTCGATGAGGCGCCGGAGCTGTTCTCGATGCACATCCGGTCCGCCGACCTCGTACATCAACGCGGCCTGACCCATCACCACCCTCAGTTCCAGGGGCTCGGGCTCATCGAGCCGGACCTGTCGTTGCAGGCGGGCTTTGACGCGTTGCTCCACCTCGGTGGGCCGACCGGTGGTGACGCTGGCGTTCATCAGAACCCGGATGTAGTCCTCGGTCTGCAACAGCCCGGGAACGACGCCGTTCTCGAAGCTCCGGATGGTTTGCGCGCCTGCCTCCAAGCCGTAGAACCGCACCAGTTGTTCGTTGAACAAGGCGGAGAACTCCGCGAACGCGCTGCGGGTCTTGGCGACCTCCCGCAATACGAGCAGCTCGGCCTGCTCGCCGGCGTCGAGTTCCAGCAGGTTCATCAGGATTTTCAGCTTGTCCTCGCTGAGGTTGCCACGGCCCCTGGTCAGCGCGGACCAGTACTGCTGAGTGACGTCCAGCGCCGTTGCGATCGCTGCGGTCTTCATGCCGCGCTCCTCGGCGCGAGCGCGTAGCCGAAGCATCAATTCCCAGTTCGCGACCGCTGACGACGTTGTTGCCATGGTGATCCTTCCGCTGGAAGAGGCCGCCAACACCCTACAGCACACGGTCCTACAGATTACTCGCCAGACGTATTGATTAGTTGTAACAACTAGGCGTAGCGTTTGATCGATACAACACATCGAACTACTGATTGCTTCTGGTCTTTCCGAAAAGGAATCGAGGAACGATGGGGCGCACACCGCTACGGCTGATACCTCATGCTCGACACACATCTGCCACAGTCGACGGCAGGACGCCGTGCCCACGCGGCCAGACTCCTGCAATCGACCTGACACGACCGCGGATACGGCTTCCACGTGCACAAGGTGTGTCTCACCGGTACATCGGTTATGAATGGAACCATCTGCGGCGCAACGTATCTCACCGAACCGCCCGGCGTTGCGGCAAGCAGATCATTGCCGTGGCCAACCTGCCCCGCGCCGGGGGTGTCGACGACTCGGCCGACAACAGGTTGTCGGAGCGACTGAGCAATCGAAGCCCATTGCTGCACAGCGGAGTCCGCCATGTCGAGCCCTGCACCCCGATCGAGGGGAGCGCACGGTGAACCACGTTTCACCACGTACGCCGCTGGTGCGGTTGCAGGGGATCGTGCGCACGGACATCTCCGATGATCCCCAGGGTGACGTGCACGACATCTGCCGGTTGGCGCGCGTGCTCGGGACCACCCTCGATTCGATTCTGATCGTTGAGGATGACTCCGACTATCCAATGGTGTTCGCGCTGTTGGCGTTCGGTGTCGCGGTTGCTGTGCCCGACGCGCGGCATCTGGGTGATTGGTTGCCGCTGCTGCGCGGCGCGGTGGAGGTGTGGACGCTGAGCCCGTGGGGTCGCGTTGTGGGGGACGAGTCGTGACCGGACTGCCCTCGCCGCGTCGGCATCTACACGTGGATTCGGGTCCGTTGCATCTGGACTACCACGGCCCTGCTGAGCAGGTCCTGGCTGTCGCGGCCGAGCTGACCGCGTCCGGCACCGTCACCGTGCGGGTGGACACCGACATCCGCCCTGAACACCGAGCGCTGCCGTGCGGTGGCCTGTGGCCTGCTCCGGGACCCGAAACCCTCGACCGCGAGCCGCCGTCCACGCCAGTGGAACTCATGGAGCCCGCTGGCAGTAAATGAAAAACCGAAGGGACAGAAAGAATGACTGCTCTGCTCATGCCTGCACTCGATGTCATCGACGCGGGTGCTGTCGATGGCCGGTGCCGCAGATATGCAGAAGAATTCGGATTCGATGTCGCGTTCGATCGGGCATTGAGCGCGATATGCCTGACCATGACCGTCACCTCCGCGGTGATGGTGCCTTCCACGCTCGGCCGGAAGGTCGTGTCACGACTGAATGCTGTGCCGGTGTTCTCGGTCGATCGCCGCGGGCACCGGTTGTGGGTGCTGCTGGCCGATGCTCCCGCCTCGCCGGTCGAAGCGGACCGGATGACGTTGCGGCTGTTCGCTGTTGGTGCGATGCCGGTGCTGGCACGCGCCAGGATCGCGCTGCCTACGCCGGGTGATCCGCGTCGGGTGTGGTTGTCCCCGCCTGCGGGCCGGGCCCGCCCCGGATGGGCCGAGCTGGCCGAGGCCATCACCGATGCCGCAACCCGAGCTGGGAGCCCTCATGCCTGAACCGTCCGCTGTTGAATCCATAGCGAAGGAAGTCGTGGCCATGAAAACCGGAGTTGTCGAGTGGTTCAGCCCGCAGCGCGGGTACGGATTCATCACCGGTACCGAAGGCGACAACATCTTCGTTCACTACTCGGGCCTGATCGACAAGGGAGCCGCCCCGCCGAGAACCGGTGATCAGGTGACCTACGACGTGGCGGCCACCAGCCGGGGCCCGAAAGCGGTCCACGTCCGCATCGTCCGCCGGGCAGCACGGACCCAGGGGCTGGACGCGGAGGCGGCGTCGAGTGGTGATGAGAATGTCTGATCGGATGTATCCACACATGTTCGTCCACGCGGGCAGTCGCTTCGCCGAAATCCTGTGCGACGTGGAGTTTTTCGACACGTTGAGCATCGGTCGTGCGCGTGAGCTGGCCGAGAACCACGACGGTCACCTGGTGGACGAGTGCGCGGTTCTGCGGGCAGCGCAGGCATGCCTGAGAGCCGGGAGCGCCGTTGCTTACCAGTGCGGGGGCTGGCGGAAGCGTTTGTGTCAGAAAGGGTTCGGTGTGTCCTATTCGGGTGCGAGTGAGTTCTCTGGTCATGACTGTGGTGAGGATCCGGGGCCGATCTGTTCGGTGTTGATCGCGGTGGCGATGGCGGGCCTGACTCGCGGGTGTGACCCGCGTGAGTGCCGGATGCGCGAGCGGGTCGCCGAGGCGTTCGCCGAGTTCGGCATCGCCGAGCCTCGGCCGCCGCGCTTGTGCGTCGAGGGCGCGAACGCCCTGCGCGCGGGTCGGATCCCCGGTTCGGTCATGGATGCTGCTGTGGTGGGGAGGTGCCCGTCGTGTATTGCTGCATCGATCCCGGCCCGGTGCCCGGGTCTCTGGGACGAGTCCTGGGCGATATCCACCACGGCTGCGATGTGCGGCGGTGTCGCGCGAAACAGCGTGCGCGGGAGGCGATTACACCCGGTACGCCCGCGATCCCGGTGGCCGAGTGCCGGGTGGAGCGGGGGAAGATCAAGGCGGCGGCAGCGCGGGTCTGCACTGCGTATACCAGTGTGCTGTGGGCCGAAGCCGCCTTGCGCACAGGCCAAGCCGGTGCGAGCGCGGCGATGATCACCGCGACGGCGGAGCTGGGGGCCGCGCGCCGCCGCCGCGACGCGCTGTTCCTGCGCGCTGTCCCGGTCGACGGCACGATCCCGACCGAGCTGATCGGCCGGTTCGGGCTGTCTCTGCGTGAGGTGCGTCGGCTCGTGCCCACCAGCGCCGCATGCGCACCACCAGGAGCGTGCCGGTGAGCGAACACCGCGACCTGCGCTTTTCCCGTGATGCGGCCCTGGGACCGGAACACACCGAGCCGGGCCCTGCCGGGCAACGGATCCTGCAGGAACTCGATGAGCTGATCCACCATCTCCGGAACCCGTACGAGACCACCTGGCCGCCACCAGAACCCCCGACGCCTCCCGCGCCGCACGCGGACCGGGAGGCGCGCGGATGAACATTCCTGCCGCGATGCCCCTGGCCGTGCCGGGTCCAGCTGTGCGGGTGGTGGATCCGGTGCTGCCGACCAGCCGCGAGTTGCTGGCCGCGATGGACGGCCGGGTGCCGTGCGAGGATCCAGCCGCACCGATTCTGAGGGCCGCGTTCCTGCTGGCGAACCTGGATACCTGGCTCGATCCCGATGCCGTGGTGACCCGCACAGGTGATTGCGGGTCCATGGTGTTGTGGGAGCTGGGCATCTTCGACATCAGTCAGATCGTGCGGGCACGGCTGGTCGATGACATCAACCGCGTCGCATGTTCCGGGCAGATCGGCCCAGCCGTGGACGCAGTGGCCCGCGCCTGGTTCGAACACCGCCGCGCGAGCGGTTACCGCAACACCCGGTTCGACGACGCACTGTGGCAGCGCGCGGTCACCGCACTCATCGCCGCCCGCGTCCACTACACGCGCGTGCGCCGCACCCACACACTCGGATTCGGCCGAAAAGCCTGATGAGACAACCAGTACTGCCAAGCCCGGCCGCAGAGCAGCCCCCTTGCAGTAGTACGGAGGAATCCGCGGGCCCACGGTGCTCGCTGGATTCGCCGGTCGGCTGGCAGGAGTGGGGCTGCCGTCGCGGCCTTGGGGGTGGGGCCGCCCAGCCGTGGTGGTCGGGTAGCGGGGGTCCATTGCTGAACCCCCCGCTACCCGACCAGGGCTGTGACGACGGACGCTAGTTGGCCAACCGGCGAACTTCTGACCTGCACGTTCCTGGACGTATCTGGCCAATATCGCAGCGGCAGTTGGCCACTCGCAGGGACGGAAACCATGTTGGCGGCCGTAATGTCCCAGGTCACGTCGCTCCTCGGAGTCGTGTTGGCCAACTATCGTCAGCACTGGCCATCTGTCGTCCTGTCGTCACAGGTCCGGGGCTATTCGGTGGTGTCGGTGTGTGGCCAGAACAGGAAGCCGCGGATTTCTGGGACGTCGGTGATTTCGGTGAGTTGGACGCTGAGGGTGTAGCGCTGGCCGGTGGCGGGGTCGCGTAGTCGTAGGGGCTGGTTGTCGCTACAGCGGCCGTGTGCGACGTGGATGTCGTTGTGCCAGTGGTGGTTGAAGATCTCGTTGCGTGAGAGCTGCTGGTACAGGCTGATGACTCGGGGGTCGTCGCGGTAGTGGGCGAATGTGCCGCGCAGGGTGCCCACGAGCCATCGCGCTTCGCGGCGGGGGTCTTCCAGCAACGCTTTCGCTGGTGAGGGTTCGGGCGAGGGGGGTAGTGCCCAGAGGGCGAGGTTGTCCGCGACGCCCAGTCCGGGGAAGATCCGGAAGAACTTGTCGTTCGCGGTGAGGACGTTCCAGAGCGGGTCGAGGTAGCCCAGGGCCAGGGGCGAGTCGAGGATGTTCCAGAGGGACCGGCGGGCGGGTGTGATGCGTTCCCGCAGTTCGTGTGGTGGGGGAAGGGTTCCGGGTGGCTGGCACAGGTCGCGGGTGAGGCGGGCTTGGGCGTTGTCGAGCTGGTATCCGGTGATGAGGCTTTCGATGATGTTGGGTCCGGGGATGGTGTGGCCGTATTCGATGTCTTTGAGGTAACGGGTGCTTACGCCGGTGACGGCGTGGGATTGGGGCCGGCTGAGGTTGCGGTACTCGCGGATATCGCGTGTCCAGCAGGCCATGCAGATCACGGTGCCGGGCTCGCAGTACTCCTCGCTGTGTTCGGTGCGCATTGGTCGTCAAACCCCCTACTTTTGGGTCTTCCGCCCAGGATCGCCAGACGGATAGAGTGAAAGGTTGCTCGCTTGATCTCCCCCCGGAGACACTTCAATAGGTATCAGACCTAGATCACTAACGCAACGGCTCACCGTTGAACCTTTCAGTAGCCAATCGGTAGCTGTAATCAGGGTTTTCTCAGGTTCTTTGTGACGCGGGACATAGTCGTTCGTGTCGCGGAAGGAAATTTGCAGGGGTGCTGCTGACGTCCCTTTCTTATATTTCCGCTGGCAGGCGGCGGGCCGGTGGCGCGAATGTGGAATGGGACGTAAATGGCGTCCCTCGAACCTCTAGCGCGGCAGCGTGTTTTGTGTGTTGGATGAAGATAGTTCATCCCACACGCACGGAAGGTAAGAATCTCGTGGATCCTTTATCTATCTTGTCGTTGGTCAGCCTCGTATCGGACATCGCGGTGAATGTGGTCGCCCTCGCGACCGATGCCTGGAACGCGGTCGCACCACTGCTGCCGCACTAGTAATCACCCTGCCCTACCTGGTGGCTCCTGGCTGCGTATTACGCAGCCGGGAGCCCCTCCCCGGCGTGTATTGAGCGCGCCATTTTCGAACTTCCCTAACTCAGCCTGAAAGGGTCTATTCGACATGCCTGAAACAGAAATACACCCAACAAATTCGCGATCGACCAATCCGCTTCCCGATCCCTTTGCCAGGCGAGTCTCCCCACGCCTTTCGGTCGATCCGAAGCGGGCTTTGTGGGCCCGTGTGATGGTCGCGGGCGTGGTGCCGGTGATGATTGTGCTGGCGGTCCCCGGGGACGCTTCGGGGGCGGGGGCCGGGCCGATTGCCAACCAGCCCGGCGTGACCACCGGTATCCAGCCGGGCACCCCGACCCCGACCCCGCCGCCGTCTCCGGCGTCGGATCCTGCGGCATATCCGGAGCAACCGCCGTCGGTGCGTAATGGGCCGGTGCCTCGGCCGGAGCCGTCGGCGGCCCCGGTCCCGGCAGTAGTAGTGGCGGATCTGCATCCGCCGCGCCCGGTCCCGGCGGTCGCGCCGATCGCGCCGCCGCCCAACGA
>CBJNFW010000093.1:0-27103 GCA_966435935.1 uncultured Nocardia sp.
CCACCCACTCCGCCCCCCTCCGACGCCGGCTTCCGGTGTTCTGAACTCGGCGGCTCAGCGTTCCGGGTCGACGATCTCGACGTCGGCGTCGATGAAGGGCTGATCGGCGGACACCCGGGCGCTGGGCGCCGGATCGTCCAGCAGAACGTCCGGCTCCTTCTTGCCCGCGTTGACGCGCTCTGCCGCCTCCCGGTCGCGTTCCGCGGCCGAGGCCGCCTCGCGCATCTCGATCGCGTCGGTGATCCAGTCGCCGATCTCGCGGGTCACCTCCGACACCGTTCCGGTGATGATCGAGGCGATATTGCCGACGTGCCTGGCCCCGGACGAGGTCAGCTCCTGGATCAGATCCTTGTTGCTCTCGAATTTACCGATCATTCGACGCCCGCTTCGCTCGGCTCCGGCTGTGGCTCGTCGGTGTTCGAGCCGTTACGCATCACGATAACACCGGGCTGCGCGGCCTTCCCGACGAGCGCGGGCGGCAGGGCCAGCCGGAAGATCTTGCCCCACACCGAGCCGATCTGACGGCTCAGCGGACCGGTGTTGTAGGGCAGGCCGAACTTCTCGCACAGGGCACGGACCTCGGGCGCGATCTCCGGATACCGGTTGGCGGGCAGATCGGGGAACAGGTGGTGCTCGATCTGGTGCGACAGGTTGCCGGACAGGATGTGGAACAGCTTGCTGCCACTGATGTTGGCCGAGCCCAGCATCTGCCGCACATACCACTCGCCGCGAGTCTCCTCGGCCGTCTCCTCCTCGGTGAACGTTTGTACGCCGGAAGGGAAGTGCCCGCAGAAGATGATCGAGTACGCCCACACGTTGCGCACCAGATTCGCGGTCGCGTTCCCGGCCAGCGTGGACAGGAACAGCGGCCCGGACAGCAGCGGGAACGCCACGTAGTCCTTGAGCACCTGCTTGCCCGCCTTGCGCCACTGCCCCGCGAGCAGACGCTTCACATCGGACCAGGAGCGCTTGCCCGCGATGATGTTGTCCACCTCGAGGTCGTGCATCATGACGCCCCATTCGAAGAGCATCATCAGCGCGAAGGCGTAGACCGGGTTCCCCAGGTAGTACGGATTCCACTCCTGACCTTCGTCGATGCGCAGGATGCCGTAGCCGATGTCGCGATCGCGGCCGTGGATGTTGGTGTAGGTGTGGTGCATGTAGTTGTGCGAATGCTTCCACTGGTCGGCCGGGCAGACCGTATCCCATTCGAACACACGGGAATTCAGCCCCGGCTCACGCATCCAGTCCCACTGGCCGTGCATCACGTTGTGGCCGATCTCCATGTTGTCCAGGATCTTGGACAGGCTCAGCGCCGCCACGCCCGCCAGCCAGAACGGCGGCAGGAAGCCAAGGTACATCAGGGCGCGTCCGGCGACCTCGAAGCCGCGCTGCGCCTTGATGATCGAGTAGATGTACTCGCGGTCCTTCTCGCCCAGGTCGGCGGTGACGCGCGCACGCAACTCGTCGAGCGTGCGGCCGATCTCCTCGACCTGCTCCGGGCTCAGGACCAGCGGGCCGTCCTTGGTTTCGGTGAGGATTGTCATATCGTTCCCCTCTCAGATGTCGATGTCCACGTCGCCCACGGCGGCGTTGACGCAGAGCTGAATCGGCTGATCGGGATCGCTGTCCAGTTCCCCGGTGCGCAGGTTGCGAGTGCAGCCCGAACGCTTGATCGAGGTGCAGGAGAAGCAGATTCCCATCCGGCAGCCGTATTCCGGTGTGAGACCGGCGGATTCGGCCTGATCGAGCAGGCTCGCACCGGTATTGGACGCCTCCTTGCCACTGGCGGAGAAGGTGGTGGTCCCGGCGACCTGTCCGGCATCGACCGGCGCCGCGGCCAGCGTGAATTCCTCGGCGTGCAGCCGATGTTCGAGCCCTTCGCCCCGGAACACCTCGCGCACCGAGTTCATCAGCGGCGCCGGGCCGCAGACGTAGGTCTCGGCGGTGGCGAACCACGGCGCGATCCGCTCGAGCTGCTCGCGACCGAAGAACCCGGAGACCGGATTGGCCGCGCAGCTCCACGGCGCGCCCTGCAACACCTCGGACAGATCCAGTTCCGGATAGCACAGCGCGATCCGGAAGTTGGTGCGGCGCGCGGCGATCGCGTCGAGTTCGTCACGATGCGGCACCGCCTCCGGCGACTGCGCGTAGTGCAGGAAGACCACCGGCCCGCGATATCCCTCCGCGTCCAGGGTGCGCAGCATCGACAGCACCGGGGTGATGCCGCTGCCGCCGCTGATCAGCACGACCTTGTCCGGGCGGATCCGCGGCAGGGTGAACACACCCGCGGCCGGAGACAGGTCCACGACCATGCCGGGTGCGGCGTGGCGGTGCAGGTACTGCGAGACCAGCCCCTCGGGATGGGCCTTGATCGTGAGCCGCAGCCGCCGCTGCGGACCGGCCTGCACGTCGATCGGCGAGTAGCAGCGGGTGTGCTTGACGCCGTCGATCAGCACGCCGATCTGGACGTACTGGCCGGCCAGGTGGCCGCGCCACTGCCAGGTCGGGCGCAGGGTGAGAGTGATCGAACCCGGGGTGCCGCGATGTACCGCGATGATCTCCGCACGCATATCGCGCACGGTCAGCGTCGGCCGCACCAACTCCAGGTAGCGATCGAGGGCATGCGGCGTTGTCAACGTCTGGACCAGATCGACGAGTCCTGCCATTGCGATCTCCCACTGCTGTTCATCGGGGTGGTAGCGCACCAATATTTCGGTGCACATCTGTACACTCAGCAAGTGTGCCTCGAATGTGCACAGAAGTTCAACCAGCAGGTCATGTGACCGCGGCAACATCCTGAGGAATGGACCTATCGTGAACGGATGTATGCTCACCGACGTGAGCGAGCGGATTGAGCAGGCCGAAACCCGGGGCGAGCGCAAGGAGCGCACCCGGCAGGCACTGCTCGAGGGCACCCTGACACTCGCCGCAGAGCGCGGCTTCGCGGCACTGAGCCTGCGCGAGGTCGCGCGCTCGGCCGGAATCGTGCCGACCGCGTTCTACCGGCATTTCGGCTCGCTGGACGAGCTGGGTACCGCGCTGGTCGACGAGGGCGTCCGGCAATTGCGGCTGGCCCTGCGGGATCTGCGCCGCACTCCGGACGCGCGCGTGGCCGAGACGGTGCGGTTCGTGTTCGCCCAGATCGCCGGGCGCGATGCGCTGTACGGATTCCTGATCCGCGAGCGGCACGGCGGCTCGGCGGCGCTGCGCAGTGCCATTGCGATCGAAATGCAGCTCATCACCCGGGAATTGGTCGTGGACCTCTCCCGGCTGCGCGCCCTGGACAGCTGGTCTCCCGACGATCTGGAGCTGGCCGCGGATCTGATCGTCTCGACGGTCGCCAGCCATATCGCCGACTACGTCGCCGCCCCGCCCCGCGAACGACCGGAACTCGTGGAACGCACGGTACGGCAGGTCCGGCTGATCGCCCTGGGGATGGCCGCATGGCACTCGACGCCCCGGCGGTGAACCGGGTTCGGCTGGCGCCCTACGGCATTCGAGTTTCGTTGATACAGAAGAACGCCCCGCGAGCCTCCCGGGATCGCGAGGCGCCCTTCCCGTATACAAGACGGTGCTCCGAGCACCGAGCCCGACGGTACCGTACGGATCGATAATTCGGAACGGAATGGTCCTATGCACCAAGTTGCATAGGACGGCGAATGTCAATTAGTCTCGCCGCATGGCCCTCGAGCACGCGCTGCTGGTGTCGCTGACCGAGCGAGCCGGTTCGGGCTATGAGCTGGCGCGCCGCTTCGACAAATCCATCGGCTTCTTCTGGAACGCCACGCATCAGCAGATCTATCGCGTGCTCAAACGCATGGAGGAGCGCGGCTGGGTCGTCGGCGAGACCGTCCCGCAGGAAGGCCGCCCCGACAAGAAGGTGTACACCGTCGGCGCCGGCGGTCACGCCGAGCTGTCCCGCTGGATATCCGCCCCCACCGAGGACGACGCCGCCTTCCAGCGCAGCGAGCTCGGCATCAAGATCCGCGCCGCCGCACACGGCGACCTGCCCACACTGTGCGCAGAGATCGCCCGGCACCGCGGCAATCACGCCGGCAAGCTCGAGTTGTACCGGCAGATCGAGAAGCGAGATTTTCCCGCGCCCGCACAGCTCACCGGCCCCGCCCTGCACCAGTACCTCGTGCTGCGCGGCGGCATCCGGGTGGAAGCGGGCTTCGTCGAATGGTGCGACGAGGTTCTGGAAGCACTCGGTCACAGCCTCTCCCCGGCACCGCGGAACAGCCCGAATCCAGCGGTGCGACAACCGGATTCCGTCTCCGAAAGGTGAGATCCATGACCGCGAACCCCGCGCCGGCCGCACCCGCCAATCCGTATCCGCATCTGTTCGAACCCCTGCGGGTCGGTTCGCTCACCCTGCGCAACCGGGTGGTGATGGGTTCGATGCACACCGGACTCGAGGACCGGGCGTGGGACACCAACCGGCTCGCCGCCTATTTCGCCGAACGGGCGCGCGGCGGCGTCGGCCTGATCATCACCGGCGGATACGCGCCGAATCGGGAGGGCTGGCTGCTGCCCTTCGGCGCGAAGCTCACCAACCGGACCGAGGCGTACCGGCATCGCGCGATCACCCGGGCGGTGCACGCCGAGGGTGGCCGGATCGCCCTGCAGATCCTGCACGCCGGACGGTACGCCTATGTGCCGTTCAGTGTTTCGGCCTCCTCGATCAAGGCGCCGATCAACCCGTTCCGGCCGCGCAAGCTGTCCGCCAAGGGGGTCGAGCGCACCATCGACGACTACGCGCGGTGTGCGGAACTGGCGAAATTCGCCGGATACGACGGTGTCGAAGTGATGGGCGGCGAGGGTTATCTGATCAACCAGTTCCTCGCCCCGCGCACCAACAAGCGGACCGATCGCTGGGGCGGGTCGGCACAGAACCGCCGCCGATTCCCGTTGGAGATCGTACGGCGGATCCGCGCGGCGGTCGGGCCGGACTTCCTGATCGTCTTCCGGCTGTCCATGGCCGAATTCGTCGAGCACGGCCAGACCGAACACGAAATCATCGCGCTGGCAACGGAATTGCAGGATGCTGGCGCCAGCGTCATCAACACCGACATCGGCTGGCACGAGGCGCGGGTGCCTACCATCGTCACCTCGGTGCCGCGCGCGGCGTTCGTGGAGTTCACCGCGAAAATCAAAGCGCGAGTGGATATTCCGGTGTGCGCGTCGAACCGGATCAATATGCCCGAGACCGCCGAGGAGATTCTCACCCGCGGCGACGCCGACCTGATCTCGATGGCGCGCCCGCTGCTGGCCGATCCGGACTGGGTGAACAAGGCGCGCCAGACCCGCGAGGACGAGATCAACACCTGCATCGCCTGCAACCAGGCCTGCCTGGATCACGCGTTCGTGCACAAAACCGTGTCCTGCCTGTTGAATCCGCGCGCCGGCCACGAGACCGAACTGCGGCTGCTGCCCACCCGGCGAATGCGCCGGATCGCCGTCGTCGGCGCGGGCCCGGCCGGTCTCTCCGCCGCGGTGAGCCTGGCCGAACGCGGACACAAGGTGGATCTGTTCGAGGCCGAGGACAAGATCGGCGGGCAGTTCGACATCGCCCGGCGCATCCCGGGCAAGGAGGAGTTCACCGAGACCATCCGCTATTTCACGCGCAAGCTGGAGGTCACCGGGGTCCGGGTGTTCCTGAACCGCAGGGTCGAGGCCGCCGAGCTGATCGAAGGGCGCTACGACGAGGTCGTATTGGCCACCGGAGTACGCCCGCGCATCCCGGACATCACCGGTATCGATCACCCCAAGGTGCTCACCTACGCTGAACTCGTGCGCGAGGAGAAGCCGGTGGGCAAGAAGGTCGCGGTGATCGGCGCGGGCGGAATCGGTTACGACGTCAGCGAATTCCTCACCGTCGACGGCCATCCGTCGCTGAAGCTGGACGAGTGGAAAGAAGAATGGGGCGTGACGGCAAGCGATCCCGACGCACCCGGCCAGCTCGTCACCGCGCGTCCCTCCCCCGCGACGCGGGAAGTGGTTCTGCTGCAACGTAAATCGGGTTCATTCGGCAAGAGCCTGGGCAAGACCACCGGCTGGGTGCACCGCGCCGCGGTCAAGGCCAAGGGCGTGGAGCAGATCGGCGGGGTCAACTACGAGCGAATCGACGACCGCGGCCTGCACATCAGCTTCGGCGAGCAGCGATCCCGTCCGACCGTCATCGACTGCGATAACGTGATCCTCTGTGCCGGACAGGAATCCGTGCGCGAACTGGCCGAGCCACTGCGGGCCGCCGGGGTGCGCATCCACCTGATCGGCGGCGCCGACGTGGCCGCCGAACTCGACGCGAAACGGGCGATCGATCAGGGCACTCGGCTGGCGGCGGCGATCTGATGGGCGCGCTCACCCGCCTCGGCCTGCCCGGCGACGAGAAGGCCTGGACCGCATTGGGTTTCACGATTTCCGACGGCGGCTTCCGGATCGGCGGCATCAGCTGCACCATCGATATGCCACCGAGCTGGGGCTTCGCCGGAGCCATCGAAGATCCGGGCGTACTCGGCATCCCGGAACTATTGTCCGACGATCCGGACGAATCGGCCGAAGGCACAACGCATCCCAATGCCGTGAGCTTCATCGACCACGTCGTGTACTGGGTTCCCGACCTGGACGAGGCCGTCGCCGCGCTCACCGCGGTCCTGGGCGCCGGACCCCGGCGGCGCTTCCGCCCGCGCGGCCCCTCGGGCCAGGAAATGGCCTTCTTCCGCGCGGGCGAGGCCGTACTGGAGGTCGTCGCCTCCGGCAAACCGGCCACGCTGCCCGGAATAGCCTTCGGCACACGCGATCTCGACACCACCGTGGCCACGATTCGTTCCGGGGACGGTCCCATCAGCGACCCCAAACCCGCGGTCCAGGGCGGGCGCATCGCCAGTGTCTGGTCCGGGTACGTGAATTGGGGCATCGCCTTCTACGAACCGGCACCCCGCTCGTAGCCGGATCGCAGCCCGTCCACCAGAAGATCGAGCAGCCGCCCGGTCTGCTCGCTTCGGCCATCGGTGACGGTGAAGATCCCCAGGATGCTCGCCGCGACATCCTCCGCGGGGACATCGGCGCGCAGATCGCCTGTGGCACTTCCCGCTTCGAGGATTTCGGCGATCGCGGCGAGCAGTTTGTCGCGGGTCTCGGCATGTTCGATCTCGCCGGCATCGATCATGCTGCGCAGGGTGTCGACCATGCCGTGCTTGGTCGACAGCCAGCTGCCGAACAGGTCCATCCACGCTCGCATCGCCTCGCCCGGCGGAAGCCGGCGCAGTAGTTCACCGGCGCCCTGGGTGAGGCGTTGCACCTGGTCCCGATAAACGGCGTCGACCAGCGCCTCGCGGGTCGGGAAGTGCCGGTAGAGGGTGGCGATCCCGACGCCGGCCGAACGCGCGATGGCCCGCATCGACGGCTCGGTGGCCGATGCGGCGAAGGTCCGGGTGGCCGCCTCCAGTACGGCCTCCCGATTGCGCGCGGCATCGGCGCGCATCTCGGTCGATTCGGCACCAGGCAAAACGGATCACGCTCCACTTCGTGTTACGCTGTATCGGTAAACGGATCGCGTTCCATTTTATCCGACCGCTTCGGAACTCACGATTGCGAGCAGACGCCGATGACCGACAATCACCCCACGACCACGATGCGCACGGTGCGATTCCACGAATACGGAGAGGCCGGCGAGGTGCTGCGGCTCGAGTACGTGCCCATCCCGGAGCCGGGGCCCGGCCGGATCCGGGTGGCCGTGCACGCCTGCGCATTGGCCCCGGCGGATTGGGCGTTGTGCGGCGGTCTGTTCGCGGGTGAACTCCCTCGCGGTATCGGAATCGATGTGTCCGGCACGGTCGAGGCCCTCGGCGACGGCGTCACCGACGTGCGTCCCGGTGACGCCGTACTCGGCAACGCCGACTGGCGCGGCTCATCGACCGCGGGCGCATCGGATCACGCGATCATGGACCGCTGGACACCGGCGCCCGCCGGGCTGGACCTCACCCGCGCTGCCGCGCTGCCGATGGCGGTCGACACGGCCTTCGTACACCTCGCGATGCTGGGCCTCGATCCGGACAAGACGATCGTGATCCACGGCGCGGGCAGCACCATCGGATACGCGGCCGTGCAGATCGCACTCACCCGCGGGATGCGGGTTATCGCGACGGCCGGGCAGACACACGCCCAGCGACTGCGTGACCTGGGTGCCGAGGTCACCTCCTACGGGGACGGGATGGCCGAACGTCTCCTGGCGATCGGCGGCGGCCCGGTCGATCTCGTCCTGGATACCTCCCCGGTCGGCGGCGCGCTGCCGGATCTGATCCGCACCGCCGGTGACGATCCGAAGCGGGTGCTGACCTGTGGCGGATCACTTCCGGAGGCCGCGGAACTCGGCGCGCGGGACAGTTTCGGCGAGGCTCGGCCGGAGCCGTTCGACGCACTCCCCGAATTCGCCCGGCGCGCGGCCGACGGCGCCTTCGACATACCCGTCGCTCGCACCTTCGCCCTGGCGGACTGGCGCACGGCGCTCGAGATCAGCCAGAGCGGACACGCACGCGGCAAACTCCTGCTCGTCCCCGGACAGGCACCCTCGAACCCCGAACAGGCCGACCGGACGTAGGGGCGCGCAATCCCGGTAGGCTCCCGGGCGTGAGCCTTCCCGCACCCACTTCAGACAATCGTGCCGTCGTCACCGGGGCCTCCTCGGGGATCGGAACCGCGCTCGCCGAAGAGCTTGCCCGCCGGGGTTATTCGGTGATCCTGATCGCCCGGCGCGGCGATCTGCTCGCCGAGCTGGCCCAGCGACTGACCGACCGATACGGCGTCACCGCCGAGGTGCGCGCGGTGGATCTCTCCGATCGCGAACAGCGCGCCCCGCTCGCGACCGAACTCGCCTCCCGCGATGTCGCGATCCTGTGCAACAACGCCGGGGTCGCGACGTTCGGGCCGGTCGCGGACCTGGACCTGGACTTCGAGCGTTCGGTGATGGAACTCAACGCCGTCGCGGTGCACGACCTGACCCTCGCGGTGCTGCCCGGGATGCTGAGACGACGCAGCGGCGGCATCCTGATCACCGGATCGGCGGCCGGGAACATGCCCATTCCGAACAACGCCACCTACGCGGCCAGCAAGGCGTTCACCAACAGCTTCTCCGAATCGCTGCGCGGCGAGCTGACCGGCAGCGGCGTCAACGTCACGCTGCTCGCGCCCGGACCGGTCCGCACCGACAACCCGGATCAGGACGAGGTCGGCAACAAGATTCCCGATTTCATCTGGGTCACTGCCGCCTATACCGCGAAGATTTCCATCGACGCACTCGAACGCAACAAGATGCGCGTGGTTCCGGGCCTGATCAGCAAGGGGATGAGCGTCGCGGGGCAGTACTCGCCGCGGGCGCTGACCGCGCCGATCGTCGGCGCGTTCTACAAGAAACTCGGGGGCTAGAAACACACCGGCGTCAGCAACGCGAAACACACCCGGACGCGACAAGGCGCACCGGGTCGGCCGCGATGTTCAGCGTCATGAGGCCGCACTCCCCAGGGACACCGAGCGGGCCGGTCATGAGCGCGTTCACGCGGGACAGGCAGGCGGAGCCGGCGCTGTCAGTAGTGCGTCAAGATCACGACCCAGCTGGTCAAGGGCGCGTAACCAGCCGGCTCGGGCGGCGTCGAACAGCGTAATCCTGGCAGTGGCCCCGCAGTCGAAGGAGAAAGCGGGGATTACACAGGAGAAGCCGTGACGCTGCTCGAGATCTTCCCGTCGCTGCGGTCGGGAATGCCGTCCCCCCGCTTGGCCGCGACCGTCTGGCCGTGTGAGACGCACTACGACGATCTGGGCCGGATCGCCATCGGCGGGGTGGCCCTGGCCGATATCGCCGACCAGTACGGCACCCCGGCCTACGTCCTGGACGAGTCCGAGGTGCGGCGGCGCTGCCGGGCGTACCGCAAATACTTCCCGGACGCCGAAATCATCTATGCGGCAAAGGCTCTGCTGATCAAATCGGTTGCGGCCTGGGTCGCCGAGGAGGGTCTGTCGGTCGACGTGTGCTCGGCCGGCGAACTCGCCATCGCCCTGGCCGCGGGTGTGGACCCGCGGCGAATCGTCCTGCACGGCAGCGGAAAACCGTTCGCCGAGTTGGAGGCCGCGGTTCGTGCGGGTGTCGGCCGGATCGTGGTCGACTCGCTCACCGAGATCACCCTGCTGGCCGCGGTTGCCACCCGGCCGCAGCAGGTGCTGCTGCGGCTGTCCCCCGATATCGATGTGCACGGCCATCCGGCGGTGCGAACGGGTGTGGCGGACCAGAAGTTCGGTTTTCCGCTCGGCAGCGCGGCGGCGGTCGACGCGATCGACCGCATCATGCGTCAGCCCATGCTCGATCTGGTCGGCCTGCATTGCCATCTCGGTTCGCAGATTCACGATCCCGACTTCTACGGCGAGGCGGTGCGCCGGCTGGTTGCCGAAATGTCCCGTGTGCGAATGGAATACGGCCGCACGCTCGCGCAACTCGATCTCGGTGGTGGCCATGCGGTCGCGTACCGGTGCGGTGACGCGGAGATGAATCTGCCCGAACTCGCCGATATCGTCGAGGATGCCCTGGACGCGGCGTGCGCGCTGAACCACTTTCCGCGACCGCGGATCTCACTGGAACCGGGCCGGGCCATCGTCGCGCGCGCCGGGGTGACGCTGTATCGGGTGATGGCGATCAAGCACGTCGAGGGCGCACGCACCTTCGTCATCGCCGACGGCGGTATGAACGACAATCCGCGCGTCGCGCTGTACGGCGCGCGATACGACGCCGTCGTCGCCAATCGCCATCCCACCGGTCCGCATATGACCGCGACCGTGGCCGGACGTTATTGCGAGGCAGGCGATATCATCGCCGCCGACGTCCGGCTGCCCGCCGATCTGCGCCCCGGCGAGGTGCTGGCCGTGCCCTGCACCGGTGCGTACCACCACAGCCTGGCCTCGACCTACAACGGCGTCGGCCGCCCGCCGGTCATCTCGGTGCGCAACGGCCGCTGCCACGAGCAGGTCCGCCGCGAAACCTTCGAGGATCTGCTCGCTCGCGATCTCGGTCAGCCGAGGTGACAGCAGCAGTCAGTGCAGCGCAAGTCAGTGCAGCGCACGGGATTTCATCATCGCGGTCAATCGGCGCAGTTGGGCCGCGAGTTCGATCCGCTCCTGCGGTTCGAAAACGGCCAGGCCCTGCGTCTGCGCCTCGCGCCGCAGCGCGCGCAAGGTGGACATGCGCCGCAGGCCGAGATCGGTCAGTTCGATCAGCACGCGCCGCTCGTCCGGTGCGGCGCGGGTGCGGGTGACCACCCCTTTGCCCTCGAGCTGTTTGAGCGTGCGGGTGGCGGTCGGCACGCTCACGCCCGCAGCCGAGGCCAGCGCCCCCACCGGCAGTCCGCCGATCGGCTGCCCGGCCTCGTCGACGAGTGGTTCGAGCAGCGCCTGCTGGGAGATCGACAGCAGATCGTTGCCGAAGGCGCCGGCGCGAGCCTGACGGATGGCCAGGAACAGCGCGTCTATGGCGCGCGCCAGCTCCTCGATGCCGTCCTTGTCGTCCGCTGCCACGGGTGTTAGCCTAACAGTCTAATTGTTAGCAAGCTAATTGTTAGCTTGGCAATTTCGACCGTGACGACGCATCCACCGACGAGGGAGTCCGGTAATGACCGATTCCGCACGCATCGACGTCCACCAGCACATCCTCCCGCCGAGCTACCGGCGCATCCTGATCGATCGCAATCCGGCCGGGTGGCCGCTGCCCGAGTGGTCGCCGGGCAGCGCCATCGCGGCGATGGACGAGAACGAGATCGCCACCGGCCTGTTGTCCATCAGCGCACCGGGCACGCACTTCGGCGACGACGCCCGAGCTCGCGAAACCGCCCGTGCCGCGAACGAATTCACCGCAGAGTTGGTCAAGGACCGGCCCGACCGCTTCGGCCTGTTCGCGAGCCTGCCGCTGCCGGATCTCGACGGCGCGCTCGCCGAGGTGGCGTACGCGTTCGACACCCTGCACGCCAACGGGGTCACCCTGCTGACCAACTCGGGCGGACGCTATCTCGGCGATCCGGTATTCGAGCCGCTCTGGGCCGAGTTGGATGCCCGCGCGGCGGTGGTCTTCGTCCATCCCACCGAATCGGAGCTGCCCGCCCTCCCGGGCATCGTGGCACCGATCGTGGACTTTCCGTTCGACACCACTCGCACCGCCGTGCAGATGGCCCACGCCCGGGTGTTGTCCCGGCATCCGCGAGTGAAGGTGATCCTGTCGCACGCCGGTGGCGCGCTCCCCTTCCTCGCCTACCGGGTCGCACTGACCGCACCGCTGATCGGCGACGGCAGCGAGCCCGGGGACGTGCTGGCCGAACTGCGGCGGTTCTACTTCGACACGGCCCTGGCCACCAGCCCCGCCTCGCTGCCGGCGATCCAGGAGTTCGCCGACCCGACGCACGTCCTCTACGGCAGCGACGGGCCGTTCGCCCCCGCCGCCTCCGTCGCCCACAACGACCATTACCTGGACGGTTACGACGCCTGGCCCGAGGGCGGCCTGCGGGCGATCAACCGCGGCAACGCCGAATCGCTGTTCCCGCGCCTGGCGGCCTGACCGCGCGCAGACCATCCGGAGCCGCCGGGGTCAGCGCTTGCGAGTGCCGAACAGGCTGCGGCTGATCTCCCGGGTCGCGGCGGTCGTGGCGGTGCGCAGGAAGCTCTTGACCGCGGGGTTGCTCATGATCCGCTCGGCGGCGGACTTCTCCGCCCGGGCCCGACCGGCGCTCGGAGCCCGTTCCGGCTCCGGCTCCGGTTGTGCCGCAGCGACTTTCGCGGTAAGCATCTCATAGGCGGATTCCCGGTCGACAGTTCGGCCGTATTTGCCGAACAAGGCGCTCGCCTGCGCGTGCGCGCGGATCGCGTCCTCGCCGATGGTGTTCATCAGCGAACGTGGCGGACACAGCCGCGCCCACGCGACGGGTGTCGGCGCACCCGTTTCCGACAGCACCGTCACGATCGCCTCGCCGATGCCGAGCGCGGTGAGCGCCTTCTCCAGGTCGTACGCCGAGGTCTTCGGGTAGGTGCGCACCGTCTTGACAAGCGCCTTCTGATCGTCCGGTGTGAATGCCCGCAAGGCGTGCTGGATGCGCGCACCCAATTGCGAGAGCACGGAATTCGGTATGTCCGTGGGTAATTGGGTGCAGAAGAAGACGCCGACGCCCTTGGAGCGGATCAATTTCACCGTCTGCTCGACCTGCTCCAGAAATGCCTTCGACGCCTCGGCGAACAACAGGTGAGCCTCGTCGAAGATGAAGACGAGCTTGGGCTCGTCGATATCGCCGATCTCGGGCAGGGTCTGGAACAGATCGGCCAGCACCCACATCAGGAATGTGGAGAACAGCACCGGCCGCGCCGACTGGGCACCGAGCTCGAACAACGTGATCACGCCCTGCCCGCCGACGGTGCGCAACAGGTCGGCCGGATCCAGCTCCGGCTCACCGAAGAACGTGTCGCCGCCCTCGCCTTCGAGATTGACCAGCGCGCGCAGGATCACCCCCGCGGTCGCCGCGGACACCCCGCCGATGCCCTGCAGATCGGGTTTGCCCTCGGGACTGGTCAGGTGCTGGATCACCGATCGCAGATCCTTCAGATCCAGCAGCGCCAGGCCCTGCTTGTCGGCCCAGTGGAAGATGAGACCGAGCGTTGACTCCTGAGTTTCGTTGAGCCCCAGCACTTTACTGAGCAGAACTGGCCCGAAGGAGGTGATGGTGGCGCGGATCGGCAAACCAACGCCCTCGGTGCCCAGCGAGACGAACTCGGTGGGAAATCCGGTCGGTTCCCATTGCGCGTCACCGGTTTCCGCGGCGCGGGCGAGTACCGCGTCACTCGCCGCGCCCGGCTGCGCCAGCCCCGACAGATCGCCCTTCACATCGGCGAGTACCACCGGAACGCCTGCGGCGGAGAGTTGTTCGGCGATCGCCTGCAGCGTCTTGGTCTTACCGGTTCCGGTCGCTCCGGCGATCAGCCCGTGCCGGTTCATCATCCGCATCGGAATACGCACGCGCGCATCGGAATTCACCACCCCGTCCGCCAGCACGGCGCCGAGCTCCAGCGCAACGCCCTGGAATGCGTATCCTGCGGCGATCTCGCGAGCGATCGCGGAACCGCTTCCCGCCGCGGAACTCTCGGCCGCCTCCGTCGAATCCGCAACGCTCTCCGCCGATCCGGCCGAGGCCGCCTCCCGCTCGGCGACCTCGGCTTCGGCCGCCGCCTCGGCCGCGATCCGCGCCGCCTCCTGCGCCGCCCTGCGCGCGGCCGCCGCTTTCTCCGCCGGTGTCGTCATCGCCGAACCTCCGTCCGCTCCGCTAACTGACCGCCAACACCGCCGCTCGCCTCGAGCAAGCATTGCTACTGCAAAAACAGTATCTCCAATCGATCGATCCGGAACGCGAACCGCTATCCAGCAATCTCATCGCGACCCGATTTCGAGCGCACTGAGCGCCGCGAACGCGGGTCACCACGCGGGTAGAAACGGAGCGAACACCCCGAAATACGGCCCGGCCGGGGCCCACCGCCCGGTGACGGCGCTAGTGTGGCCCAGGTGTCCGACAAACTTGTGGTGTGGATGGATTGTGAGATGACCGGCCTGCGGCTGGACAGCGACAAGCTGATCGAGGTGGCCGCGCTGGTCACCGACAGCGAGCTCAATGTCCTGGGCGAGGGCGTGGACATCGTCATCCACGCCGACGACGAGGCGCTGGCCGCGATGCCCCCGGTCGTCCAGGAGATGCACGCGCGTTCCGGACTGACCGAGGAGGTGCGCAATTCCACGGTGACCATGGCCGAGGCCGAACAGCGGGTCCTGGACTACATCAAGCAATTCGCCCCCGCCCCGGGCACCGTCCCCCTGGCGGGCAACTCCATCGCCACCGACCGGGGCTTTCTGGCCCGCGATATGCCCGCACTGGACGCGCACCTGCACTACCGGATGATCGATGTCAGCTCGATCAAGGAACTGTGCCGCCGCTGGTACCCCCGCATCTACTTCGGCCAGCCCGAGAAGGGCCTGTCCCACCGCGCCCTGGCCGATATCAAGGAGTCCATCCGCGAACTCGAGTACTACCGCCGCACCGCCTTCGTCCCCGCCCCCGGCCCCTCCACCGCGGAAATCGCCACGATCGCCGCCCAGCTCAGCACCCGCGGTAAAAACCCAGCGTAAGGCACCGATTAGGCGCCACACCGGGGTACGCGTTAGTATCTACCGCGCCGGCTGTTACCGGCATGGTGGCTGTAGTTCAGCTGGTAGAGCACCAGGTTGTGATCCTGGGTGTCGCGGGTTCGAGTCCCGTCAGCCACCCAAACGCGGAAGCGCGAACCATTCCAGGATGGATTGGTTCGCGTTTTCCGCATTTCAGCAGGTAAGGGATCCTGATTTCTCGATCTGGTTCGGATACCGGGACGTCGGGCCCCGAGTTGCTTATACGAGCACCAACTTCTCAGCCGGAGGCAGTCGACCACAGGACGACGTCTCCGTCGTCCTCGGTCCACCTCGTGCTCACCCGGACGAATCCGTTCTTCTCCAGCACACGCCGGCTGGCGACATTTCCGGCCGCAGTGTCGGCGGTGACGTGAGTGATGCCTCCAGAGTTCAGCAGATGCTCTCGCAGCGCACCGATGGCCTCGGCGGCAAAGCCCTCTCCCACACTGACTTGTTCATGCCGTAGCCGATCTCGATCCGCCCCTCGATATCGACGTCATCCTTCGTACCCCCTGCTCGATCGCCTTACACGTCAGATCACACTCCAACGTGAAATCCTCGCCGCCCGACCGGACGGAGATCATCGACTTGGACAGCGGCAACAGCACCAGCCGGGATGTCGTCGACATGGTCACGCCGAATCAAGCTAGTAGACAGTCCGATTCGTGCCCGCAGCCTCTCCGGCGGCCAGTGCACGGCATCGTATCGGTTGGACAAGTCCCTCGGGAGGCGCTGGAGCGGTCGAGATCATCGGCGTGGACACGCATCGTGACTCCGTGCCGACAGCCGAGGATCAAGTCGCGGGCGGCAGCGCCGTGGCGAGCGATCATCTCCTAGAGCAGAAGGCGCAGTTCGATCGCCGGGAGCGGTGTTTCGCGGCGGTGCCGGCCAGAATGGCTCGCGCAAGCCGGGACATGCCGGGACCCAGCAGCTCCGATCCGGCGAATGCGCTCGTTCGGCAAATGCATGCGGACGTTTCAACGCCATGCGGCGATGAGGTCGTCCGGAGTGAATCCGGTGACGCCCGGCACGCTGACGCCGGCCCGGGAAACAGCCAGCATCCGAGTACTTTCATCCGCACCGGGCAATTGAGAGCGATGCAGGTACAGGAGGGTCAGGTCGTGGCTGTCGAACTGTCTCTTGTCGAGCCACTTGATCGAGCCCACCGCGGTGATCTTCTCGGCGATGGGTTCCCGGTCTGCACAGACGATATCGATTTCCGGATCGTTGGTGCGGGTCCAGTACCCTCCGATGGCGTTGGTATCTTCGGGGAGTTGCTCGGGCAGACGCCGAAGTGATTCGCGGACAATGGATTCGACCGCGCGACCGCGCCATGAGGCCCATCCGCGCTCGATGCGCGCGAGCGTGAGATCGCCACGTCCCCGCTCGATTTCGGGTAGGTAGGTGCCGAGGAAGGCCAGCCAGAATCGCAGATGGGGATCGGCAACGATGTAGCGGGTCTCGCGGGAGGGCTGCGTCGACAGCGGAGTCAGCGCCTCGACGATGCGCTTGTCGGTCAGCAATCGCAATGCCCGGCCGAGGCTGGCCGTGGGAAGATCTGCCGCTCTGCCGATGAGAGTGTGCGTGCGTTCCCCGGCCCCGATCGCACTCAGTACCCGCCGGGCCTGCGCATCTTCGGGGAACTCCGCGGCCAGTGCGCGTTCGCCACTGACGAGCAAGGCCGACGTTGGGTCGCTGACCGCGTCGGCCAAATACTCCGCTGGCGTGGCGCCCTGCGGCCACTCAGCCAGAATGAGAGGCAGGCCGCCGGATACCAGGAAGGCGTCGAACGCCTCAGCGGCCGGCAGCCCCAGCATCTCCGCTACGTCGGCGGGATTCAGCGGCGGGACCACCATTTCGCTCGCTCGCTGATGGAACGGTCGACCATACTCGTTGAGGGCTTCCATCATCGCCAGATCGGAGCCGATGCACAGCAACAACATCGGCTTGCGCGACAGCTCCCGATCGAATGCTTTCTGCAGACTGCCCTCGAAACCTGGGTCGTTGCCGATGAGATAGGGCATTTCGTCGATAACGACGACGCTCGGCTGATCGTCGGGCAGCGCCGACGCAAGCAAGGTCAATGCAGCATCCCAGTCCCTGGGATGCTGCCCGGTAAACCTGGCTGCATCCGGCAATGATGACGACGCGCCGGACTCCACGAACAGGCGAAGATCCAGGTCAGCCGACCGCTGCGCCGATGCGGTGAAGTACAGGAACGGCAAGTCGGACCGCTCGACGAACTCCTCCGCGAGGCGCGATTTTCCGACTCGCCGGCGCCCGCGCATCAGTATCGCCCGGCCGGGTCGGCCCGCCCGCCCGCCCGCGACGACCCGCTGGACCAACCGCTGCAGCAATGCGAGCTCACGCTGTCTGCCGATGAAACCGTCCACAGGCCACCCCTCCTCCGCGCACAATGCACCCAAGTTTGATGCTATCATGATTGATGGCATCAAACTTGGATGCATTCTCCAGGTGGCATGCCCTCGGGGACGCCCGCGAAGCCACGCCGCACCAACGCCCGTTCCGATCAACTGGTGTTGGGTCGAGCGGCAGACCGCTGCCGATACCGCTACCGCACAACAGTCCCAACCGGCCGGATCACGATCTGCTGCCCGTTGACCAGGATTCCGCGGTTCGTATGCCGAGACGTCGGGGACCCTGCGAGGACACCTTCATTCCACGACGACGCCGGATACCACCGGCGCCTTTGCGATGGACTGACAACCCGCAGACATCTCGAGCCCCGGAGCGGATTCCGGGGCTTCGTTCTTTTCCCGGCTGCTCCGTACGAACTCCCAGGAGCAGACACCATGGTCATCGATCACCGAGATCTGAACCACGACATGGCCATCTTCGCCACGAATCCGCTTGCCGGATCAGGCCTTCCGATGTGGCTACCCGTCGGCGCGGTCATCCGGGAAGAGTTGCAGAAACTGGCCAAGGAACTGGCGGCGGCCGATGGGTGCCTCGGCGTGTTCTCACCCGTTCTCGCCAAGCGCGCGCTGTACGAGCGGTCCGGGCACTGGGGCAAGTTCGCCGAGGACATGTTCCCCGCCATGCGCGTCGGTGATGACGAGGTGATGTTGCGGCCGGCGAACTGCCCGCATCACGCCTTGATCTACGCCTCGGCCAAACGCTCGTATCGCGAGCTGCCGCTACGGTTCAACGAACTGGCCGCCATGTTCCGAGCCGAGCGTTCCGGCGTGCTGTCCGGTTTGACTCGCGTCCGGCAGATCAACCTCGACGACACCCACGTCTTCTGCCGGCCGGACCAGGTCGGGCACGAAGCCGAACTCGGTTTGCGGGCCGCGCTGCGCGCGCAGCAGATTCTCGGCCTGACCGTCGATTACGTGCGGCTGTCGATGCGTGACGATTCCGATGCGTGGCTCGGGACCCGAGCGCAGTGGGACCACGCCCAGGCGGGGCTTCGCGCCGCCGCACGATCGGTCCTCGGCGAGCACGGACCGGCATTGGTCGAAGCTCCGGGTGAGGCCGCGTTCTACGGGCCCAAACTCGATCTGCAGATCCGGGACGGACGCGGCCACGAGGAAACCATCGCCACCGTCCAGCTCGACTTCAATCAGCCGGAGCGATTCGATCTCGCCGACGTCGGGGCCGATGGCGGTGAACATCGGCCGGTGATGATCCATCGAGGGACCGTCGGGTCGATGGAGCGGGTCACTGCGATACTGCTCGAACGCTATTCCGGACGGCTGCCGTTCTGGTTGGCGCCTGTCCAGATCACGGTCCTGCCGGTCACTGCCGACCACGATGCCGCAGCGCGCGCGTTCGCGGATGACGTGCGCCGGCGGGGACTGCGCTGCCGGGTCGACCACGACGGATCACTGGGAGCGCGAATTCGCAACGCTCGCACCGCAAGAGACCATCTGATCGCGGTCGTCGGGCAGGCGGAGATCGCGCGACGCGATGTCCGGATCACCGATGTCGCCCGCGGTGTCCGGACCCGGATCGGTCAGCGCCAGCTCCTCGAGCTGATGGCCGGGGCGTACCACGATCGCGCGCGGACCATCGATTGGCCCACTGTCGCAACCGATTACGACCATCAACACGCAGCGCTCGGCGACGGCTCCGGCTGGCCCGCACAATGAGCGCCGGGACCGGATCGCGGCCGCCGCCGATCACTTGCCGGCAAGGTTCAGCGGCACGCCGATGATCAGGCTCGCGGTGATGGACCCGTCCGGATCGCGGACGCCGTGCACGAAAACCGAATAGCCGACGGTGATGTCGGTTATCCGGCTGCCGCCCAGCACCAGCACCTCGGTGGACGGTGCGCTGTGCACGACGACGGTGCCACCGAGCATCGCCTGGACGGTCAGCGTCGTGCCGTCGTTGGCCGCGACCTGTCCGAACGTCATGTCGCGGTTCGCTTGCGCGTCGGCCGCGGGCGCGGCGGCGGGTGCTGCGGCCGTGGTACTCGCCACCGGGCGCGACGCCGCGGCCGGTTGATCGTCGCCGCGCAGGCAGGACGAGAGCACTGCCAGCATCAGCAACAGGCACAGTCCGATCATGACCAGCGACGAGGCCTGCAGCTCGCGCGCTCGCCGGTACACCACCGTCCACGGTCGCGGCGGCGGATGAATGTCCTCGTGACGCGCCGGCTCCGGAGCAGCAGCGACTCGTTCGGGCAGATGTGACCACGGGCTGCTCAGCTGCCTCATAGCCGGAGGGTAGGTGTTGTCGCGCCGAACCGCGAGCGACCTATCCTCACCCCCGGGGACGGCTCCGCGATCTGATCATCGCCGGGCCCGGGCACATGTGCGGTGGCGCCGGGCGAGCACATCTGTAGCGTGCCAGTGCATTCCGACTGTGGTGGCGCGAATCGGTTCGAAAACCCGGCCGCTGTTCACGACAGCTACCGCGGATGCGGTCGGTCGAGCCAGATCGGGTGAGCGAGGACGCGCGGTCACCGAACAGATATATGCCCGGATCGTTCTCTTGCCGTGGCTCGAACCACCCCGGGCATGGCCCGGCAGCGACTGGTCGACGAGGCGCTGCGGCTGTTCCGCTCGACGCGAGTTCGCGGCGACCTCGGTGGCCGACATCCAGACGGCGTTCGGGCCGGTTGCCGGGGCGAGCGCGCTCATCGGCCACGCGTGGCAACATGCGGCCCGACCGATTCCCGAGAACTGGGCCGACCATGCGGCCGTCATCCTCCGACTGCTACGACCAGTCGCGTTTCGCCGGAAGTCGAATGAACTTTCATCGCCGTTCTTTCGTATGCTGAGTATTAGCGAAGGGGAGGGTCGTCGATGCCGGGTCTCGGTGATCCGGCGATGGAGGAGGGTCCTCGCGGATGGACGACGGTCGCGAGGTCGCCGACATGGCACGGGAGTGGTCGGCGGCCCTGATCGATTGCGGTGGAGTCCCGACATCCCTGCCGCATGATCTCCACAGTTCGACGATGCGGTGGATCGTCGAGCTCGAAGCCGCCCTGGCTGCGGAACCGTTCGACCCGTCCCCCGCATACCGGATCGGGGGCGAGTTGGTCCGGTCGAACCTGACGCTGCCCACCATGATGACCCCGACCGCGACGGTGCTGGCAGGTTTGCTGGAGCGGTCGCAGCGGCCGGACCGGGCACAGCGATTCGGTGCGCTCCTGGGCGAGCTGGGCCGCGGGTACGGTACCGAGCTGTCGAAGACCCACGCCCAGAGCCAGCAGGCTGCCGATGAACGCTTCCGCGTCGTCTTCGAGAACGCCGCGGTGGCCATCGCGCTCTACGACAGCGACGGCATCACGCTCGAGGCCAACCCCACGACCGCGCGAATGGTGGGGATGAAACGCGAGGACCTGCCGGGGGTGCCCGGACTGGATCTGATGCATCCCGAGGACCGCGACAAACTCCGTGAGGTGGTGGTCCACCTCTACGAGCGCAGACAGGGCACCGAGTACTTCGAAGGCCGCTTCCGCCGCCCCGACGGCAGCGTCTCCTGGGGCGCCTGGACGATGACGCTGGTGCGCGGCGCGAACGGACATGGGCTACGGCTGCTCGCCGTCGGGGAAGACATCACCGAGCGCCGGGCGATGCAGCAGAAATTGTGGTGGCAGGCCCGGCACGACCCGTTGACGGGTCTGCCGAATCGGCGCTTCCTGCTCGAGCGGCTGGAGGCCATCGTCGCGGCGGCCCGGCCCGGCGATCACATCGGTCTGTGCTTCCTGGATCTGGACGAGTTCAAGATGATCAACGATCGCTACGGCCACCGTACGGGAGACAGCGTGCTCGCCGAGATCGGCCGCAGGCTCGACGCGACGATGGCGTCACCGGCGGTCACCGCCGCCCGCATCGGCGGGGACGAATTCGTCGCGCTGCTCGCGCCACCCTGCGACGACGCCACGGCCCACGCGACCGCCGAGCGGATGCTCGTGACGCTGCGCGAGCCGATTGCCGTCGGGCCCAGCGATCTGCTGTCGATGTCGGCGAGCATCGGCGCCGTGGTCACCCCGGTCGCCGGCGCGAATCCCGAAAAGCTCCTGGACGACGCCGATGTCGGCATGTACCACGCCAAGGCGGCCGGCCGCGGCACCTGGGTGCTGCACCGCGCCGAGAACGATCCGGCAACCGGGCCGTAGCCCCGGCACGGGCAAACTCGGTGCGCCGGAGGCGATCCCGATGACCGGTGCGGCAACGCACTTGGCCGGTCGGCCCTTCGTCGGTAGATTCGAGGTCCATGCCCGGGGCGGGAGCGTGCCGTCCGACACCACGAGATTCCGGGAAGTTATGCGAAAGTCCAGCGAACTCGACCTGCCCACGTGGATCTCCTACGGGGAGTTCGGCGAACGTTTCGTCGCGCATGCGGTTACTCCCGCGCGCATCGAGGCGGCCGTGTCCAGTCTGGCCGGGCGAATCGAGCTGGGGCCCTTCGCGGTCGGGCCGGGCAAGCTGGCGCGCGTGCGGGTGCGGGGTGATATCGGCAGTCCGGCGATCGCGCGCAGCGGATCGGAAGTCGTCTTCGCGGTGCGCATTCCGGTGCGGCTGGATTTGACGGTCACGCTGGGCGGGCGGGAACTGCGGCTGGAGGCGGCCGTCGACATCGACCTGACGCTGCACGCGCGCACCGCCGACCCGCTGCTCGTGGTCATCGATATCCCGCCGGTCACCAAGCGCAACGTCGGCACGCCGGTGATCCGGGCCGAGACCGTCGACGCCGAAGCGGAGGTCCTGCTCGAGCCGACGGCGAAGACGATCCGGAAAGAGGTCGCCGACCGGCTCCAGGCCATGCTCTCCGAGCCGGACGCCCGCCGGTCCCGGGTGTTCGACATCGAGGCGATCGCGCTGGGCGAGCCCGCCGAGCACGAACAGCCCGCGAACCACGCCTGGATCGAGTACGCCGAGTTCGGTCGCCGTTTCCTGCCGCGCATCGTGACGCCCGCGCGGGTGCGCGCGGTGGCCGAGAGCCTGTCGGGGCGGGTGATCGACGTGGAGTCGCTGCGCACCGGGCCGCGCGACGCCGCCGAGGTGACCGCTCGGGGCGTTATCCGGTTGCCCCGGGTCACCGAGCGCACCGACGTGGATACGGTCGCCTTCGATATGGTCGTGCCCGTCACGCTCGATGTCGTGGTGGATGTGCGCAAGGCCGACCACTATCACGCCGAGGTGGAGATCCCGCTGGTACTTCTCGCCCGCACGGCCGCCCCGCTGCTCATCGTGATCGATGTGGAGCAGCCGGACCCCGCGCAGATCGAGGTCCAGCTGCGAGCCGACGGGCTGCGGGCGCGCACCATCGGCATGATCGGCAGGATGCGCCGGCGGATCGCGGCCGAGGTGTCGGCGGCCGTCGGCCGGCACCTGGCCGATCCGTCGTTGCGCACCGTGGACGTCGCGGCCCGGCTCGACGCGACGCGGATCCACGAGCCGGACGAGCCGGGTGGCCCGGTCGAGATTTCCCGGGTCGGTTAGCCCGGATTCACCCCGGGCGACAGGTCGTTCAGAAGGTGATCGGCCAATTCGGTGGTCGTGGGAAAGGCGAAAACCAGTCCGGGCGGCAGCGGCTGTCCGAGCACCGCGCCCAGGCTGTTCTGGAGTTCGACCGCGCCCATCGAATCCAGCCCCAGATCCTCGAACGGATCGTCCGGATCGATATCTTGCGGACCGGCGAAACCCAGGACCGCGGCTGCCTTGGTACGGATCATCTCCATCAGTTCGGATCTGCGCTCGGCCGGAGAGAGGGCGTCGATATCGGTCCGCACGTCGGGTCGAATGTCGACCTGCCTGCGCGCGGGAGCCGGGATCAGCGTCCGCAGCAACGGGAATACGCCGGTTCCCGGCTCGAGAGCACGCATCTCGAGCCGCGCTGGAGCCAAGCACGGGCGGTCGATGCGCAATGCGGTGTCGAACAGTGCCAGCGCCTGCGGGGTGGACATCGGGGCCAATCCGCCGCGGCCGATCCGGGCCATCTCCCGCGCATCCAGATGTCCGGTCATCGCACTGGCCTGAGCCCACAGGCCCCACGCCAGCGACACTGCCGCCGAACCCCGCGCCCGCCGATGGGTGGCCAAGGCGTCGAGGAAGGCGTTCGCGGCGGCGTAGTTGGCCTGTCCCGGTGAGCCCACGATGCCCGCCATCGACGAGAACAGCACGAACACGGGCAGATTCATGGTGCGGGTCAGTTCGTGCAGATTCCACGCACCGTCGAGCTTCGCGCGCAACACCGTATCGACGCGCTCAGCGGTCAGCGAACCGAACACCGCGTCGTCGAGCACTCCGGCGGTATGGATCACGCCGGTGAGCGGAGCGTCGGCGGGGATGTCGGACAGCAACCGCGCCAAGGCTTCCCGGTCAGCGACATCGCAGGCCGCCACCCGCACTCGCGCACCCGATTCGGTCAACTCGGCCACCAGATCGGACGCACCGTCGGCGTCCGCGCCGCGCCGGCTCACCAGCAGCACATTCCCGATGCCGTGCTCGGCGACCACATGCCGTGCGATCGCGGCGCCGGCCATACCGGTGCCTCCGGTGATCAATACCGTTCCCGCCGAATCGAATTCCGCCCCGACGCGCTCGTGTTCGGCGGAAGCTCTGGTCAACCGTGCGGCACGGATCGTCCCGGAACGCACGACGACCTGTGATTCACCGGTGGCCAGGATCGCCGCCGCGTCGACATCGGAATCGCTGTCCGCCAGTACGATCCGGCCGGGATGTTCGCTCTGCGCCGACCGCACCAACCCCCACACCGCGCTACCGGCCAGATCTTCCACATCCTCGCCCGGCAAGGCGATCGCGCGACGCGTGACCACGATCAACATGCTCGAAACGGGTTGTGCCAGCCAGGTTTGCACGGCTTCCAGCACTCGGTGGGTGCGGTGGTGGGCGTCGGCCACTACGTCACCGCACGGTGCACTCACTTCCAGTACCACCGCAACCGCATCCGAGGCCGCGGCAGGTACGGCGGCAGCTTCCGACCGGGCATTCGAGCCGGGCACGACAGCAGCGCCCGTCGCATCCGGCACCGCGTTCGAGTCGTCGGCCGTGTGCTGCTCGAAGATGCTCCAGGCCAACGTCTTCACCGGCGGCTCAGGTTGCTCGGTCGCAGGTAGCTGCGACCACACCAGCTCGAACATGGTATCCGCACCGGCCCCGGACAGCGCCGTGGCACGCAATTCCCCGGCTGTCACCGGCTGCAGGGTCAGCGACCGCACCGACAACACCGGAAGTCCGGTCTCGTCGGCCGACTCCAACGACACGGCACCGGTACCGGCAGGGCTGACGCGCACGCGCACGACATCGGCTCCGGCGGCGTGCAGGCTGATACCTTCCCAGGCGGACGGCAGCACGATGTCTCCCCCGCCCGAAGCGGCCATCACAGCGTGCAGCGCGGCATCCAGGATCACCGGGTGCACGCCGAAACCAGTTGTCCGGGTGTCGGTTTCGACCGGAACGGCAACTTCGGCGAACAGTTCCGCGCCGCGTTGCCACACCGCCCGCAAACCGCGGAACGCCGGACCGTATTCATGACCCCGCGCGGTCAACCGCTCGTAGATGTCGGAGATGTCCAGCGCGGTCGCATCCACCGGAGGCCACGCCGCGAGAACCGATCCCTCCGGCGCAAAGCCCGTGGGGCCCAACACGCCCTCGGCGTGCCGCACCCAGTGGGAGTCCACACCGCGCCGCGAGTACACCGACACCGTTCGCCGTCCGGCTTCTCCGCCGGGGCCGACGGCGACCTGTACCTGGACCGCTCCCTCCTCGGGCAGGACCAGTGGCGCGCGCAGCGCCAATTCCTCGACCACGCCGCAACCGACCTGGTCACCGGCACGAACGACCAGTTCCACCACACCCGAACTCGGGAATACCACCGCACCGGCCAGCACATGGTCGGCCAGCCACGGCTGTAGCGTCGGCGACAGCCGACCGGTCAGCACCACACCGCCGGTGTCGGGCTGTTCCACCACCGCGCCCAGCAGGCCGTGACCGGCCTCGTCCATACCGAACCGGCCCGCGTCACCGGCCGCGCCCGCACTCGGTAACCAGAACCGGCGTCGCTGAAAAGCATACGACGGCAACGGAATACGACGAGCACCCGATCCGGTGAACAGGCCGCCCCAGGAGGCTCCCGCTATCACCAGGCGGCCCAGACCGACCACCAGCGATTCCGGCTCCGAGCGTCCTTTGCGCAGAACGGGAATCGTCACGCCGGCGTCGGGGGACGACAGCGTCTGCTCGATCGCTGCCGCGAGCCCGCCGGCCGGCCCCACCTCGACGAATCGAGTCACACCCGCCGACTCCAGGAAGCGCACGCTGTCGGCGAATCGTACCGTTTCCCGCACGTGCCGGGTCCAGTAGCCCGCCGAACCGAAATCCGAATCCGCGGGTGCCGCAGTGAGATTCGAGATGACAGGTAGCTCCGGCCGGGTGCCGGCGACGGTTTCGGCGATCGCGCCGAACTCGGCGAGGATCGGTTCCATCAACGGTGAATGGAACGCATGTGACACCGGCAGGCGGTGAATTCGGCGGCCCTGCGCGGCCCACCGATCCGCGACGGCGCGCACCGCCTGCTCGGCACCGGAGATCACCACCGATCGCGGGCCGTTGACGGCGGCGACGGCGACGCCGTCGACCAGCGACGATCTGATCTCGTCCGCGTCGGCCTGCACCGCGACCATCGCTCCGCCCGTCGGCAGCGCCTGCATCAGGCGCCCCCGCGCGACGACCAGCGCGGCCGCATCGGACAGGCTCAGCGCACCGGCCACATGGGCCGCGACCAACTCGCCCACCGAATGCCCCAGCACGAAATCCGGTCGCAGCCCCCACTGGCCCAGCAGCCGGAACAGCGCAACCTCGACCGCGAACAACGCGGGCTGCGCGAATTCGGTGCTGTTCAGCAGCTCTTCGTCTCGGCCCCAGAGGATCTCGCGCAACGGCCGGTCCAGATATTTGTCCAGCACGTCGGTCACGTCGTCGAATGCCTCGGCGAACGCCGGGAAACCGGCATACAGCTCCGCGCCCATGCCCAGCCATTGCGCGCCTTGGCCGGGAAAGACGAATGCCGTCTTGCCCGCGAGGCCGGCACGGCCGCGCACGACATTCCGGCCGGGTTCGCCCTCGATCAGTTCGGTCAGGCCGTGGATCAGCTCGTCTCGGTCCGCGCCGACGACGACGGCCCGATGTTCGAACATCGACCGGCCCGCCAGGGAGAAGCCGATATCGGAAACGTCCGACTCCGGATAGCGACGCAGCTGCGCCAGCAACCGTTCCGCTTGTCCGGCAAGGGCTTCGGCAGATTTTCCGGACAGCGTCCACGGCACGACCGGCAGGCGCACGCGATCGGGTTCCGCATCCGATGCGGCGTCGGCGGGTGCCTGTTCCAGGATCACGTGCGCGTTCGTCCCACTGATCCCGAACGACGACA
>CBJNFW010000094.1:0-27077 GCA_966435935.1 uncultured Nocardia sp.
GGTGTGCCCGATGCTGATGTTGTGTCCGGAGTTCCGCTGGATGTTCAGCACCAGTCGCGCAGCGGCGGGGAACAGTTCGGCGACCTCGAGCATCCCGGCCGGATCGTTGCGCCATACCTTCTCGTGGTCGGCGACGGTGAAGCGCACCGGAATCCGTACTCGCGGGCCGAGTTCCGGGAAGTGCGTGGTCGCCCATTCCTGGACGAGCCGTCCCTCGAACCCCGGCCCGCCGGCGCCGATCAGCCCGCCGCCCACATGCTCGGGCGGGTACAACCGCGCGGGCTCCCAGAGCAACCGGCCCACCTTCACGTTGTCGGGCCGGGGCCGCACGGCCAGGATCTCCTCGGCCGCGGGTTGCCGCTGCCGTCCGGTCCCCGATAGTTCCATGCCCAGGAGTTGTGGCCCGCGCTCGGCGTCGGCGGCCATCCGGACCGCGGTCTCGCACCCAGCCGAATGGGCCATCAGGAATATCCCGGCGCCGCGCGATGCCGCGTCCAGATGATGGTCGATCGCGCGGTACATCAACTCGACACGCAGCCGGGGGTCCGCCAATGTCGCCGCATACGGGTGCGATCTGCCGTAACCGGGCCGGTCCAGCGCGAGCACGGTGAATCCCGCGGCGGCCGCGGTGCGCAGCAGGGACAGTTCCGGATGTCCCGGGCAGTCGAAGTACAGCGACGTTGTCGCGCCCCCGTGCAGTGCGACGACGGCAGCGCGCGGATTCCGGGCCCGGGCCAGGAGTCCGGAGATCGGAATCCCGTCGATCTCGGCGACGACCGGTTGTGGATCGCCGTCGGCGAGGATGGGGAGGTCGTTGTCGGTGACGGTCATGCGGGATCCTTTCCGCCCGTGGCCTGCGCATCGGTTCCGGCCCGACCGCCGCTGATCCTGAGAGAATAAGCTTCTCGTTAGATCGAGATTATCTTCTCAATTTCGGAGAATGCAAATTACGGCCCGGGTTGTGAGGAATGTCCCATACGACGGCGGGATGCGTGTGCCGGACCGGCCCTTCGTATTCTGAGCTGTGGCCCTGGGCCGGGAACTGTTGTCGAACAGGATTTGGAGTGGTGACTGTGAAGCTGATCGGTGTGATCGGTGGCGGCACGATGGGCGCGGGCATAGCCGAGGTATGCGCGAAGGCCGGAAGTGAGGTCCTGGTCCTCGAGACGACGCAGGAGCTGGTCGATGCCGCACAGAAGCGGATCGCGGCCTCGATCTCGCGCGGTGTGAGCAAGGGCAGGATCAGCCAGGACGACGCCGACGCGGCGATCGCCCGGGTGCGGGTGACGCTGGACATCGACGACTTCGCCGACCGGGATCTGGTGGTGGAGGCGGCTCCGGAGATCGAATCGCTGAAGTACGAGATCTTCGGCAAGCTCGACAAGATCGTCAAGCCCGCCGGAATCCTGGCCACCAACACCTCGTCGATTCCGGTGATCAAGGTGGCGGGTGCGACCCAGCGTCCGGAGCAGGTGCTCGGCATGCACTTCTTCAATCCGGTGCCGGTGATGCCGCTGGTGGAGATCATCTCGACGCTGGTCACCTCGCCGGAGACCGCCGCCGCGGTCACCGATTACGCGAAGAACACGCTGAACAAGACCACCGTGCAGGCCGGTGACCGTTCCGGATTCATCGTCAACGCGCTGCTGATCCCGTATCTGTGTCAGGCGGTGCGGATGCTCGAATCGGGCTATGCGTCGGCCGAGGACATCGACGCCGCGATGAAGGGCGGCTGCGGCTACCCGATGGGGCCGCTGACCCTGCTGGACACCGTCGGCCTCGATATCGCCCTCGCCGCGTCGGAGTCGCTGTACGCCGAATTCGCCGAACCGCACTACGCGCCTCCGGCGCTGCTTCGCCGCATGGTCGACGCGGGCCGCCTGGGCCGCAAGACCGGTCGCGGTTTCTACGACTACAGCTAGGGGAGTGGGCGGGTCCGGAGCGGGCCCGCCTCACCTCGTGTTCGGCTATCGCGTACCGAGTGAACCAGGCCGCCCGGTGCCCCTCGCGTACTCCCGGACTGTGGGTGGCGACTACCGTGCATCGGAAGCGATTGAGCTACGGCTCGATTCGCGGTCCTGCGCTTCGATACGACTGTGGCAGAGGTGAGTTGGACTCCGATTCGCCGAAAGCCGTTGAGCATCAGGCGATGTGCCTATCGTGATCGTGGCGCGGGCGAGACTCAGTCGAGGTGCCGCAGATCGGGCCACAGTTGCGCCCAGGTGCCGCGTGGCCGGGTACACAGGTAGACGGCCGCGTGCTGGGCGGTCTCCTGGTCGACCAGTCCGTCCGGCAGGGTCAGGGGGGCGATCTCGGTGACCTGGGACCAGAAGCGGTGCAGGTAGGCGATATTCCACTGGCCCACGCACAGCACGGTGTCGGGTCGGCCCGGCGGCGGGCCCCAGAGCAGATAGTTGTTGTGGCCGCTGAGCACCGTGCGGTGCAGTCCGGCCGCGGGACCCAGGACGCTCACCGCGCCGGCCTCGCCGTAGTTGCTGGTGAAGATGGGGACGTCGGCGGGCAAAGGCGCTGCGGCGCGGGCGATCTGGCCGACGAATCGCGGCCAGCCGTAGGTCTCCATCGCCTGCGGGTTGACCGGCCGCAACGCCGTCTCCGCCCGCGGCGGGAGCACCGGCAGGCCGATCACGATCGCGATGATCGCGGAAACGGCGACCGCGAGCGGCCATCGCCATCGCCGGCGTTCGGTCGCGCGGCTCTCGACTCGTACCGCCCCGGCCGCGAACAGGCCCGCCAGCACCGGGGCGGCGTAGTAGACCCTGCCGCCGCCGACAGTGAACAACAGCAGGATCACCACGGCCGCCGCCAGTAGCCAGCGGTGGTCGCGGCCGCCCCGCGAAATCAGGTGGCGCACACCTGAATACCACAGGGCGATCAGCGGCGGTCCGGCCAGCAGCAGAACCAGCGTCGGCACCCGGGACAGCGCGCCCAGCGGCCCGCCCTGCTGGTCGGCGAGCGCCTGCGCCATTTGCAGATTCGCCCACTGATGCCGCGCGTCCCAGATGACGTTCGGCACCGCGATGAGGATCGCCAAGCCCCCGGCCAGCCACGGGCCACGGCCGCGGAGCGCGTCTCGCCGGAATGCCACCAGGCCGACGAGGATACCGATCAGCAGCACCGCGAGAGTTTCCTTGGTCTGCAATCCGATACCGGCGACCAGTCCCGCGGCGAGCCAGGTGCGGGTCGTGCGCGTTCGCAGGGCGGCGGCGGTGAGCACGAGTACCGCCAGCCAGCCCAGTTGATCGAGCACCGTCGTGCCGAAGAGCATGGAGGCCGCGACGAATACCGGGCAGGCGGCGACCGCAGCAGCGGCCAGCGTCTGGGCGCGGCGCCGGCCGCCGAATTCGGCGGCAAGTACGGAAGCCAGTAGGACGCAACCGATCTGCGCGGCTATCGCCAGCAGCCGCAGCGGCAGTACGCCGCCCGGCACATCGGCTGCCAGTCGTGCCAGCAGCGGGGCCAGCGGCGGCTGATCGACATAACCCCAGTCCAGGTGTCTGCCGCACAGGACGTAGTAGAACTCGTCGCGATGCCAACCGAAGCGCGTGGCCACCAGCAGATGTACGGCCCCCGCCACCGCGGCGACAGCGAATACCGGCCGTCGGGCCATCCGCGGACGGCCACGCTCATGCTCGTCGAATTCCTTTGGTGGAACAGGATTGTCCGACGCGGCCGTCCGCTCGGCCTCGGTCATGGCCCACTCCTCGACACGTCCCGGTTCGAACGCAGCCGCCCGGAAAGAATGCGATACCGCTTCGGGCGGCTTGCCTGTCCGCGGCCGTCCGCGCGGTCCAGCACCGTCGCGCGGATCGCATGCTCGGAGACTGCTGCGTGAAATATACAGTCGCACATGGCCTCCGTCGCTCGAAAGCTTTCCGACCACGAAAACCGGATCTTGCCGCAGGTGACAGGATGATGGCCGCAACTCGCTCGGTGCCGGTGCGGTCCGGAAAATGTTGGGCGCGTCGGGTTCTCCACAACGGAGCCGATGCCGCCCTGTTCGCCGTGTGCCGGGCCGGATAGGCAGAGCCGCCTTCGGCGGTTCGGCGACCACCGCCAACGAGATCCCATTACCTGGTCGCAGCCCCGGGTAATGGGATGCCGCACAGGGACGCGAGGCGGCGTGAGGCAAATGCCGAGACCGCTCGGAGGCAGGTCGTGATCGCTCACCGGCGCCGGAACATCGCGGATGCGGACGCGGCCAGTCGGTTTCCTCGCCCGCCGGCGGAGATGTCGCTCCGGTCGATCCGGGGTATCAGTGCCGCCGTATCACTCGGCTTCGCGGCGTGCGCGGCGAGCCGCACCGACGGCACGCTTGGCGATGGCCCAGCGATGGACCTCCGAGGGGCCGTCGTAGATGCGGAACGGCCGCACCTCACGGGAAAGCCGTGCCAGCGGCAGATCCCCGGATACGCCGAGTCCGCCGCACATCTGCACGCTGCGGTCGACGATCCGGAAGATCGCCTCCGCGGCAAAGGTTTTCGCGATGGAAGTGGCGTTGGCCGCGGTCTCGCCTCGATCGAGTTCCCAGCACGCCTGGGTCAGCAGTGCGCGGGTGGCCGCGATGTCGATCTCGTTGTCGGCGATCATCTTCTGGATCATGCCGAGGTCGCCCAGCCGCGATCCGAAGCCCTGCCGCTCGGCCACATGCGTCACCGCGACGTCGTGGCCGCGCCGTGCGGCGCCCAGCCAGCGCATCACATGCGTCATCCGGGCCGGGCCCAGCCGCACCTGCGCGTATTCGAAACCGCGGTCGACCGCACCCAGCACCGCGGAATCCGGGACCAGTACGTCGTCGAAGACCACCTCGCAGTGGCCGCCGATCATCGACCGGTCCAAGGTCTCGATGTGACGCTCGACCCGGATGCCGGGAGTGTCGGCCGGGGCCAGGAACATCGTCGCCCCGCCGCGCCGGCCCGGCTCACCGGAGGTGCGCGCCATGATGATGAAGAACCCCGCGCCGTCGGCGCCGGTGATGAACCATTTGTGGCCGTTGATCCGCCAGCCGCCTTCGCCGCGCACCGCGCGGGTGGCCAGCGCCGAGGGATCCGAGCCCGCCCCGGGAGCCGGTTCGGTCATCGCGAACGCCGAACGGACGTCACCGCGGGCGAGGGGTTCGAGGAACTGCTGTTTCTGCTCCGGGTTCGCGATGTGGGCGAGCATGTGCACATTGCCCTCGTCCGGGGCCGCGATATTCAGGGCGGTCGGGCCGAACAGTGAGTATCCGGCCTCCTCGAATACCGGCGCCCGATCCGACATGCCCAGACCGTGACCGCCGTATTCGACCGGCGCGTGCGGTGCGAACACGCCCGCCTCGCGTGCGGCCTGCTGTAGCTCGACGCGGATCGCGTCCCCGCCCGCCGCGGCGATATCACCGCCGTGCGCGTCCTCGATCGGCAGGACGGTGCTGCGGACGAAGGCGCGTGTGCGGTCGGCCAGTTCGCGAACTTCGGCCGGATGGGACAGATCGATCGCCACAGTCACTCCTCACCGTGTGGGCCCGAACGTTCGCTCGGCCGGGGTTCGTAGGAACAGTGCCATGCAGCGATTACCTCTGTCAAAAGCCGAGATGCGGGCATTTCTGCTGTTCGGATATTCTGAACAGATGGACTACGGGGATCGTTCCGCGGGCGATATCGGCACCCGGGTGCGCGCGGCGCGGACCGCGGCCGGTATCTCCCTGCGCGAGACCGCGCGGCGCATCGGCGTCAGCCCGGCCACGCTCAGCGCCATCGAGAACGGCCGGACCGGTGTCTCCGTGCCCCGGCTGCGAACGCTGGCCGCCGAGTTGGGCACGACGGTGCCGCGCCTGATCGGTGAGCCCGACTCGGTACCGGAGCCCGGCCGCGGCCCGGTTCGCGCCCGCGCCGTCGCGGCTGCCCGGCAGACCGAGCGCAACTGGCGTGAATTCCTGCCGCTGGCAATGGATCCTGTACTCGAGGCGGCGGTCGATTCGTTCGTGGAAACGGGATATCACGGTGCGACCATGCGGTCCATCGCGGAGCGGGCGGGGATGAGTGTGCCGGGCGTCTACCACCACTACCCGGATAAGCAGCAATTACTGGTGCGAGCGTTCGATCTCACCATGGACGAGTTGCACTGGCGCGTTCCGGCGGCGTGCGCGGAGGGGGCGACGCCGGCCGGGCGAGTGGCGCACACCGTCGAAGCCCTGGCCCTGTTCCACACTCACCGCCGGAAGCTGGCGTTCATCGGCGCCAGCGAGATGCGCAGCCTCACCGCGCCGAATCGCAGGCGAATTACCGCTTCCCGCAACGAGATCCAATATCTGCTGGACGAGACGATCGCCGCGGCCGCCGACGCGCACGGTCTGAGCCGGGACCGGATCCACATCGCGGGCCGCGCGATCGCCACGATGTGTACCGCACTGCCGCAATGGTTCCGGCTGGACGGCCCCGCCTCACCGGAGCAACTCGCCGACCGCTACGCCGATTTCGCGCTCCGGCTGATCGGGCTCGATCCGGCTGCCGCTGAATCGGCGCCGTGATGGGCGGCAGGGAGCGACCGTCGTCGGTGTCGGGATGAGCAGGTGTCGCCGAGGACCCGTCGGGTAATCCGATCGAACTGTTCGAGCCGGCGATCGAAAGCTTTCCGAAGGGGGAGGGTGGCCGCTCAGTGCGCGGGACCGCTGCGCGCGTATCGGGCCGGTGTGGTACCGAGGATGCGTTTGAAGTGCCGGGTCAGATGCGGCTGGTCGTGAAAACCGGTGGCGGCGGCCACCTCTCGCGTCGGCATGCCGCTCAGTAGCAGCGGCCGGGCCAGATCGACCCGGCGCGCGATCAGGTACCGGTGCGGAGGCATACCGAACTCGCGGCCGAAGGCGCGGATCAGATGGGTCGGGTCCGCGTGCAGTTCGGCGGCGGCTTCCTCCAGGGAAATGCCTTGTGTGATACCGGAATCCAGCAGGTCGCGCAGGCGGTGCGCGAGCCGGGGATCGGCGTGGCGGACCGGCGGTTCGATGCCGCGCAACAGGGTGTCGAGACGATCGTGGATCAGCGTCAGGCGTCCGGCGGCCTCGAATTCCTCTCCCGGAGTGGTGAGTACGGCATGCAGTTGGCGGATGCGCAGATGCAGCAGCGGATCGGTGAACGTCGGGGTGTCGACCGCGGAGCCGATCATCGTCTCGGGCAGGTGGCCGGTGTCCAGGTACAGCACCCGCTTGCGGAAGCCGTTCTCGGTCGCGGCCTGACCGTTGTGCGGGACGTGCGGCGGCAGCAGTGAGACCGCCGATCCCAGCACGCCGTATTCGTGTCGATCCAGGTCGTAGCGGACCGCGCCCTCGTCGACGATGAGCAGGGTCCAGGCGTCGTGGGCGTGCATCGGGTAGACGTGCTCGACGAACCGGGCATGGAACACCTCGACGATGCCCGGTACTCGCGGCTGCCAGGCCCGGACCTGCTCGAGTGGGCCGCCGGTAACCATGCCAGGATCGTACAAGCCTTCGCGCACCCGCCCGGCGCACAGTCGTGGATATGGAGAATGTGCGTTTCGATACCAAGATCGCGGTCCTGCTGCGCGACGACCTGCAGACATGGCACCGGTTGAATGTCACCGCCTTCCTGGTCAGCGGTCTGGGCACGGCCCGGCCGGAGGTCGTCGGCGAACCGTACGAGGATGCCGACGGCGCGGTCTACCAGTCGATGTTCCGGCAACCGGTCCTCGTCTTCGAGGCATCCAAGGAGACATTGCGGTCCGCGCACACCAAGGCGCTCGCGCGCGGCCTGCAGATGGCGATCTTCACTTCGGACCTGTTCGCCACCGGCAACGACGCCGACAACCGAGCCGCGGTCCGCGCCGTCGGCACCGACGCGCTCGACCTGGTCGGGATCGCCGTCTACGGCCGGCGCAACGTCGTTGACAAGGTGAGCAAGGGCGCGCGCATGCATCCGTGAACCGCAGGTGCCAGTCGAGGGTCCCGCTGCCGGTGCGATGTTCGCGTGCGCGGGTTGGCTGGGTGCCGATCGACTTGTGCACGGGTGGTCGGGCGGCTGACCGACGTGCACGGGTGGGTCGGCAGGCTACGGGCGGGCCGGGTGGCTGACCGACGGGTGCACGAATGGGCTGGGCCGCTGACCGCGCGCCTCGGCCGGCCGGTAAGATACATCTTGTGTCTATGAAGTATTCATCCGCCGAGCGAGCCTATCGGGAGGTCAAGGAACGGATCCTGGGCGGTGCGTTGCCCGGTGGGGAGTTGATCAGCGAGGGGGAGGTCGCCGCTGATCTGGGGACCTCGCGCACTCCGGTGCGCGAGGCGTTCCTGCGGTTGGAGGCCGAAGGGTGGATGCGGCTGTACCCCAAGCGCGGTGCGCTCGTGGTGCCGGTGCCGCCCGGGGAGGCCGAACATGTCGCGCACGCTCGGTACGTGGTGGAGACGGCCGCGGTGCGGGCGCTGGCGGCGGCCGATCGGACCGCGCTGTCGACGGAATTGCGTTCGGTGGTCGAATCGCAGCGCGAACTCGCCGCGGCGGGGGAGTTGGAGCGGTTCGCGGCCATGGACACCGAATTCCACCGCGGGGCCGTGGCCGCTGCGGGCAATCCGCTGCTGACCGGGTTCTACGATTCGCTGCGGGAGCGGCAACGCCGGATGAACAGCCTTGCGGTGCAACGTCGTTCGGGTAACGCGGCGCAAATCGTGGCGGAGCACGCCCGGCTGGCCGACGCGATCGAGTCCGGTGACGCCGACGGCTTCGCCGCGCTGCTCGTCGAGCATCTGTCCGGGGTGCACCAGTTGGAACTGCGGGGCCTGTGATGACCAGTTCGGTGGTGCAGGCCCAGCGCGCGCCCGGTGTGGTCGCCACGCCCGGGGCCTGGCGCGGCGTTGCCGCGGCGATGTTCGTGATCGCTTGGGGCGGTAACGAATTCACGCCGCTGCTGGTGATGTACAAGAATCACGGCCTGTCGGTCACCACGGTGGACGTGCTGCTGTTCGACTACGTGCTGGGCATCGTGCCCGCGCTGCTGATCGGTGGTCCGCTGTCGGATCGGTTCGGGCGGCGCCGGCTCATGTGCCCCGCGCCGTTGATCGCGGCGTCGGCGTCGTTGCTGCTGGCCGTGGGAGCCGATTCGGTGGCGGCGCTGTCGATCGGCCGGGTGCTCTCGGGCGTTGCGCTGGGCATGGCGATGGCCGTCGGCGGCAGTTGGGTCAAGGAGTTGTCCCAGCCGCCGTATTCGCCGGCGGCAGCGGTCGGTACCGGTGCGCGGCGGTCGGCGATGAGCCTGACCGCGGGATTCGCCCTCGGTGCGGGTGTGGCCGGGGTGCTGGCGCAGTGGGCTCCGTGGCCGCATTCGCTGCCGTACCTGGTGAACGTCGCGTTGTGTGCGGCGGGCGCGGCCTGGGCGTTGCGTGTTTCGGAAACTGTTGTGCGGCAGTCGAACTCCGGAAACCTGCGGGACGATCTGCGTATCCCGTCGCCCGGACATCGCCGCTTCCTGAGCGTCGCCCTGCCGGTGGCGGTGTGGGTGTTCGCCTCGGTCGGCACGGCCTACGCGGTCCTGCCGACGCTGCTGGCCGGACAGGCGCACAGCCTGCAGATCGGGTTCTCGGCTCTGCTCACGGTGTTGACCCTGGGCTGCGGATTCCTGATCCAGTCCGTCGCCCGGCGGATCGATCGTCCCGGCGTGGCGCGGATCGCGGCGCTGGCGCTGGTGCTGGTCACGGCCGGAATGGTGCTCGCGGCGGTCGCGGCGAGCACGCTGACGTTGTGGACCGCGCTGATCGCGGCCGCGGTGCTCGGAGCCGGGAACGGCATCGGCCTGGTCGCCGGGTTGCAGGAGGTCGAGCGCATCGCCGAACCGCGGGATCTGGCGGGGCTCACCGCGGTCTTCTACTCGGTCTGCTACATCGGCTTCGGCCTGCCCGCGCTGTTCGCCCTGCTGGATCAGACCACCGGCCTGGGCTATCCGGTCATGCTCGTGGCCGGTGCCGTGGTCGCACTGGGCTGCCTGGCGGTGGTCCTGCGGAATTACCGGGCGAAGATCGAAACCGACTGAGCCCCAACGCATACGTCCCCCATATCGATACGGAACGGCCGGGCTCGCGAACGTGCAGACGTCGCAAGCCCGGCCGGGCCTCGGTGCGGCCCGGAGACTATCCGGCGCTGCCGGTGGGCGCGCCGCCGGTGACGGTGACGGTCGTGGGCGTCGTGGACGAGGTGTAGTCGTGCGAACCCAGCGGCGGGGTGTGGTACGCGCAGAACGCCTGCACGTGGATCGGGCCGTTCGGCAGATTGCGGATCGATACGGTGATCGTGCGCCCGGGTCCGGCGTACGAATCCTGACCGCCGCTGCCGAAGACGGTCTTGTTGTCGATGTCGGTCGCCCAGCACACGGTGCCCTGCTGGGTGTTCTTGTTGTGCACGGTCGCGGTGACCGTGCCCGGCGCGGACGCGTTGAATTGCACGTCCGGCGCCGCCAACGCGGGTGCGGCCGAGGCCGCGGGCATCACGAGCACCGCGAACGCCGCGGGAGCCGCGAGTGCCACGGCTGCCGCCGCACGTGTCCATGCTGGTCGTCGCATCTGTGTAATCCTTTGTTCGGGTCGACCTTCCGGGGACATTGTTGCCCAATCCGCTCGATCGCGCCGACGGAAAAGGTGGTCTCACACGGTGTTCCACTCCGGGCGGCTCGAGCCGCGTGGCACCAGCGGCGGGTCAGGCCAGGCGGGGACGGTGTGCGAGAACCGAACCGGCGGGGCGAGCATGTGCACGTCACCGAGCGGACTCGCGGCATCGTAGGCGGCCGGTTCGCGCAGGGTGTGCCGCTCGTCGGAGCCCGCGTCGGCCGGATCGACCAGGCCGAGGCTCGGATACCACATCGCGGTGCGGGTGAGATTCACCGTGACGTGCCAGGAACCGCCTTCGGTCGTGCGTTTCACGAGTGCGGCCAGCGCCCCGATGGCTCCCATATAACCGGTTACGAAGTCGTTGATCATGCCGGTGACAGGCAGTTTCGGCGCGTGCTCGCCGCCCTCGATACTCATCAGACCGGAGGCGGCCGAGCCGTTCATGTCGAAGCCGCCGCGCGTGCGCCACGGACCCTCGGAGCCGTAGCAGGTGACCGAGACGACGATGATCCCCGGATAGCGCGCGGCGAGCCGCACCGGATCCAGCCCGAGCTTCTCGAGCTTGTCGCCGCGATGGTTGTTCACCACGATGTGCGCATCCGCCAGCAGCCGGTCGGCGCGCTCGCGGCCGGACTCGGTGTTCAGATCGACGTAGGCGCTGCGGGAGCCGACATTGGCCTCGGCGTAGATGAAATCGTGTTCGTAGTCGTTGGGACGGGTCGCGCACAGGACATCCGCACCCTGTTCGGCGAGGGTGCGCCCGACGGTCGGACCGGCGATGGCGTGGGTGAACGACAACACCCGGATGCCGTCCAAAGGTCTTGCCGCCGAGCCGAAATCGGCTACCGGTGCCTCGCCGACGCGATGCAGCCCGATCACCGGCCGGGAGGCCAGCAACGCGCCCTGCGGATGCGCGAGCCATTCCCGCGGGGTCCGCGCGACGCACAGCGGGAGCCCGGCGGCGTTGGCGGCCTCCTCCAGTTCGAAGGCGTCGCGGGCGGCGAACGCCGCGGCGACCTTCGCGTAATCCGGTGGGACGTCCAGGAATCGGCACCACTTCGCGGCCAGATGCGGATACACCCCCGAGGCCATGACGGTGCGCCCGTCGGCGGTGCGATACGGGGCGAGCAGGAAGGGATTGTCCGCCACCAGCGGGAACGGCGGCAGCTCACCGGCGAGGGTGGGATGCCAGAACGCGTGCGGGGTGATGCCGTGCACGGCCTGGCGCAGATCCAGGCGCAGATCCTGAGCGGGCCCGCCGCGCCGGCGGTGCACCGCGACAGCGCCGACCGCCGCACCCATCAGCGGAATGCCGATACACGCGCCGAGCCGATGCCGCGCGGCCAGAATCGGATCCTGCCCCTCGAAGCTGATCTCACCCCCGGTGTCGGCCGCCGACAATCCCGTACTCGCGAGAAGGTCGCCCAGCGCGGCCAGGTGGTCGAGGTCTCCCACGCCGGTGACCGAACGATGTTCGAGGGTCATGGTGGCTCCTGCCGTACGTCTCTATCGGCTTGTGTCACTTTCGCAATGGCGGATCAGCCGATCGAGGCGTGCATGAGATAGACGTTGTAGTGCCGCCATTCGGACAGGGTGAAGTAGAGATCGTTGCCGGTGGACCACGGGTGGATGAAGCCGCCGTAGCCGGAGGGGTAGTCCTCGGTGTGCAGCAGGGTCGCCGGTGCCGACCAGATGCCCTGCGGGGTGGTGGATCGACGCAACACCAGGACGTTGTTGTCCACGTCGAGGTAACTCATCTCCCAGCGGCCCGCGGCGGTGTCGTAGCGGACCGACACCTCCCCGGCGATACCCGACATGATCGGGCTGGCCGACAGTTCGATCCCGTTGCCGCCCGGCGTGGGCGGCTGGAAAGTGGGCCGCCAGAAACCGTCGATCCAGTACTGGTAGGCCGTTTTGTTCAGCACATCCGCCTGCGGGACGCGCGCGAGGGCGATGGTGCCGAAACGCCCGTTGGGGGTGCCGAACATGTAGACGTACCCGTCGTGCGGCGCCATCGCCACCACCTGGAACTGCCCCTGGCCGAAGACGTTGTCCCACCGGACGTTCTCGTCGTCCACCCAGGTCTGCCCGCCGTCGTCGGAATAGGCCAGACCGCCGTAGTTGGTCCACCAGCGGCCCGGTTTCTCGGACCACCGCGCGACCGACATGTAGCTCAGATACTGCCGATCGCCGAGTGCGAATCCGGAGGTCGGGATAACGGTGATCTCGAAGTTGTTCACCTTGTAGCTGCCCAGCACCTCCGTGGCGTGACAGGGTGCGTCCGAGACCATGGAGTCGATATTCATCCCGTGCGCGAGATCGTGGTCGGAGCTGAAGCCGATCACGTTGCTGCGCCAGTCTCCGCCGCTCGGCCCGCCGTCGTGGAAGCCCGTGCCGAAGGTATCGCCGAAGGCGACCGCGATCCGTCCCGGCGCGGATTCCCACATCAGTCCCAGATCGGTGTCGTCCACCTGCCAGCGCACATCGGTGCGGTTCTGCGATCCGGGTCCGGTCAGCTGAGTGACCGGATAGACGTCGCCGATCCGGAACGGCGCGGGCGCGCGCGTGACGGGCGCGGCCTGCACCGGCGGATGGACCACGGGCGGAATCGGTTGCGGACGTGGGCCGGTGACGTCCGGGCCGAGCAGGGTGACCGGCAGCGGGATCGTCTCCGGGTGCGGTACGAACTGCAACTTGGGCAGCTGCCAGGGCGTCGGGGAGGGAGTCTCGGCCGGCGGCGGCGTCGTGGTCGGCGGGGTGGTGGTCGGCGTCGTCGTGGTGGCCGGCGGCGGCGGACCCTCCGGCCACGTCGGCGTACCCGGCGGAATCGGATACGAGGTCCGCGTGCGCCCCTCGGCCAATTGCGGGCACGGATTGGCGCACAGATCGGCAGGCAGCGCCGCCGGTGCGATCCGGGTGTTGTGCAACTGCTTGGGCACCTTCACCGGCGTGATCTTGGGTTGCAACACCTGGACCTGGAGGGTGGGCGGCTGCGCGGGCGCGGGCTGCGGGGGCGTCGCGGTCGGCTTCGGTGTCCGGGCCACCGGATCGAAACCCGTTTCGCCACAGGCGTTAACGGGCGCGGGCGCCCACGGCAGCGGGGCGGCCGCACCGGGCTGCGCGGTGGCCACGGTCAGCACGGCCACCGCGGCGGCAACGGTAACATCTCGCAGCACCCGGTCGACTCCTCGCAGTGGTTCACATCGAGTTCTCAGCACAAACCTTAATCGTCGCGCCGCCACACCACCCGGCGACCGGGCCAGGTCTGGGCTCTCGCTGCGCACAACTCTTGTCGCGGGCCGGGCGCGCGGCCATAGTTCGTCGTTACGTCGCGTCGAAACGCCGGGAGGAACCATGGCCGCCAACGAGGAACCCCGTTCGGGTGCCCGCGCCGTCGACCGTGCGGTACACGTGCTCAACTGCTTCGAGGGAGACGATCCCGAGCTGTCGGTGAGTGAACTGGCTCAGCTGGCGAGCCTGCCGGTGAGCACGACGCATCGGCTGGCGCAGGCGCTGGTCCGCGGGCGGCTGCTGGAGCAGGACGCGGCGACCGATCGATATCGCATCGGCTCCGGTCTGGCCATGCTCGCCCGGCCCGCACTGTCCAGGTTCGGGCTCGACTCGGCCGCGCCGCATCTGTACGCGCTCGCGGCGGGTATCCGCATCACGGTGAGTTTGAGCGTGGTGGAGGACCGCGAGGCGGTGACCGTCTTCCAGGCGCGTCCGCCGGTGTACTTCTGCCCGAATCAGGTGCCCAGATCGCGTGCGCCGCTGCGGACCAGCGCGGTCGGCAAGGCGCTGCTGGCCTTCTCCTCGGTGCACACCGTGCTGGAAGAGAAAGCCGCGCAATCGGATTCCCGCCCGGCGAGGTCGAGCACCCTGCACGCCGAGCTGGAACGTGTGCGGCGCAATGGATTCGCCAGCGAACTGATCGAGACCGACGATCCGGTCCGATCCATCGCGGTACCCGTTGTCGGCCCCGATCGGCAGGTCCGAGGTGTGCTGGGGGTCCAGGCCCGCTCGGCCCGGCTGGACGACGAACTGATCCGCAGCGTGATCCCGGCCATGCGCGGTATCGCACATCGCATCGGCCCGCTGGTCGGGCCGGATGCCCTCGCCGAATTCGAATCACGCTGATTTCCATACCGTGAAAAGAATCTTGCCGGACCCTCCGGCCGCCCCGCACCATGATGATCTACCCGGATCATCGCGAATTCCCCACGGTTGCAAAGGAGCTGGGATGACCCTGATCGTTCCGCTGACCCGGCGCCGCACCGTCGACCTGATGCGCCTGGCCTCGGCCACCTGTCGCGGCTGAGGAGTCGGCCCCGGTGCGGCGCCGCATGCGCCGATCCGGACGCCCGATGTCGTTCCGATACCTCAGTAGATCCGTAACACGCTGTACCACAGGCGTATTCAGTGAAAGTACCGCTCCATGCTGTTTCGATTACGGCGATCGCGCGCGATCCGCGCCCTCGCCTGCACGCTTGCCGTCCCGCTCGCAGTCGCGTTGAGCGCCTGCGGCACTCAGGGGGTGAGCACCACCGCCGACGGTAAGACCATCCTGCGGTACCAGGGCTCCACCGGCACCGTCCAGCCCTACGAGTTGGCCGCGGATCTCGGGTTCTTCACCAAGGTCCGATTGCAGTGGCAGGGCGACACCACCAGCGGCCCGGCGAATATCCAGGCCGCGGCTACCAAACAGGTCGAATTCGGCAGCGCGTTCAACGGCGCGGTGGTCAAACTGATCGCGGGCGGCGCGCCGGTCACCTCGGTGCTCAGCTCGTACGGGGCCGACGAGCGGTCCTACACCGGGTATTTCGTGCGCGACGACTCCGGGATAACGACCGCGCGGGATCTGATCGGCAAGAAGGTCGGGGTCAACACCCTCGGCGCGCACCACGAGTTCATCACCCGCGAGTGGCTGCACGAGCAGGGCCTGAGCGAAGCGGAGATCGCCCGGGTGCAATTCGTCGTGCTGCCGCCGACCAGCACCGAGGAGGCATTGCGCACCGGACAGGTCGACGTGGCCGCCCTGCAAGGGGTGTTCCTGGAGAACGCCGTCGCTCGCGGCGGGGTGCACACGCTCTACACCGACAAGAACCTGTTCGGTCAATTCGACTACGGCACATACGTTTTCCGCAACGACTTCATCCAGCAGCACGGGGACGCGGTCAAGGATTTCGTGCAGGGCACCGCCCGCGCCATCCGCTGGCTGCAGGTGACACCGCGTGATCAGGTGGTGGCCCGGTTCGCCGACATCATTCACAAGCGCGGCCGCAACGAGAATGCCGGCCTGCTGAAGTACTACAAGAGTTCCGGCATCCCCGTTCCCGGCGCGGTGATCGCGGACAAGGAGTTGCAGATCTGGATCGATTGGCTGGTGCGCAACCACCAGCTGCCCGCGGGCAAGGTCGCCGCGAAGGATATCTACACCAACAAGTTCAATCCCTATGCCAACGGCACGTATCCGCCCGCGAGCGGACCCAGTGGCGAGGAGGTGGCGAAGTGAGCACATCGACGAAACTGGTTCTGCGCGGGGTGCGCAAGGAGTTCCAGGTACGTGGCGAGCGGGAGAGTTTCACCGCGCTCGAAGACATCAGCCTGGAACTGAGCGACGGCGAATTCCTGGTGCTGGTCGGTCCCAGCGGTTCGGGTAAATCGACACTGCTGGATCTGCTGGGCGGTCTGAGCAAGCCCAGCGCCGGGCAGTTGCTCCTGGACGGGCGGCCGATCACCGGGCCCGGACTGGATCGCGGCATCGTGTTCCAGCAGTACGCGCTGCTGCCGTGGCGAACCGCGCGGGGCAATATCGAATTCGGCTTGGAGGCCAAGGGGATTCGCCGCCGGGAGCGTCGTTCGATCGCGGAGCACTACCTGGAGCTGGTGGGGCTCGACAAGTTCGGTGATCGCTATCCGCACGAGCTGTCCGGCGGTATGAAGCAGCGCGTGGCAATCGCCCGCAGCCTTGCCTTCGACCCGGAGGTGCTGCTGATGGACGAGCCGTTCGCCGCACTGGACGCCCAGACCCGGGAAACGTTGCAGGACGAATTGCTACGGATCTGGCGCAGCACCGGTAAGACCATCCTGTTCATCACGCACGGCATCGACGAGGCGGTGTATCTGGGCCAGCGCGTCGCGGTGCTCACCTCGCGCCCGGGGCGGGTGAAGGCGATCGTCGAGGTCGATCTCGACCGCGGGAACGAGCAGGATCGGGACGCCGAGACCGATATCCGCTCCTCCGAGCGGTTCCGGGAAATCCGGCACCACATCTGGACGCTGCTGCACACCGAAGTCAACCGGGCCGAACAGCTCGAGGGCGTCGCCGCGTCCACGCAGGGAAACGACAGGAGGCCCGCGCATGTCTAGTGCACTGTCCAGCACCGATCAGGCGATCGATATCCAAGCCGATGCCGCGAGAGCGTGGGACGAGACCGAGCGGACCGACCCCCCGTCGGCCGCGAATGCCGTTGTCACGCAACCGAAAGACAGCGGAAAGCGCTCGCCTGTCGCGAACTCGGACGACGCGGATGCCGTTGCGGCGCAGCCGGATACGCCTGCGGTAAGACAGCCCGGCACAATCCCGAGCCGGTCCCCGGCCGCACGGCTGGCGCGGGTGGCGGGCCGGGCCGCGTGGCGGTTCGGCAAGCCGGTGATCGCGATCGCGCTGTTCCTGGCGTTGTGGGAGGTCGCGCCCCGGATCGGCCTGGTCGACCCGGTCTTCCTGCCGCCGTTCTCCACGGTGGTGCAGTCCTTCGCGGAGCTGATCCGGAATGGGCAGATGTGGGAGCACGTATCCACCAGCCTGAGTCGTTCTCTGGTCGGTTTCGCGCTGGCCGTGGTGACCGCGGTGCCCGTGGGCGTGGCGATCGCCTGGTACCGGCCGGTGGCCGAATTCCTCGGCCCGATCCTGGAATTGTTCCGCAACACCGCCGCTCTGGCACTGCTGCCGGTATTCATCCTGATCCTCGGCATCGGCGAGACCTCCAAGGTCGCGCTGGTGCTGTACGCGGGCTTCTTCCCGATCCTGCTCAACACCATCACCGGTGTCCGTACGGCCGACCCGCTGCTGGTGAAATCCGCTACCTCGCTGGGCTTCTCCTCGGTGCGGTTGTTCCAGAAAGTGATCCTGCCCGCGGCGCTGCCCTCGATCTTCACCGGTCTGCGAATGGCCGCCTCGAGTTCGATCCTGGTGCTGATCGCCGCCGAAATGGTCGGCGCCCGAGCCGGTCTCGGCTATCTGATCACCGCGGCCCAGCAGAACTTCCAGATCCCCGACATGTACGCCGGCATCATCGCCATCTCCCTGGTGGGGCTGGTCTTCAACGGCGTACTCCTGGCCGTCGAACGCCGGCTCTCGCGCTGGCGCACCAGCTCCGGCCAGTAGCCCCGACGAAGGATTCACCTCGAATGTCCAGACCGCGCAAGACCTTTCACATCAACGCCTTCCTGATGGGCGTCGGCCACCACGAGGCCGCCTGGCGGCATCCGCGCACCGAAGAGCATCGCCTCCTCGATGTCGAGCACTTCCGGGAGCTCGGCCGCATCGCCGAACGCGGGCGGCTGGACTCGGTGTTCTTCGCGGACAACCTCGCCGTGGGCCCGCGCATCGAGCGCAACGCCCCGGCGGTGTTCGAACCGATCACGCTGCTCTCGGCGATCGCCACGGCGACCGAGCACGTCGGGCTGATCGCGACCGCGTCGACCAGTTACAACGAACCGTTCAATCTGGCACGCAAATTCACCTCGCTCGACCACATCAGCCACGGCCGGGCAGGCTGGAACATCGTCACCTCCGGTAACGCCGAGGAGGCGTACAACTTCGGCTACGATGCCATTCCCGAACACGCGCGTCGTTACGAGCGTGCCCAGGAATTTCTCGATGTCGCCCTGAACCTCTGGGACAGTTGGGAATCCGATGCCCTCGAACTGGAAACCGGCTCCGGCGTCTTCGCCGATCCGGACAAGGTGCATACGATCGATTACCGCGGTGAGCGATTCCGGGTGCGGGGCCCGCTGAACTCGCCGCGCAGTCCGCAGGGGCGTCCGCTGCTGGTGCAGGCCGGATCATCGGAGAGCGGAAAGGAATTCGCCGCTCGGCATGCCGAGGCGGTGTTCACCGCGCAGCGCACCCTCGACGAGGGACGCCGGTTCTACCAGGACCTGAAGTCCCGGCTGGCCCGATACGGCCGGTCGCCGGACGAGCTCAAGGTGCTGCCGGGACTGGTTCCGTTCATCGCCGATAGCGCCGAGCAGGCCCGCGCGCTGGAACAGGAGTTCACCGACCTGATCTCGCCCGATTACGCGTTGCGGCAGCTGTCGAGCATGCTCGGTGTCGATCTGACCGAGCACGCCCTCGACGCACCGCTGCCGCCGCTGCCCGCCGAGAGCGACATCCAGGGCGGCAAGAGCCGATTCACCCTGGTGAAGGAACTCGCCGAACGCGAGGACCTGACCGTGCGGCAGTTGATCGGCAAGCTCGGCGGCGGTCGCGGACACCGCACCTTCGCCGGAACGCCGGAGCAGATCGCCGACGAGTTGCAGGCCTGGTTCGAGGGCGGTGCGGCCGACGGATTCAACATCATGCCGCCGTATCTGCCGGGCGGGCTCACCGATTTCGTCGACCGTGTGGTGCCGATCCTGCAGCAGCGCGGCCTGTTCCGGACCGAGTACACCGCCACGACGCTGCGCGGGCACTACGGACTGGAGCCCGTGGAGAGCCGCTTCGCCCCGGCTCGCGTGGCCGCGGGCGCCTGAGCCCGACCCGCGCTCGCATGCGGGCTTCGCCGCACCCGCGACCGTTGACCGGGCGTGACCGTGCCGACGGGGTACCCGGGTCCGCTCCTGGGCCGTACGATGATGGCCGCGCTGTCCCGTGACCTCTCCCGCTCGGTCGATCCACCATGTCGGCGTGGTATCCGAGCGGTGCGGCCTGCCCAGCCGGGATGAGCTACGGACAGCGAAACCTTCGGTTCGAGCGACGCAGACCGGCGAGCAATGCGTCCGCGTCGCGATGTGATCGAATGCGGATGAATTCGATGTGCCGGAAGGCGGGATCGGACTGCGCGGCCTCGTAACGTATTCGATTGCCGGAGTGTGTCTTCCAGGACCACACGATGACCGATCGCCCGGGATCGAGGGAGAGCAGGTCGCGCCAGTTCTCCCGGTTGCCGTTCCACAGCGTGCGCCGGGTGAGTGCCCGGCCGAGTGTCCGCCGGACGATCTGCCGGGTGACCAGCGCGCGCGGCAGATCGAACCAGACGACGGTATCGGCCTTGCGCCACGCCGTATCCGCGAGTTTGCTCTGGTAGTTGCCGTCGATCACCCACGCGTCGGGGGCGATCCGCTCGGTGACCGCGGCCCGGAATTCCCGCTCGGGCATGGGAGTCCAGCCGGGCTGATGGTGGATGGCGTCGAGTTCGATGTGCGGTACGCCCAGCCCCCGGGATATCCGGCGAGCCGGCCTCGTCTTACCGGATCCGGAGGTTCCGGCCACCACGATCCGACGGCGGCTCACCGTCGTATCGACCGGTCGGCGTCGCGCGATGCCGAACCGGGCAATCGTGGGTCCCGACCGGACACTGTGTCCGAACTGCGCATGAGACCCCCTCGGGTACGTTCCGAACCGGCCGGACCGCCGTGGTCGCTGCCGCCGAGCAGACGGTACCCCAGCGGGATGTGGCCGCTCGCTGCCGACGGCGCTGCCGGTGCGCGGAAGCGCTGGCGGACAAGCGGTTCAGGCGCAGTCGCTGTCGAGGCTCACCTCGTGGCCCGCGGGCATTCGCAGCGGTGCGGCCGGGCGGGGGTGCCGGCCCATGCGCGCTACCAGGGCGGAGTGCAGATACCACAGGCCGGTCGTCTGAGCGGGGTCGAATCCGGTGAGACCGGCGATGCGGCGCAGGCGGTAGTCGACGGTGTTCGGGTGTACGTCCAGCAGGCGTGCGGTGCGGACGCGGCTGAGATTGGCGGCGATGTAGATCCGCAGGGTTTCCAGCAGGTCGGGATGCTCGTCCAGCGGGGTGAGCTGGGTTTCGAGCGCGTCGCGGCCGATTCCGGGGCGGGTCAGCTGGTACTGCAGGGCCAGTTCGGTGAATCGGTACAGACCCGGGCCCAGCCCCAGATGGTGCACGGTGTCCAGCAGTTCGTGCGCCAGGTGGGCGGCTCCGGGAACCTTCTGCGGCCCGGCGGTGACGACGGTGACCGTGATCGGCGTCTGGGCCGCGCGGGACAGGTCGCCGACCAGGCCGTCGAGATCCGAATCCGTTGCGGCCGTGGATGGTACGAGAACGGTGCCGCCGTCGACGGACAGCAGCGACAGCGCCTGCCCCGCGAGCGTCGTCGCCAGCTCGGCCTGCACGCGCCGCAGCTTGCGCCGGGCGACGACCTGCCGGTCCAGATGCGGCCGGCTCTCGTCGGGATGGGCCGCCAAACCGACGGCGAGGACGAAATAGCGGTCGGCGACCGGCAATTCGCGCGCTCCGGCCTTCGCGGTGCTGGTACCGGCGAGCAGCGCCGAGGTCAGGCTGTGCGCGGCGGTCTGCTGCTCGGCGGCCTCGGCGCGGCGCTCACGGACGTACGCCATGCCCACCGCGGAGGTGAACACCTTCGAAAGCTCGAGGATCGTGGTGGTGGCCGTGAGCACGCCTTGGCTGTTCGCCGGACTCGTGCGCTCGAACATCTGATCCAGCGCCACGGTGAAACCCGCACGAACCGCGGACAGGACCGCATCGATGGGGATGTCGGCGCGGGCGCATCCGGCGGCGGCGTTCTCCAGGCGTTCGGGGCCGGGCAGCGGGCCACCGGTCATGCCCTGGACCAGCGATTCGGCGCAGGCCCGCACGACCGCCTTGATGTCCGCGGCGATGAATTGCTCGGACTGCTCGCAGATCTCGGCGGCTTCGGCGAGACGGGCCAGTACGGTGCGGGCGAGGGTGTCGACTGCACGCACCGACGGGGCCGCCGTCGGGTTTTTCACCGCGCGCAGTTCGGGGCGGGCGAGGCTGTCGATCGTCACGTGTGACCTCCTGTCACCGTCGTCCCCGCGCCGATTGCACGCGGGGCGGGCGTCCGCCCGGCCGGCTCCGTTGCTGTTACCGGACGTATGCCCTATCGAAGACGGTAATCCGAGCGATAGCTCACCTTCTACTCCTCTTCGGGTAATTCTCAGCGGCTGCCGATTATCGCCTCTACCAGGTCGAATGGCGCTGTTCGGGCAGCCTTGCGGAGTGGCGGAGGTACCGAGAGATGGCGGAGTGCTCATCTTTGGACGCGGGTCACGCCGCCTGTTCGGCGAGCTGTGCCTCGCACCAGGCGGCGATCATCTGCGCGGTCATGGCGATGGCCTCGTGCCGTTCGGTACTGTCCACCTCGAGTGCCGAGGCGCGCAGTACGGCGGCGAAACAGGTGTTCATCAGCACGAAGCTGATCGTGTCGTAGCGGTGATCGTCGCCGGGGCCGAGAATCTGGATGACCATCACCTTGATCAGCAACCGCAGTCGCGGCTCGAACTCGGGAATTCCGCTGTTGTAGAACTGCACTCCGGCCACCAGGGCGCGCACCAGCCGGGCGTTGTCCACCAGTTCGTCGGTGATGACCTCCAGGATGCGGGTCACCTGTTCCAGGATGGACTGACCGGGCAGTCCCAGTGCGTGTTTGGTGAGCCGTTGTTCCACGCTCTCCAGCAGCCGGCGCAGCAATTCCTCGACGATGACCGCGCGGTCGGAGAAGTAGCGGTAGACGGTGCCGATGCTGATCCCGGCCTCGGCCGCGATCCGGTTGGTGGAGGTTTCCGCGATGCCGCGTTCGCCGAACAGCCGGGCGGCGGTGTCGAGTATGAGTTCCCTTGTCGCCCTGGAACGTTCCTGGGTCGGACGGCGACGCTGGCCGGCGGCCTTCGGTGGCATCACTACCTCCTGCCTGGGTCGGAGAAGATGAGCAGCGCTCAGTTTAGGTCGGCAGGGGTTGCCGATATCGCCGAAAGTGCGAAGAGTGTGGCGAACCCGCGCGTCGTGGCTCGGGTGAGGGAGGTTCGCACAATGAGTGCTCGGGTGCCGAAGGGCCGCCTGGCGCGTGGCGGCAAGCTGGGCAGGCTGGCCGCCGAACAGACCATCCGCGGGGTGGGCACACGGTTGTCGATGCTGGGCCGCACCGAGCAGGCCCGCCGGGTCCTGGCCGAACGGTCCACGCTGCAGGCGGCGCAGCAACTGGTCACCGTGCTCGGCGGGTTGCGCGGGGCCGCGATGAAACTGGGGCAGATGCTCTCGGTGCTGGATGTCGATCTGCTGCCCGCCGAACATCGGGAGATGTTCCGCGGCAAGCTCGCCGAGCTGCGGGACCACGCACCCGCGGAGCCGTTCCACCGGATGCGTGCGGTCATCGAAGCGGATCTGGGCCCGCTGGCGAAAGTGTTCGCCGATTTCGACGAGACCGCGATCGCCGCGGCCTCGATCGGCCAGGTCTACCGGGCCACCCTGCGCGACGGCCGCGAGGTCGCGGTCAAAGTGAAATATCCCGGCGTGGACGAGGCCGTCGAGGCGGATATGCGCAATCTCGCGATGTTCAGCAGGTTGTGGAAATCCATTCTGCCGAGCGCGGCCGACAGTGACGTTCTGGATGAAATCGCCCGCAATATCGGCAGCGAACTCGACTATCCGCGCGAGGCCCGCAATCAGCATCGCGTCGCCGAGCGCTATCGCGGCCACCCGTACATCGTGGTGCCGGACAGTATCGAACAGTATTGCGGGCCAAGCGTTCTGGTGTCCGAATTTGTCGACGGAGAGTCCTTCGACCGGCTCCGGGACCTGCCCGGCGCCGAACGCGATCGACTCGGTGAGCTGATCTATCGCTTCTACATCGAGCCGGTGTTCACGGACTACGAATTCTGCGGCGATCCGCATCCGGGCAATATCCTGCTCGCCGCGGACGGGCGTTTGGCCTTCGTGGATTTCGGGCTGTATCACAACATGGATCCCGCTCACGTCGAACTCGAACGCGCCGCCTTGCAGGCCGCGGCCGAATATCGCGGTGAGGATCTGTACGACTGGTGGGTGAGCCGGGAGATCATCGATCCGGATTCGGGCGTGACCGTTCAGGAATGCCTGGATTACGTCTGGGCCGCGACCGGCTGGCATCTGCTCGACGAGGAGATCACCCTCGATCCCGAATTCGCCACCGGCGCGCTCGTTCTCGCGCTCGATCCGCGCTCGTCGGAGTTCCGCGGGATGCGCAGTCAACACCTGCCGCCGGAACACGTGTTCTCGCGGCGGGTGGATCTGTTCACCCTGGCCGCACTGGGGCAGCTGAACTGCACGAACAATTGGCACCGGCTGGCCCGGGAGTGGATGTACCGCGAACCGCCGGTCACCGAGGCCGGGCGCGCGATCGCGCGCTGGCGGGAAACGCGCTGAGCTCTCGCCGAGAGGTACGCCGCGCGGGCGCGGGCGGCCTACACTTCTGGGGTGTCCACAGCAGCGGCGTCCCCGGAGGTGGCGGGCGGACGGCAGACGCGCTGGCAGCCGCACAACGACCAACGCCGGGCGCGGATCGTCCAGGCGGCGATCGAGTTGGTGGAGGAGACTCCGGCCGGCGCCGACATCTCGGCCCGGCAGATCGCCGCACGCGCGGGATTGGCCAAATCCGTGCTGTACCGGCAATTCTCGGGCCGGGAGGAACTCGACCGCCGGGTGCGTTCGGCGATCGGCGACCGCTTCACCGACGCCCTGGACACGGCCCTGGACATCGGCGAGGGTTCGATCGCGCAGATTCTCACCCGCGCGGTGGGCGTCGTCGTGGACTGGATCTGCGACCACCCGCGCCTGCACGAATTCCTGCGCACCGGTCCCGCCGAGGGCGACGAGGAGGGCGGCGACGCTCTCAGCGGTCTGCTGAGCAGCATCACCCGCCGCGCCGCGCGCCTGGTCACCGGCCTGGGCGGCATCGTCGGCGTCGCCGATCCGCCCGTGGTCGACACCATGGCCTTCGCCATCGTGTCGATGACCGAGGCCACGGTCACCCGCTGGTCCCGGGATCCGGCCCCGGCCCTGCCCCGGCAACGCCTGATCGCCGAGCTGGCGGGTTACGCCTGGAACGTTCTGGACGGCGTTGCCCGTGCTCACGGTGTCGTGCTGGATCCGGATCTCCCGCTGCTGCAACTCATCGAAACGCTGGCCGCGTCCGGCTCGCAGGACTGATCCCGGTCGGCGCACGACCGTTGCGTGCCCGGCCCGGGCCATTTCGAATCCTGCTCGGCCACAACGACTTTCCGGGCCGAGCGACGGTGCGGGCTCGGTCCGGCCGGGCGGCGGTGTCAGGATGCGGCGGCCGAGCGGGCGGTGGGCGGGTTGAGCCGGCGCGCGGGTTCGCTGCGGTAGCGCGACGAGTCGCCGTCGATGTGCAGTAACTGCCAGACCTTGCGGGCCAGCGGGGGACGCAGACCCAGGTCGTCGGCGAGTTTGCGGACGTCGTCGAAGTAGCCGGCCAGGATCCGGCGGGACCGCGGCGCTCGCCAGAATGCCTCGCGGAACACCTCGCGGGGGATGTCGAAGCGGGTGGCGAAGGATTGCGGCGGGGCCATGATCTCACCCGCGAGCCAGCGCATCGCCAGCGGAAACGCCAAGGCGCACATCGCTTTCCCGGTCGGGCTCATCTTCTCGATGTGCGCGGTGAGGAATTCGTGAGCGAAGGAGATGTGCCGGGCCTCCTCGGCGATGTGGATCTGCATCGTGCGCAGCACGGCGGGCGGCAGCCGGTCACCGGCCCGGATCATCGCCTTCTGGTAGTGGTCGATGGGCTCCTCGCCGCCCAGGATGCCGATGACCAGGATGACGTGCGCGTATCCACCCGCCACGCCGATGAACGGCGACAGCGCCCGGAAGACCGGGCGCATACCGGGCACGTCCACGCCGATCCGGTTCACCAGCTCCTGGAACATCTGGATGTGGTTGCACTCCTCGGTCATCTCGTGCATGCAGTACCGGAACTCCGCGGCCCCGTTGGGCAGCTTGAGCACATACTGCATCAGGCCGCGGATCAGCACCGTCTCGAAAGCCAGGCCGACCTTGACCACATTGGCCACGCGCCATCTGCCGATCTCGATCTGCCGTTCCAGGGGCAGTGCCCGGTACCAGTCGGTCGCGCCGAGCGGATCGATCTCGGGATCGAGCACCCAGCGCGGGTCGTCCGGGTCGATCGCCAGTTCCGGGCTGTCCCAATCGATGTCGAGATAGGGATCGAAATTCCGGCGCACCGATCCGTCGGACAGGGTCGCCAGCATGTCACGGTAGTGCGCGCCGAACGGATCGGCGCTGCGGGTATCGGACAACGTCATCGGTGCCTCCTGAGCCTGTGCCGGGCATCCGCCCCGGTTCTTGCGGGCGCGATGCACCGGCTCGTGACTCCAGGATATATGGGACTCGGGGTCTCATACAATCCCCGTAGCGTTCCGATACCGGCCGACAGCTCGACCGCAGGGGTGCCGACCAGGCCGGATGGGACCGCGTGCCGCTGTTCCATCCGGTCGCCGCGGGTCGTGGAAGGCGTTCGCCGGACTCGATCAGCCGATCTCGGCGAGGCGAGGTGCGATCTGCTCGCCGAACCGTTCGACCCATCCCGCGGGGTCCGGGGTGCCGGGGACCGGGCCGACGTTGATCAGCTCGATCCCCAGCGCCGCGCACGCCTCCGCGTTCTTCAGGTAGGCGTCGACGTCCGTGAACGGATCGGTGAAATTGCCTGTGTGGATGCGGATTTCGGCCGGGTCACGGTCGAACGTCTCGCAGTGCCGGTGCAGCACCCCGATCTTGTGCGGCAGTTCGTCCACCGGTGCGTTCGTATGCCAGACATCGGCGTACCGGGCGACCATGCGCAAGGTCTTCTTCTCGCCGCTCCCGCCGAGCAGGATCGGCGGGCGGCGGATCGGCTGCGGCTGACAGATGGTCTCCGCCAGCTGATAGTGCTTGCCCTGGTACGGGCCGTCGTTCTCGCTCCACATCTGCAGGCAGATCTGCAGGGTTTCCTCGAGCATCTCGAACCGGTCGCGCAGCGGCGGATACGGCACGCCCAGCGCGGTGTGCTCGCGTTCGTACCAGGCCGCGCCGAGGCCCAGCATGGACCGTCCGCCGGACAGTACGTCCAGGGTGGTGGCGATCTTGGCCAGCAGGCCGGGATGGCGGTAGGTGACACCGGTGACCAGCATGGTCAGGGTGATCCTCTCGGTCCGCCCGGCCAGGAAACCCATGCTGGTGTATCCCTCGAGGAACGGGTCCTCGGCCTTGCCCACGGCCTCCATCTGGAAGAAGTGGTCGGCCAGGGTGAAGATCTCGGCGCCGGCCTGTTCGGCGGCGACGGCGGTGCGGGACAGGGTCGGGCCCAGTGCGGCCGGATCGCCCGGCAGGAAGTCGATGTAGTGGACGGCGAAGCGCATGGTGGTGTTCCCTAAGGTTGTAGGTGTCTGGGGTTGGTGCCCTGGATGCCCGGGGCGGTGGGG
>CBJNFW010000095.1:0-27057 GCA_966435935.1 uncultured Nocardia sp.
GCACGATCGGCAATGCCATGAACACCGTCACCGCGATGCACCCCAGCTGGACACCTATGGCCCGCCACCGCCGCCTGCGCAGCGGTGCCCGGTCGACCGGCGGAAGGACGGTTCGCGACTCGGTGGCAACGGTATTCGGGATCACCTCGCTCATCGCGCGGCCTCCGGCTGTCGCACGGTCCGCAGATACAACACCGCGGTGCCGAGTGAAATAGCGAGCACGACAAGGGAGACGCAGCTCGCCACCGCGGGATTCTGCAGATTCGAATACCATTGATATGTCTCGCCGACCAGCAGCGGGAAATCTCGCCCGGTCAAAGCCTGTGCGACCGCGAAAGCCTGCAGTGCCAGGATGGTTCGCAGGATCAGCGCCGCCTGCAGGCTCGGTGCGAGCAGCGGCAGCGTGACGTGTCGCAGTCGCTGCCACAGGCCGGCGCCGAAAACTTGTGCGGCCTCGTCGTAATCTCGCGGGATCAGCTGCACTCCCGCGACCACTATGACGAATACCAGCGAAGTGGCGCGCCATATCTCGGCGAGCCCGACGGCCAACAGCATGGTGCCGGTGTGCTGGTAATTCAGCCATTGCACTCCGTCGCGGGACAGCCCGAGCCATACCAGCAGCGAATTCAGGTATCCACGATCGCCGAAGATCGATAGCCACACCAGGCCCGCGGCCAGTTCGGAGATCGCCAGTGGCAGGCACCAGAGGTAGAAGTGCCCGCCCGCGAATCGGGGCCGGGCCTGCAGCAGCAGCGCCATCCCGACGGCGAGCACAAGCTGGATCGGGACGACGATGACGAGCAGCAGCAACGTATTCCGCAGCGCTTTCAGGAAGTACGGATCACCGAACAGGCGTTGCCAGTTGGCCGGCGTGAAGCCGTGACCGTTTCCGAAGGCGGCCAGCACGCCCTGCAGCAGCGGCCAGCCGAACAGGGCCGCCATCAGTACCAGCGAGGGCAGCAGCAGCATCCATGGGGAGCGCAGTCGTCCGGTCATGGCTACCCGACCCGGCACAGCTCGGCGGCCGGGTCGGGGGCCCAGCACGGTACCTTCAGGTCGTCGAGAATGCCTTGCAGCACCCGCGCCTGCTGATCCAGGGTCGATCGAATATCTGCCCCGCCCAGCACGATCGAGCGAAAACAGTCTTGGAACACCTTGCTCACCTCACCTTCACGCCGGCCGAGGCCCACCGGCGGCAGCGAGACGATCGCGCCCGGCGCCTGCTGCTGGCGTCGCACCGCATCGGCCTCGAGTTCGATCGCCGGGGGCAGATCTCCTGGGATCGCCGCACTGACCGCGGGGAAGAAACCATTGGAGCGCAGCAGCGCAATCTGCCTGTCCGGCTGGGTCAATGCGGTGATGGTGCGCTGCGCCAGCTCGAAATCGGGGCAGCCGCGGGGAATTGCCAGCCCAGCCAGCACGGCCATGTAGCCCAGTCCGTGTTTGCCGCGGGGCGCGGGCAGCATCCGCCAATTCCGGGGATCGCGTTCGGGCGCGTGCACCAAGCGCACCACGTGATCCCAGGCCACGCGCACCTCGCCGCTCTCGAGCGGCTCCTGCATGAAGTCGTAGGTCGTGCTCGCCGGGACGCAGTTGGCCCACAGCTCGCGCAGGTACTCCCAGGCGGTCACGGCCTCGGCGGAACGAAACGTGGTCATCTGACCGCCGGTGAAGGACGGCAGCAGATAGCCTTGAATGAACCTGTGCAGCAACCCTTTCGGGCCGGCGGGCAGACCCAGCACAGGGCGATTGCCGTTGGCGCGGCGGGCCGCGACGGCCCAGTCGAGAAATTGGTCGTAGGTCAGCGCCGCGGCATCGACGCCGGAGGGCAGGTGCTCCAGCGCGTCGGTGTGTGCGGCGAGTACGTAACTTGCCGTGGCCCAGGGGATGTACCAGGTGCGGTCGGTGCCGGATCGCGCGAGCCGCAGGTAATCCGGTGACCAGCCGCGGTTTCCGAGCTCGAGGAGCAGGCCGGTCAAGTCCTGCAGGTATGTCGGGGCGAGCGGGGCAAGATCGCCGTGCAGACCGGCGAGCAGCCCGATCTTCGTCGAGCTCGCTCCCACCTGACTGTGCACCTGCGTCGAGAAGGGGCCCTCCTCGACGGTCACGTAACTGACGCCGGGTGCGGTCCGGCCCAGCAGGGCCCGGAAGCGTTCGGCCTCGTCCACGGGCCGAAACTGGGTGGACAGCATGATCATTGCGCCGCCGCCGGTGGTCGCGAAGCCGGTACATGCCGCCGCGGTGAGCGCTGCCGCGCCGATACCCGCCGCGTGCAGCAGGGATCTGCGCGTCGTTCCCGGTGGTGGCATCCCTTGCCCCCCTGCAGCACTGACAGTGACGTACGGCACGTTGCAGGGTGGAACTTAAGTGGCCCGAAGCCGATTGTCAAAGGAACCGACGGGTGCTCAGCCCGGCACCGGCCCGAACAGCACAGCGGTGACACCCGTGAACACCCACACCGCCTGGTAGCTGGAACAGCGCCGAGCCCAAGGGAATCGGGATGAAGTACTGCGCCCCGCCTCGAATGTGTCAGTGCTGCCCCGATTCTCGGCAGGCTGCCCGGCCGGGGTGCTGCTCGATCTCGCCGATGAGCGGACCTGCCGGCCGGCCCGGCGAAACATGAACGGAGACAAGAGGTCCGGGCCAACGTATCGACCCGGGCAACTGCAGTCCCACGGGCAGCGAGTCCGCGTCCTGCGGACCGCGGGTGCTGGTCGGCTTCGACGGCAACCCCAACGGCCCGCATGAGGTGACCGAGCGCTCGAGCACTGTCCGCGTTCATAGAGGCTCGAGTGGGCCCTTCGGGAAGGCCCGCTCAGCGCGGCCGCCGCGACGATGGCTCGCCGCGGAGTGATGCGTTTCCCGCTGATCGAAGCCGACCAGCAGTTGGCCGGGGCCGGCCGGAAAGATGCGCTCTCGGTGACAGACCGGCGTCCCGAAGACCAAGTAGGCTTACGAAAGTCCCCGGGCGGCGGGTCGTCGGGCAGCGATCAGGGTGCAGGTGAAGTATCTGTTGCTGCCGGACCCGCACGGCCGATGCCGGAGACGAAAGTCCTGAGCCGTGCGAGTCGTGCGGCTCTGTCCGGCGAGGGACGCTGCGATGAGACTGGGAGATGGACGTCCGGGTCGTGATCGGCGCCGGTCTGCCGAGGCTACGACAGGAGCGCGCCATGGTCCAGAACAGACCCGAGCACCAGGACGTCGATGATTCCCGTAATCAGGTCATCTGGCCCGACCCCAGTCCGTTGAGTTCCTGGTGGGAAGCGGTGATGCACGCCGGCGTCCGCCCGCGTCCCGCCTCGGGCAGTTCCCCGGCGGGCGAAGTGACCGCATAGGCCTGTGGGGGACACGCTCAGCACTACTGCCACCACCTGCGAGGCCCGCTGGATGTCCGTGCTCGCGTCGGAAGATTCGTCTCATCCGATGCTCGCTTCGCGATCGAGCGGACTGCCGTTCGTCCCGGACCTCGGAGAGCGGCGCGCCGGAGTTCGGATCTCGGGGCCCACGCTCGTGCGTGGACGTGGAACCGACCGGGCCTGGACCGACGCCTGAGACGGAACGCCGCACCCTGTCGGCGAATAGTTCATGGCCTGGCACACCACACGAGCGAACCGGTCGGGGTCGGACAGCAGCCAGCTGTGGCCGCCGCCGACCGTGATCACGCGGATGGCGTCGTGGGCGGCGCACAGCGCCGCGCTGGCGGCGGCGGGGACGACCGCATCGCCGCGGCTCGACACGACCGTGACCGGTATGCCGCGCTCGCTCACTTCGCCGAGTTCTCGCACCAGATCCGCGGTGCGGGCCAGGCGGCCGGTCCGCCACAGCGCCACCGGGTTGGCCACCGCCGCGGGGATCACCTCTCGCGCGATCGCGGGCAGCACACGCGGCGATTGGCGGACCGGGAGCAGGTCCAGATAAAGGTGAGCGATCCAATCCCACAGCGGCCGATCGGCCATCGGAACAACGGAACCGCTCGGGCCGGTGCGCCACACCGGCCCGCCGACCGCGTTGATCAGCATCAGCCGCGAAACCAGCCCCGGTGATTGGTGCGCGGCCACGGCGGCCACACTGCCGCCGAACGAATGCCCGATCAGCACGACAGGACCGGTGTCGAGCGACCTGAGATACTCGCTCACCCACGAGCCGTATCCGCGCAGACTGTCCTGGCCCGCCGGTAGCCCGGCGCTGCCACCGAAACCTGGCATGGTCGGCGCATGAACCCGGATCCCGCGGCGTTCGAGCCGCCCCAGCCCCGTCCGGTAGGTGCGCCCCGCCAGACCCCAACCATGCAGGAACACGACGCTGTGACCGGCAGCGGTCCCGGATACCCGAACCGGGCCGGCCACACCGGGCCCGCGTGAAGCGGGCGCCGATGTGATTTCCATCACTCCAATATCCGCTCTGTGCGGATGTCGCTACAGGGCCGGCGGCCGATCGGCGCAAGGCCCAAAGCCACGGCCGGGCCGGGACCTTCGCCGAGTACAAGTCTCGTGCGGCGCGAGCCATGCGGGACCGATCACTGGCCGCCCCCGGGGCCGGAACCAGGCGGGCGGTGAACCGGTCACCGGCAGTCCGGCAGCTCTGTCTGCGGTAACCGGCTCGCCGAACAACTGGTTGCGCGCGGCGGACCACGGCTATGTTCGTCTCCAACGAGATCGATTCAGCCGCAGGCTGATTCATCGCGAGGTGCCGGTTGCGCGGCGCTGTCTCGCAGGCACTGGGCCGGTTATCGAGCCGATGCCGGATGCTGTGAGGCCGCGGCGGTGGGGCCGAGGTCCGCACGTGTGAGCTGGTGTCGCGGCGGATCGGGCAGCGCTGTGCGTTCGGTGATCGTCAGGTTGGCATCGACGTGCACCAATGTGCCGGGGGCGAGAAGCCGCCAGGCTGGGTCGTCGTTCATCGGCTCACTGGCGAACACGACGGAAGGCTGTGTCTCGAGGTGCTCGGACCGCGCGTGAATACGGGAGGTTTTCAGCTCGAAGTCGGCCTGTTCGGGTAGATCGCGCCGGTCGAGTACGTAGAGCTCGTGAGGCTCGGGATAGCGCAGCGCCCACACGTCCGTCGCCGTGCTCAACAACAGGTTGACCGCGTAGATCTCCACGTTCCGCGCCAGCCACCGCATGGCGTCGAGCAGACCCGCTTCGACATCTCCCTCCGCTGCCCGGATCGAGGCGGTGATCAGGGCGAATACGCGCTCGCTGTCGGTCTGCCCCAGCACCAGGTCGGTGGCGCGCAGTTGTGCGAGCCGTGCATCGAGTACGTCCAGTCCGCCGACCATGCCGTTGTGCGCGAAGATCCGGTCGTCCTGCAGGAAAGGGTGCGTGTTGCGCACCTCGAGAGCACCGGTGGACGCGTACCGGACATGAGCCACGAACGTCGTCCCCGTCATTTCGTGAGCTTCGAAGGCGAATGCGCTGTCCTGCCACGCCGCGATCGGTTGCTTGCTCACCACGGCCGAGCCGTCGCCGGTGAACACACCCAAGCCCGTGCCATCGGGATTGCGGGTGCTCTGCGCGGACAGGTTGTCGCGCGCGTCCAGCAACCAGAACGTCGCCGTCACCACGGAACGCCCGGCGTGTAGGCCGAACAGGCGGCACATGCTGCCAACATACGCCGTGGAATGCGCTCGTTACGCAGGATGCCGAGAACAGCTTCGCGAGCCGGGTTACCGATAAGCCGGCGGATTCGCCCGCTGGAGCGTCAACGTCAGCTGACACATCCGGGACCCGCGACATCGGCGAGTAATCTCGTGGCTATGGACGTCGCCTCCGTGACCGTCGGCGTTGAGGAAGAGTTTCTCCTGGCAGATCCGCAAACCGGTGCACCTGTCGCGAAAAACACCGAGGTGGCACGGATGGCGGCGGCAGCCGGTATCCACCTGAAACTGGAGCTGACCCAATGCCAGGTCGAGACGAACACCGGCGTGCACTGCACAACGGCGGGCTTGCTCCAGGAATTGCGTGAGTTGCGTCGAGACGTCGCCGAGTGCGCTGAAGAGAACGGCGCCCGCCTGCTGGCAGTGGCGATTCCGCCAACGGTGCCACTCAGATTTCCGGTCACCCGTACGCCACGGTTTCAGCGGATCGCCGAGGGTTTCGGCATGCTCGCACATGAACAGGGGTTGTGCGGCTGTCACGTCCACGTCGGAGTTCCGGATCGAGAAATCGCGATCCAGGTCAGCAATTTCCTGCGCCCGTGGTTGCCGCTGTTCCTGGCGCTGACCGCGAATTCGGCGATCTACCGCAGTACCGAAACCGGCTTCGCGAGTTGGCGCAACATTCTGTGGCGGCGTTGGCCGAGCGCCGGACCGCCACCCTATTTCACCTCGGCCGATCAATACGACGCCACGGTAGCCATGATGATGGCCAGCGGCTGCATTCTCGACGAGACGATGGTGTATTGGGATGTCCGCCCGTCGCTGGCCTTCCCCACGGTCGAGATCCGCGTCAGCGACATACCCGCCACAGTCGAGGAGACCGCGCTGCTCGCGGCTCTGGTACGGGCTGCGGTGGTGACAGCGCGAATGTCCTTGGCCGAGCGGCGCACAGCGCCGCCGGTCCCGGTGGAGACGCTGCTCGCCGCGTATTGGAAGGCCGCACGCACCGGCATCGACGGCGACGGCATGGACCCGGTGAACGGTCACGTAACGGCTGTTCGCGAACTACTCGACCAGCTTGTGGATGCACTGGGATTCGCCTTGAAGGAGCTGGGTGACGACGCGTTCGTCACCGACACCATCGCGACGGTACTTGCCCGCGGTAATGGCGCACGCCGCCAGATCAACGCCTTTCGTGCGCATCGAGACGTTCGCGACGTGGTCACCGAACTGACGAACGCGACCCTGCAAGGCTGCGCGTAGCGCGAAGCGGAGGTCTCGCCGGTCTTCTCCCGTCCGCCGGATCACGGACGGGACGCGGGTCAAATGTGGTCGACCAGCCCCTTGGCGCCTTCGGACAACGCGCAGTGCGCGCAGCAGAAGAAGCGCCCGCCTGCCTCCACACCGTGGCCGATGATCCGGCACTGACAGTGCTCGCAGATGGGTGCCAGCCGGTGGATAGCGCATTCGAAGCAGTCGAATACGTGCCGGGCGCCCTGCGCCTCGACCGTGAATGCCATCTTGTACTCGTTGCCGCAAACTTCACATTGGGCCATCGAACGATGATATGCCACAGCTACTGATCAGCAATCGAATATGGCATGTCGCTCATGATTCCGGTTCTCACCCGTCCGCGCACAGTGGGATCGACCGGTACGGTCCCTGGTATGAGCAGGGTTGTCGTGGAGCTGTCGCATCCGATTTCGGAGGGCGTGATCACCTGTGCCGGCCTGCCGGACCCGCGGATCACCAGGGAGCTTTCACCCGAGCGGCTGAACGGGATGACCCACGACATCGCACGCGTGAATATGGTCGGCAATACCGGCACGTATATCGAAGCGCCTTTTCAATTCCGCGCCGACGGCGCGGATATCGCCGAGTTGCCGCTGGAACGGCTGCTCAACGTGGCGATCGTGATTATCCGCGCACTGGGGATCCGCGCGGTCGGTCCGGATGTGCTCGGGGATCCCGCGCAGTTGTGGGGCAAGGCGGTGCTCGTGCACACCGGATGGTCGGTCCGGTGGGGCACGCCGACGTACCGGAGTCCGGCCCATCCTTTCCTGATCGGCGAGGTCGCGGATGCGTTGGCCGCCGCGAATGTCGCGTTGGTCGGAATCGACTCGCTCGACATCGACGACACGGCACTGCCGACGCGGCCGTGCCACCACGCGCTGCTCGGTGCGGGAATTCCGATCATCGAGCAGATGACGAACCTGGACGCGGTTCCCGACACCGGTGCCAGACTGGTCGCACTGCCGACACCGGTGCGCGGGATGGGCTCGTTTCCGTTGCGCGCTGTCGCCTGGACCGATCACGGCGGCGTCGGCGGCTGATCGGCGCTTCCCGTCTGTGCGAGCCGGGCCGCGCCCCACTCCGCCGGGCTGTTTTACGGCACACCATGTTCGGGCTGTTCTACGGGTCACCATGTTGGTGACAGGCCGGGGTCGTCACTATGCGGTGACGGTCGCGTCTGGGCGCGCCCCGCGAGCCCGGCGCGGCGACCGCGACGGGCGTATCGCTCGACAGCGACAGGCCGAAACCCGTGTTGACGGTCGAGTTCCGCCCGAATATTCGCCGACGGCCCACGAACTCGTGCGTTCGATGCCGGCTACACCGCGGGTGCGGGCGGCCTCGAAATCCGTACGCCCCCGAGAAGCCGGCCGTGAATGCCGTTTTCGGTATCGACCGGCGTCACCGTCAAGGGAAACATTTCGGCGGCAAGCTCTTTCGTGGAGCAGTTTCCAGATGGCCGAGTTCGCGACGGATACGTCGCATCGCTCAGTGCCCTCGGGCGGTCAACACGGTTCTGAGCACGTGCTCGACCGCGGACTCGAACAGCGCTCCGCGCAGCTCGTTTCGTTCGGCGAGGTTGCGGGCGGCGAGGTCGAGCATCTGGTCGGGGGGCAGGCGACGCACCATGAGGGCGGCGACGTCTTCCAGGTCGAGGTCGCTGTTCGCGTTGTCCAGCCTGGTCAGGGCGAACGCGACGACGATTTCCTCGTCGGTCATACTTCGCCTCCGTCGCTCGATCGGGTGGCCCCGCCGTGGGGCGGCCAGCTCAATGCTACGACGTCGGCCGCTTCGCCTGGCGTGCCGATCGGACCGTCTCGGTTCCTTCCGATCGGTAACGACTTGGCTCGGGCGTACGACATTGGCTGTGCAACAAGATACTTCGGCACATCTGGCGCTACGGGGCTGGTGAACTCTCGGGAGGCTTCATGAAAGCACGCACATTCGTCGGTGTGGCGGTCGCCACGCTCGCGGTCTCGATGGCAGGTACCGCCGTCGCGGATGCCGCGTCACCCGGTGTCGACGTGACACCGTATCTGGTCGGCAATACCGCGTACTTCAGTGCCGATGGCGCGAACTGCTCGATTCAGTCCAACGGTGACGTGGGCTGTGACATTCCGGCCGGTATGGCCAAGTGGTACAACGTCATTCCGGTCACCGACCTGTCGATCGACCTGCCCTTCCTGCCCGCGCATCCCACCTTCGGGCTGGTCGGGCAGCACGGGCGAGCGGGCAGCCTGGCGTTGCCGGAGGGGGACGGGTACGGCAGCACCATCAGCTATGCCGGAGCGACGTGTTCCGGTGGCGGCCGCGGCGCCGTCAGTTGCAGTTCGAAGGGGCACAGCTTCAGCTTCGGCTGGTCGGGCACTCAGACCAGTTGAACAGCCCCGCGGCTCCGGTCGGGTGCCCGCACATGCTGACATGGACCCGACCGGACAGCGGCCGCGCACGAAATCCGCGCAGCACCGTGGCAGCGGTGTTTCGCGGCCAGGCCGGTCGGAGCATCACCGGTACGCAGCAGCGGATCGAGCTGGTTGACGGTGCGAGTCCGCCTGGCGGACTGATTGTTTCGCCGCTCGTCCAGCATCCGCAATGCGCCGGCGTGTTCATCGTCGACGAGGGGCTTGCCGCCGCCTCGTAGCGGCGGCAGGTGGTGCGCCGGCGTCGATCAGCCCGACCACGAACCGCTGGCAGAGATGTGAGTCGGAACCTCGGACATTTGCCACGGTGGCCGGTGTACGCGGTGGTCATCGGGCAAGTTCGTCCGTGAGGTACAGGCGTAGCTCGGTTCCGTGGTGATCGGAGTGTGTGCGGCGAATTCGGTGTGGCCGTCACTACCACGCCACGGCGGCGTGCTCGTCGCCGGTGCGCGCGTTTGAGTCCCGACGTCGCGGGTAGCACGGCGGAGACTTCGACGACCGAGCCGAGGAGCCGCGGGTGGGTGTACGTCAGTGGATCACGGAGTGGCCGGTCTACCGGCAATTGACCGGGGAAGATCCCCTCGGCAAAGCGGCCGCCGCGCAGTCCGGGCACAGCCGATCGCTGCGGGCCAGAACGACCGACGCCGACCGTGTCGTCACATCGGTGTGCCCGTACTGCGGCGTGGGGTGTTCGCAGCGGGTCTATGTCAAAGACGAGAAGGTCGTTCAGATCGAGGGCAATCCGGACTCACCGGTCAGCCGTGGGCGACTGTGCCCGAAAGGTGCTGCCAGCCTGCAGTTGACGACCGGGGAGGCCCGGCGGCATCAGGTCCTCTATCGGCCGCCGCACGCCACCGACTGGGAACCGATCAGCCTCGAGCGGGCCATGGATATGGTGGCGGATCGGGCGATCGCCACTCGGCGCGAGAATTGGCAGGACGAGGTCGACGGCCATCGCACCGCCCGCACCATGGGTATCGCGAGTCTGGGTGGCGCCACCCTCGACAACGAAGAGAACTATCTGATCAAGAAGCTGTTCACCGCGCTCGGCGTCGTGCAGATCGAGAATCAGGCCCGCGTCTGCCACAGCTCGACCGTCGTCGGCCTGGGCACCTCCTTCGGTCGCGGTGGGGCCACGACCTTCCTGCAGGACCTGCAGCACGCCGACTGCATCATCATCGAGGGATCCAATTTCGCCGAGTGTCATCCGGTCGGCTTCCAGTGGGTGATGGAAGGCAAGGCGCGTGGCGCGGTGGTCATCCACGTCGATCCCCGGTTCACGCGCACCAGCGCGCTGGCGGATCTGCACGTCCCGATCCGCGCGGGCACCGATGTCGCGTTTCTGGGCGGGATCATCAATCATGTTCTCTCCCAGGACAAGTACTTCCGGGAATTCGTCGTCAACTACACCAACGCGGCCACGATCGTCGACGAGGAGTTCGGTGACACCGAAGACCTCGACGGGTTGTTCTCCGGTTTCGAACCCGAGGCCCGGCACTACAAGAGCGCGGAGTGGCAATACGAAGGCGTCGACGTGGCCTCGGCGTCGGGGCAGCGTGGTCGCGGATCGGGCGAGCCCGGCAAGGAAGACGACGTGCGTTCCGCCGGACGCCCCGAGCAGCACGGGATGGGCGGCGCGGCCCTCGAGGGCGAGTTCGTGCGCGACGAGACGTTGCAGCATCCCCGCTGCGTCTTCCAGATCCTCAAACGCCACTACGCCCGCTACACACCCGAAATGGTGCACCGCATCTGTGGCATCCCGCCGGAGACCTTTTTCGAGGTCTGCCGGCATCTGACGGAGAATTCGGGCCCCGAACGCACCAGCGAATTCGTCTACGCGGTCGGCTGGACTCAGCACAGCACGGGTAGCCAGTTCATCCGCGCCGCCTGCGTGCTGCAGATGCTGCTGGGCAATATGGGGAGGCCCGGCGGCGGTATCCAGGCCCTGCGCGGGCACGCCAGCATCCAAGGCTCCAGTGATATCCCGACGCTGTTCAACCTGCTGCCCGGCTACATTCCGATGCCGTACGCGATGCCGCGGCAGAGCCGCGCCGATTTCATCGATTCCCATGCCGCCCGCATCGGCTTCTGGGCGAATATGGACGACTATCTGGTCAGCTTGCTCAAGGCGTGGTGGGGTGATGCGGCCACCGAGGACAACGAATTCTGCTTCGACTATCTGCCCCGGCTCACCGGCTCGCACAGCACCTACGACACCGTCTTCGAGCAACTGGAAGGCCGGTGCAAGGGCTATTTCCTGCTGGGGGAGAACCCCGCCGTCGGCTCGGCGAACGCCAAACTGCAGCGGCTGGGCATGGCGAATCTGGATTGGCTTGTGGTGCGCGACTTTTCGTTGATCGAGAGCGCGACCTGGTGGCAGGACGGCCCCGAAGTCGAGACCGGTGAAATCCGTCCGGAGGACAACGCCACCGAGGTGTTCTTCTTTCCCGCCGCCGCGCACACCGAGAAGTCGGGCAGTTTCACCAACACCAACCGCCTGCTGCAGTGGCACGACCAGGCCGTCGAACCCGGCGGCGACGCCCGCAGCGACCTGTGGTTCACCTATCACCTCGGGCGCATCATCCGCGAGAAGCTGGCCGGTTCCATCGACCCGAGAGACCGTCCGATCCTCGACCTCACCTGGGACTACCCCACATCGGGCGATACCGCCGACCCCGACGCCGACGCCGTGCTGGCCGAGATCAACGGCTTCGACGGACAGGGCAACCCCTTGCACAGCTACACGCAGTTGCGCAACGACGGCTCGACCACGTGCGGATGCTGGATCTACTGCGGAGTCCGCAAGGACGGCGTGAACCAGGCGGCACGCCGCACACCGCAGACCGAGCAGGACTGGGTCGCGCTCGAGTGGGCCTGGGCGTGGCCCGACAACCGGCGAATCATGTACAACCGTTGCTCGGCCGCACCCGACGGATCCCCGTGGAGTGAACGCAAGAAGCTCGTGTGGTGGGACGCCGGCCAGCAGAAGTGGACGGGCCTGGATGTGCCGGATTTCCAGGCGACCAAGCCGCCGGACTACCGGCCCGGCGACGACGCCGCGGGTGTGGACGCGTTGTCGGGCATCGACCCGTTCATCATGCAGGCCGACGGCAAGGGGTGGCTGTACGTCCCGGCCGGCCTCGCCGACGGCCCGCTGCCGGCCCACTACGAGCCGCAGGACACACCGGTACGCAACGAACTCTACGGTCAGCAGCGCAGTCCGTCCCGAATGATGTTCCCCCATCGGCACAATCGCTACGCGCCCGATGCCGGCGATGCGGGTGCCCGGGTCTATCCCTACGTTGCGACCACCTACCGGCTCACCGAACAGTTCACCGCGGGCGGCATGTCGCGGTGGACGCCGTATCTGTCGGAGCTGCAGCCGGAAATGTTCTGCGAGGTCTCACCGGAACTCGCCGGCGAACGCGGCCTGGTCAACGGCGAGTGGGCGACGATCGTCAGCCCGCGCGCGGTGATCGAGGCCCGGGTGCTGGTCACCGATCGGATGACGCCGCTGACCGTGGCCGACCGCACCGTGCACCAGGTCGGCCTGCCGTACCACTGGGGACCCAACGGACTCAGTACCGGGGATGCCGCCAACGAACTGTCTTCGGTTGTGCTGGATCCGAATTCGCACATCCAGGAGGTCAAGGCGTTCACCGTCGACATCCGGCCCGGACGTCGGCCGCGTGGCGCCGAGGCCACCGCGATGGTCGCCGACTATCAGCGGCGAGCAGGAGTCACCGACAAGACCGGCACGGGAGTATGAGCATGGACCTCGAACGAGACCTGACCGCCGACGACCCACCGCACGGCGGTGGCTACCCGGATCAGCAGCCGCGGATGGGATTCTTCACCGATACCACGGTGTGCATCGGCTGCAAGGCCTGTGAGGTGGCGTGCAAGGAGTGGAACCACGTTCCCGACGACGGCCTGAACTTCACCGGCATGTCCTACGACAACACCGGCGGGCTGGGCGCCGACACCTGGCGCCACGTCGCCTTCGTCGAACAGCGCAAACCGATTGCGGCACAGGCGAATACCGCCGAGGTGGTTGATCTCGGCATGCCGAGTTCGGCGAAACCGGGGGACGGTGACGGACAGCGTGGCGAGTTCCGCTGGCTGATGTCGTCGGATGTGTGCAAACACTGCACGCACGCCGCATGCCTGGATGTCTGCCCGACCGGTGCGCTGTTTCGCACCGAGTTCGGCACGGTCGTGGTGCAGGAGGACATCTGCAACGGGTGCGGATACTGCGTGCCGGCCTGCCCGTACGGCGTCATCGACCAGCGTGAGGACGATGGCCGGGTATGGAAGTGCACGCTGTGTTACGACCGGCTCGGCGACGGCATGGAACCCGCCTGTGCCAAAACATGTCCCACCGATTCCATCCAGTTCGGCGAACTGTCGCAGCTGCGCGAGCGCGCCGAAGAGCGCGTCCAGCAGCTCCACGACGCCGGCGTGACGGATGCCCGGCTGTACGGCGAGGACCCCGATGACGGGGTGGGCGGCACCGGGGCGTTCTTCCTTTTGCTCGACAAACCGGAGGTGTACGGCCTGCCGCCGGACCCGATCGTCACCACCCGTGACCTACCGGCCATGTGGCGCAATGTCGGCATCGCGGCGTTGGGCATGCTCGCCGGCCTGTCGGCGACGTTCCTGAAAGGGCGACGATGAGCGAGCACGAGAAGCGGACCGGCATACCGGAAGATCCTGTCGCGCCACCTGATCGGGCGGCCGTCACGGGAGACGTGGATCGGTCGCCGCGCCGCCGGCGGGGGCGCGGGCGCGGCGAGAAGAAGATGGTGCCCGACGCGCACTTCGAGTCCTACTACGGCAAACCCATCCTCAACAAGCCGACGTGGGAGGCCCGCGATATCGCCGGTTACCTGTTCCTCGGTGGGTTGGCGGGCGGATCGTCGGTGCTGGCGATGGGCGCGGAGCTGACCGGTCGCCGGAGGATGGCCAGCGTCACCAAGGTCAGCGGGCTGGTCGCGATCCTCGCCTCGCTGGTGGCGCTGGTCCACGATCTGGGCCGGCCGGAACGATTCGTCCGGATGCTGCGGGTGTTCAAGCCGAGTTCGCCGATGAGCGTCGGTTCCTGGATTCTGACCACCTACGGCCCGCTGGCCGGTGCCGCCGCGGTCACCGATGTCACCGGGTGGTTTCCGCGCATCGGCAGGGCGGCGACCATCGGAGCCGGATTCACCGGCCCGGCCGTCGCCTCCTACACCGCGGCCCTGATCTCGGACACCGCGGTCCCGGCCTGGCACGACGGATACCGCGAGATGCCGTTCGTCTTCGTCGGTTCGGCTGCCACAGCCGCTGGCGGACTGGCGATTCTCGCTTCGCCCACGAACGAGGCGGGTCCCGCCCGCCGCGCTCTGATCCTCGGTGCGGCAACGGAATTGGCTGCTGTCGAGGTGATGAATCACCGGATGGGATTGTCTGCCGAACCGCTGCACCAGGGATCCGCCGGACGATTGATGAACGCCGCCAGGGCATTATCGGTTTTCGGCCTGCTGGTCGGGGGAGTGTGCGGCAGAGGTTCGAGGACCGCCGCGATCATCGGCGGCGCGGCCGCGCTGACAGGTTCGGCGTGCACCCGGTTCGGCATCTTCCACGCCGGTGTCGCCTCCGCCGAAAACCCCAAGTACACCGTGATCCCGCAACGCGAACGGCTCACGCGGTAGCTGTCGCGGAGATGGTCCGGCCCGGCCGTTCGCACCGGTCGCCGACGCGCTCATCGCTGTCGCCGCGATCGGGTACGGGGTATTGGTGGTGCGGCGGCGTGGGGAGCCGTGGCCGCCGCTGCGGATCGTGAGCTGGTCGGCCGGACTGTCGTGCCTGCTCCTGGGCCTGAGAGTTGCGGCAATCGGGCGAGACGGGAAGAGGTCTCGGGTTCGAGAGCCATTGTGGCCCAACGGTTCATCGATGAGTCCGGGCGCGGCCGGTAGTCGGTTGGCAGCCGGCGCGTCCGAGTCCGCGGTGAGCGTTGCGGATCTGCGATCCGGCGGGTCGACTCGCTACTGCGAGCGAACCGGGCTCAGCTGACGGCAATCGCGTTTTCGGCCGCTGGCCTGACCGCGTGCCTGCGCTCGGCCGGGTGTTGCCGCACCCGTATCGGTGACTACTCAGGCCTGGTCGATCCGCTCGATGCCCGGCGCGACCGTGGCGGGAACCATCGCCATCGCCGGAATCGCTGTCGCCGCCGGCACGATTGTGGCGAGCCTAGTGCGTTTCGATCGCACAGCGATGGCATTGTCCGAGACCCCCGTGACGGCGGTGCGGTGTTCGATGCCTGACATCGCGGCCGACGACCCGGAAATCGCAGTCGGCATTGTCGTTGCGATAACTTCCGATTTCAGCACCTGGTGGTTGACGGATATGGGCGGTGCATACCTGCGGGCCGGGGCCGGACAAGCCGATTACCCGCCGGAAATCGAGCGGAAATCGGGCGGCCATGCGTGCGCGTTTTCATTTCATCGCTCTCACTTCCGCTGAACTGGATTTCCAGCTTTCAGTCCGGCCAAGGCGGCGACTACACCGTCGCGAGGTGCCGGAAGGCCTTTCGGTGCACGGGCCGCAGGTAGTTCGGCCCTGGTCGCGACCGCGGCTCCGGGGGTGTGCTGAAGAGTATGTCGAACCATCGGAAGGCCTACCAGGATCATCGCACGTTGACCCGGGCCGAGCTGGCTGCCGAACTGCGCCGCCTGGCCTGCGACCTGGACGCTGGTGGGGAGCTGGGCTATGCGGGCATGGGCGGCGCGGTCAGCGTGCCCCAGCGCGTGATGCGGGAGCTGGAGATCGAACGTAGCAAGGACGACACCGGCTGGAAGGTCGAGGTCGAATTCACCTGGGCCGACCGGCAGAGCGCGTTGGAACCGATTGCCGCTCAGCCGGACCATTCCGCGCAGCCGCGGTAGCCCGCGCATGAGCCGTGGGGCCGGGCGCCGGAAACCCCGGTGATTGCGTGATGTCCAGTCGACGTTCCGTACATCCGGCCGATTCGCCCGATTGCGAACGCCGATCACATGAATCCAATGGGTTCCGGGCGCCGGAATGCCGTTGAACTGCGGATCCGCGTGATAGCCGCCGGCTGTTGTTCGTGGACCTGGTACGGCCCGATACCGACGCGATTCGGCCACCGTGCGTCGAAGATCCGGGACAGGGTGTTCGGCAGCTTCGTGGAGCACGTCCGATGCGGCCGATTCCGTGCCGAGCGCGCCGGTCGCATGCCTATGCTCACGCCATGATCGATACGGCGCTGCCCCACACGGTGTTTCATCCACTGCGGACCGACCCGGAACGATGATCCCCGGACATAAGGCATATGCATGGGGGTATGAAATCGGTTCGGACATCGCGTGTCTGGGGCAACACTCGGCTCACGACGCCCGCGTCCCGATGTGCGTCCCGCACCGGTGATCCGGAGCCCACGTCGATCGACCAGCGACTTCGCTCGGTGGTCGGCGGCCCGAAAAGTGCTGCGGCAGAATGAATCACCAGGGTTTCGGATATGTCGGAGCAGGGTTGTCGTCCCGCAGGTGAGCAGGCTCGGGTGGATCGTGGAGCTGTTCACCAGCGTTTCGGTGAACCCGCTCCATCGGAGATGGAAGGCTCGAGTGCTGTGACAGAGGAAGTGCGTCGCCAGGTGCACCACCACACGGGGCGCGAGCACCGCCGGGCCGAGCAACAAGCGTTCGTCCTGCGGGACGAGGTTTTTCGGTGCGTGTTCGACAACGCGGCGATGGCGATGGCGATTGCCGACACCGATGGCACTCTGATGTACGCCAACCGGAGTTTGGCCGAGATGATCGGTGTTCCGGTCGAGCAGTTGCGGGGGATCTCGATCTATCGCTTCGCCCACCCCGGCGACCAGGACGAGATCGACACGGTGGTATTCGATTGCCTGGTTCGCGCACGCGAGGGCACGGTGAAGCTCGAGCGTCGGTTGGTGCGGGCCGACGGCAGCATCGGGTGGGCGGCGTTCACGATCTCTTATGTGCAGGGTGCGGGCGGGCTCCCGGACTACCTTCTGGCTGTCGGGGAGGATGTCACCGAGCGGCGCCGCCTGGACGAGGAACTGCACCGGCAGGCGCGGTACGACGCGCTCACCGGGGTGCCCAACCGGCGGTATCTGCTCGAGCGGATCGAGAGGCTGAGCGACGAGGCCGGCGGTGATGACCAAGTAGGATTGTGTTTCGTCGATCTGGACCGGTTCAAACAGATCAACGACCGTTACGGGCACGGGATCGGTGATCAGGTCCTGTGTGCGGTCGCCAACCTCCTGCACGAGGAGTTGGCCGGCGAGGACTGCACACTCGCCCGCATCGGAGGCGACGAATTCGTTGCCCTGCTCGCGCCGCCGGTCGACGACTCGCGGGTGGTTGCCGTTGTCGACCGGATGTTCTCTGCGCTGGCCTGCCCGATCGCGGCCGATGGGCGCACGGTGTGGGTGTCGGCCAGTATCGGGGCGATCATCGCGACCGCGTCGAACACCGACGCCACCACCCTGCTCGAGGCGGCCGATCGCGAACTCTATCAGGCCAAGACCCGCAGCAAGGACCGGTGGGTTCTGCGCATACTCGATCCCGGCGACCCGGCAGGCACCTGACGGTCCTGTCGACCGGTGACGCCATCGACACGAAACCGCTTGTCGGGCACGAGAACCCGAATGCGACGTCCAGAACCACCATCCCATGACGAACGATTGCCCGCCCTTCCGGCTCGACCGGGAGCGGACCTCTACGCCCGCAAGGCCTTCTCGTCGCAGACCAGCTGCGCCTCCTCGGCGTGATCGCGGGCACGGATCCCGCTGCCCAATTGGCGTAATTCATGCCACGCCTGCGCCCGCTGCCCGTCTCGATACCGGTCGAGCCGAACGGGTGACGAAGTTTCGCTCACGCGCGAAATGCTGCCAGTCCGGGTAGACCGGAGAAGGCGTCGGCCCGGCCGCACGGAAGCGAAACATGTTGAACTACTGAACAAACCGATCGACGAATCACCGAATCCTCACCAGGGCGGGAAAATCGGTTCGCCTCGGCGTCGAATCCGGCACCGGGGCGAGGCGCGGCGCGGCGGAGGTTCTCAACGTTCGGTCTCGTACCACGTGCCGTCCGGTCCGATACGGAAAGTCCGCCGGTTACCGAGTGGCGTTGCGGCCCTGGCGGCGTCGCGGGCGGCTTGTTCCGCTCCGGTCGGATCGGTAACCCGGAAGCCGTGCACGCGGATGGCGTCCGGGTCTATGAGGTTGAGGTCGCGACGGCCTTCCAGGACGAATCCGAACAGCTCCCGCAGGGCATCCTCTCCCAGTTCCAGAGGATGAAACGGCAAAGGATACGGCTTGTCACCCGGGCCGGCGTGCCTGTCGACGCGATTCTGTCCGGCCCAATAGGTCACCTCGAAATCGTATGGGGTGCCGATGTTCTCGCGTATCCCACCGCCGGGCGAGACGCTCAATGAACGGGCCGGTGTGCCGTTCTCCCAGACGGCGAAGGCCAGCTGATCGGAGACCGAATGCATCGCGTGCATGGTCGTTCGGCGACCGGCCCCGAGTTGACGCAGGTGTTCGGGCAGTTCTGAGGGAGGGTCGAAGACGAGCCGGCGATCGCACAGCAGATCGACCCCGGGGAAGGCGGCCGCATAGGTTATGTCGTCCGGCGGATAGAGGCAATCCTCCAGGTTGCCGCCGTCGACCGGAACCACCGTGTACCCCGGAAGAGCCCGGCGGACCAATGCCTCGGTTTCGTCTCGCCCGGCGCGCGGCGAGCCCGCCAGGGCCGAGCGAGGGGTGTCCTCGGCGAATGCCAGCAGACATGTTTTCGCGCCCATACCGCCGTGCGAACCTCCTACCCACAACCGTCCGACACGTCGCGTTCGACGGGAACGGATCCAGTCGAGCCTAGCGCGCCCGATCCGCAAGCGCCGCAGCGTCATTACCATCGCCGATGGTGTCGACTGTCGCCTCGGGCGGGGTCGGCGCCGCTGATCCACGGAACAGCGGCTTTCAGACGGGGAGCACCCCCCAGGTGGTTGCCCAGGCGAGCCAGAGGCAGCCGATGAGCAGCGGGACACCCGGCGCGATCCGGTGCCGCACAAGCGGGCCGGCATGGGCGCGGGCCGTGGCGATCGCGGTACAGGCCAGCAGTGCGGCGGTGAGCAGGGCCAGCACCTGTAGGCCCAGCCAGATCAGCGCCCGAGCCGCGACGATCGGGCCGACGGTTCGCGCGTCGAAGGCGAGGATCGACACCACGTACAAGACCGTCGCGAGCACCGATATGAGGCCGGAACACGCCAGGGTGCGCGCGAGCCGGACCGAGGTTGGGGTGGCGTGGAAACGGCGATCGGTCGGTGACCACAGCAGATATACGGCGAAGCCGAGGATGAGCGCGGACAGCACAGTCAGCTGCATCCACGCAGAGGTCCACCGGCCGCGGCCGGGACCGACGCTGACCGTCGTCTGCCGTGGCGAGGCATCAGCGGACGAAATCGGCGGGCTCCCGGCCGCTGTCCGCTGCACCCAGCCGGTCATGGTGTCGAAATAGCCGGGCGCGAACGCTCCGCGCGGCGCGCCCGAATACGGTGCGGCCCCGAGACGGTCGAATCCGTCAGTGGTCGCGCGGCCGTTGTGTGCGCCGCCGCGCAAGAAGCGGATGGTGACCGAGGGCGAGGCGGTCAGTGTATTCCGCAGTACCGCAGCGCTTTCCGCGGGTGGAACCTGAACGTCGTGCTGTCCCCACAGGGCGAGTACGGGAATGCGCAGGGCGCGCAGGGCAGGTAGCGGATCGAAGTCCGCCTCGGGAAACGCGCCCGTCTCACCGAGCAGACGCGCCGTGGGGCCAGCGATCGTCGCGGCGAGCGACCCGGTGACTCCGCGGTGGCGCAGAGTCGTGGCGAGGCTCCAGGTTTGCGAGCGCAACGGGCTGAAACCGGACGCGCCGAGCGTGACCAGGAATGCGACGCCGCGACTGCGGGATGCCGCCAGCGGTGCGGCCCAGGCGCCCTCGCTGAATCCCCACAGCCCGACCTGACCCGCGCGCACCCCCGCCGTGCGGCGGAGGGTCTCCACCGCGCCGAGGGCATCGTCGGCGAGCAGTGAGATGTCGCGATGCGCGAACGAGTAGCCGGTGGTGCGTTTGTCGTAGACAAGCGTCGTGATGCCCGCCGCGGCGAAGGCGCGGGCCTCGGACTGGTATTCAGTGCGCGGTCCCGCGCCGGCGCCGCCTACCAGGACGATCCCGGGGGTCTGGGCGTGCGGTGTGGGCGGGCCGATCACGGTGCCGTGCAGGATGAGTCCGTCGCCGCCGGTGAAACCGACGTCGGTGCAGGTGAAGCCGGTGCAGTCGAAAGCCGTTGCGGCAGTGGCCCGACCGGTCGGCGGGATCGACAGGGTCAACAGGAGCAGGCATGCGACGGCGAACCGGCGGTACGACCGCGAGCAACTGAGGTACATGGGTGGTCTCTCGGTTCGGTATTCAGATTTCGGGAAACCCGAACAGGCGCAGCAGTACTGCCTTCCGCTCGTCACCGGTGTCGTCGGAGGTGCCGTAGCGTTGGACGAGCTGGATGTACTCCTCGAAGAACTCCCGCAGTCGCGCCGGATCGACTCGAATCGTGGCTCGGGAGAACAGGAATGCGTCGGCCCAGGCGCCGAGGCCGGGAGCCTGTCGTTCGTAGGTCTCGTAGAGTTCGACCAACTCGGCAAGGTTGTGCCGGGTCATTTCCGCGGTGGCCGCGCGCATCTCGTCGGTCTGCTCGGTATAGGCCGGATAGCGGCGGTCGCCGGGTACCGCACGCCACCACCGTTCCTTGCCGTTGGCCAGTTCCGGAACCTCTTCGACGAAGCCGTATTTGGCCAACTGGCGCAGGTGGTAGCTGGTGAGCCCGGTGCTCTCGCCCAACGCCAGCGCCAGCGAGGTCGCGTTCACCGGCCCGCGGCGCAACTGTTCCTCGATCCGGCGGCGCAGCGGATGCGCGAGCAGCCGCAGAACAGCGACGTCGGTGATCGTCCGAGGAGGAGGCTGACCGGCCATGACTCGTTACTCTAAGGTATGCCAAGATAGTTTGCAAAGAGTCTTTGCATCGGGTGCGTAGAGGGACCGGCGGGCGCTGGTACGGGCCGGCTCATGCCATGGGAATCGTCGGGTCGACGATCGCCTCGACGCCCGCCACCCGGTCGTCGCGCACCGTGAGCAGGAGCATGCCGTAGAGCATGCGGTTGTGGTACGCCAGCACGCCCACGGTCGCGGGCGCCGGATGCGACACGAGCGTCGCGCCGGATCCGAAGTAGCGCAGCAGATTCGACGCCACGGCCGGCGCGCTGTGGGTGTCCGGCGGGGTCGGCAACGCGCCCGCGACGAAGGTCGCCGAACCCCAGGCGTCCGGGGCCAGTACGGTCAGCAGGGCGTCGAGGTCGCCGCCGGAGCAGGCCGCGATGAACCGGTCCAGGACGGCCCGGTGCGTCGATACCGCGTCCCGGTCGACCGCGTCGATTCCGAGGTCGGCTCCGAGGGCCGCGCGATCAACCGTTCCCATCGCGGGAGCCGCCGCCGCCCCGGCGATCTTCCTGCGCGCCCGCCGCGCCAACTGCCTGCACGTACCCACGGGACGGCCCAGGATCGCCGCGATCTCCTCGAAGGGCAGCGCGAACGCATCGTGCAGGATGAACGCCACCCGTTCGGCCGGGTTCAGTCGCCGCAGCACCATGGCCAGCGCCGACTGAACGCGGTCGTCCAGCGTGACCCGGTCTGCCGGGTCCAGCTCCGGCGAGATCGCCGAGGTCAGCAATCTCGGGTCGCCGGGTTGTTCGCGCCGGGCCCGGGCGCTGCCCATCGTATCCAGGCACAGACGGCCGGTCACCACGGTCAGCCAACCGCGGACATTGTCCAGCTCGTCCGCGCGAGCGCGCGAGAGGCGCAGGAACGCCTCCTGCGCGATATCTTCCGCCTCCGCGATGTCACCGAGCATCCGGAACGCGAGGTCCACGACGTAGGCGCGATGCGCGTCCCACAATGCGGTGAACCGGTCGCCATGAGTCTCCACACCTGTTACGACGAGACGGCGCGGCGAAAAGTTACCGGTCCGGCGCGGTAACTTTTCCGGCGACCGTCTCGTCATAGTGCCGACCCGCAAAACACCGAGCACCATCCGAGGAGACCTCATGTTCCGCAGTTCCAAGCGACTGACCGCGATCGCCGCCCTGACGCTGGCCGGCCTCGCGAGCGCCCCGGCGCCGGCCGACGCGGGCCCGGGCGTATCCGCCGATGCGACCGGATCCGTCGAAAAGTATTTGGGCACATGGAATTACGATCAGCCGGACCGTGTCGGGCGAATCAATGTCGCCACCATGGACCTGTTCGGATATCGGCCCGATATTCCGCAGATCGGCACCATCACCTTCACTCGCGGCAGCGGGGACGAGGTCCTCGGCCACACCGATCAGGGCTGCACCTGGCATTTCCGGCCCGCGGGGGACGCACTGGAAATGACGTCCACCACCCAGTACTGCTTCAACCACGTCATCGGTTCCGGTTACAACATCGACCGCTGGCGCGTCACCGTCCACGGCGACGTCGAGCGAGAAACCTTGCACGCCAACAGTTATCTCGGCCCGGGAACCTTCGGATTCGATCTGGTCGACGGCCGCCGCAGCAACGCCGCCGCCAGTACCGGGACCGACACCGCGCGGCGTTTCAGCGGCACCTGGACCTTCGACCGCGCGCCTTTCCCCATCAACACCGCCACCAACTCCTATTTCGTACCCCTGCCGTTCACCCCCGCCCCGATGTCCGGGCCGGTCGCCTTCACGCCATCGGCGGGCGGCACCGTCACCGCGCATACCGCTGACGGCTGCGACTGGACGTTCCAGGCGCACGGAAACACCGCCGAACTGTCTCCGGCCACGCAGAGCTGCGGCACAACCACGCTGACGTTCTGGTCGATCGCCGCGGACATGCGGCACCAAACCGCGATCCTGGCAGGACAGCATCACGGCATTCCGTTCATGGTCACTTCGGGCTTCCTGACCAGGAAGAACTGACCGCGAGCGCGGGCCCTACGCCCCGCCCCTGCGGCGGCGTGGTGCTGCTGAACGGGGCGGTGTCGAGCGCATGTGGTCGCGCACCGGCGCCAGCAGGGCGGCCAGGGCCTTGACGTCGTCGGGGGAGAGCGGGTCGAACAGCAGGCCGCTGACGACCTCGATGTGCCCGGGCAGCACCTTGGCGAGCAGTGCGCGGCCGGCGTCGGTGATGGTGACGGTGATGCCTCGCTCGTCGTCCGCGGAAGGGGCGCGCACGACCAGACCCGCCTTCTCGAGCAGACCCGCCTGATAGGTCAGGCCGCTGCGGCTGTAGACGACGCCATCGGCCAGGTCGGTCATCCGGTGGCTGCCCGTCGGGGAGTCACCGAGGCGCGCCAGCAGCTGGAACTGCACATAGCTCAGATCGCCGGTGTCGCGCAGCTGCTGTTCGACCGCGTGCCGGAGCAGGCTGGTGACCTCGACGAGGTCGAAGTAGGCGCCGAGCTGCACGGGGTCGAGTGACGGCGTCGAGTCGGGCATGAACGGAGTCTACTGCTCCGCCCATACGCTCTTGCTTCGAATTCGAAGCAGTGATAACGTGGCCGCAGTTGCTTCGAGTTCGAAGCAAATACCCGAAGTGAGAGTGAGAGTCCGATGAAGGCAGTGCGTTTTCACGAGTACGGCGCGCCTGACGTCTTGCGCTACGAGGACGTGGCCCAGCCCGTCCCCGGGGCCGGAGAGGTCCGCATCCGGGTCGCCGCGACATCGTTCAACTCGGTCGACGGCAATATTCGCGGCGGTTTCATGCAGGGGCCCATCCCGGTGAAACTGCCGCACACACCTGGCCTCGATGTCGCCGGCACGGTCGACGCGCTCGGTGCGGGCGTGGAGGGCGTCGCGGTCGGCGACGAGGTGGTCGGCTTCCTGCCGATGGTCGGCGACGGAGCCGCCGCGGAGTACGTCATCGCCCCGGCGGCCGCTCTGGCGACGGCGCCGAAGAGCGTCCCGCTGGCCGACGCCGCCGCGTTGCCGGTGGTGGGGCTCACCGCGTTCCAGGCGTTGTTCGACCACGGCGAACTGGCGGCCGGGCAGCGTGTGCTGATCAACGGCGCCGGCGGTGCGGTCGGCGGCTACGCGGTGCAACTGGCCAAGAGTGCTGGTGCTCATGTGATCGCCACGGCCAGCCCGCGCAGCGTGGCGGCGGTCGAGTCCGCCTGTGCCGACGAGGTCGTGGACCACACCGCCACCGACGTGCTCGCGGCGGTGACCGAGCCGGTCGATGTCGTGCTCAACCTGGCCCCGGTCGACCCGGCCGAACTGGACGGACTGGTCACCCTGGTCCGGCCCGGCGGTGTCATCGTCAACACGACGGTGTGGATGCCCGCCCCGAGCGACGAGGAGCGCGGCGTCCGCGGTATCGACCTGTACGTCCGCAGCGATGCCGACCAGCTGGCGAAGCTGGTCGCGATGACCGACCGCGGCGAGCTGCGCATCGACGTCGCCGAACGGGTACCGCTGGCCGAACTGGCGGCATTGCACGCCCGCGCCGCCGAGGGTGGGGTGCGCGGCAAGGTCGTCGTCGTCCCGCTCGGCGCCTGACTCCGGAAGACGTCGAGGAAGCGTTGCCCGGACCGGATGTTCCGTTGGGCCGCTGGCATTGTGCGGCGACGTCGATTCGATGGTGATTCTGCCCTGATTCGCCGCACGAAGTTCAGCGGCAGGTGCCGGCGTGAGGGTTCTGGCGCAGGGGTGCGATCGCGAATGGCTTGCAATGCATTGCGCGCCAGCGCCTTTTGTCTTCGACAACTCGGGTTGCGAAGTGCCGATTGGGCCGGGGCTCGAGTGTGATCGGTAACCGAGGAAAGGCCGGTCTGTAACCGTTCGGTTCCGGCCCGGCGAATCACGTAGCGGCAGAACATATCTGCCGACTACAGTGCCCAACCGTGATCACCGACGACGACGCGTTCAATGTCAACACCCCGCACACCGCCCGTGTCTACGACTACTACCTGGGCGGGAAAGACCACTTCAAAGCCGATCGTGTCGCTGGTGAACATGCCGAGCAGGTGCATCCGCACGTACGCACCTCTGCCCTCGAGAACCGCAAATTCATGCTGCGCGCGGTGCGTCACCTGGCCGGGCAGGGCGTGCGGCAGTTCCTCGACATCGGGACCGGAATCCCTACCGAACCCAATCTCCACCAGGCTGTTCAGGAGGTCGAACCGGCCGCGCGAGTGGTTTACGTCGACAACGACCGCTTGGTCCTGAGCCATGCCCGCGCCTTGATGACCGGCACCGATGAGGGGCGCACCACCTATGTGCACGCGGATGTCCGGCAACCCGACTCGATCCTGACCGCCCCGGAACTACTCGAGACCCTGGATCTGTCGCGGCCGGTCGCGGTGTCGGTGATCGCGATCGCGCATTTCCTCGACGACCCTCAGGATCCATTCGGCATCGTCGCCCGGTTGATGGCCGCGGTCCCGGCCGGTTCGTATCTTGTAATGACCCACGCCACAGCGGATTTCGGGCCCGAGATGGGCGAAGTGGCGCGCGTCTACCGCGAGTCCGGAATGACCGCCCAGGTCCGCACCCACGACGAATTCGCCCGCTTCTTCACCGGCTTGGACCTCGTGGCCCCCGGAATCACCACCCCGCACCGGTGGCATCCGGACGTCACCCCGCCAGAGACGATGGACGGTCAGGTCCAGTTCTACGCCGGAGTCGCGCGCAAGAACTGACCGCCGCCCGCTCGATTCGGGGTGTGCCACCAGCGCCCGGATGCCCGGCAATCCGGGGCGCCCGGCGCGATCGGTGATCAGGCGGCAGGAGGCGGGACCGGCGCGGAGGTGGACGCGGGGATCGGTGTCAGGGCACCGTCCATGACCTCGGTCCACCACCGCTCGAGACCGCTGGGGTCGGGCCAGTGGACGACCGGGGCGCCGGGGTCGTCCGGGGGTGGCGCGGAGGCGAGGCCTGCGAGATCGGCGCGGCGGCTGTGGTCAGCGGGCGAGGCAGTCGTAGTCGTCATCGTCGTGTGGAATGGTCCATGCTTGTTCGATGCGGTCGGTGAGGTCGGCGGGATCGATCGCCGCTCGCAGGTCCTCGGCGGGTGGCTGCAGCGTCGCGGTGTCCAGGCCGATGTCGAGGTCGCTGCCGCGAGCGGGAACGCTCTGGTCCGCGCGGTCGAAGTCGCTGCCTGCGGGGGCGGCGGTCACGGCTGTCTCCTTCCCTCGAGAAGTCACCGGATGGTCGATCCGAGATAAAGGCCGGGTGAGCCCGGAAGCCCTTGTGCTGACCGAGCCCACCCGTCGGCGGAAAGAATCGTGAACGTGTCGGCAGTGCTCCCGCGAGGGGCCGGCGCGCCGGGCCCGCTGCTTGCCACGACGGTGGCAGTGCACGCGGCGGACGGGATGTGCTGACGTCCGGGTGCCGGTGGTTTCGAACCGGGCCCGGCCGCCGGTCCCCATGTCGCGGAAACGCTTCTACGGAGAACGGTTCGTGTGCTCTGCGCTGTTCCTTGTCGTCGACGGACATCACCTCGCTCTCGCTGCTCAGCGGACAACCGGGCTTCGCCTGGCCCCGGGCGGGCTGCGCTGGCGCGCCGGTCGGCGTCCACGCAGCTCCGGGCCCACCTCGGTCACCGGGTGACAGGTGACGCACTTCGTCGCGGCCGTCATCACAGGATCACCTGTGCTGCCGCGGGTCAGGCGTTGACGGCCTGACGGTCG
>CBJNFW010000096.1:0-26899 GCA_966435935.1 uncultured Nocardia sp.
GGTCAAGGAAGAGATCGAGCGCCTGTTGGGGCTGATCTTGACCATGGGCCGCGCGGCGGGCGTGGTGGTCGTCGGGTTCGTGCAGGACCCCAGTAAGGAGGTAAATCGCCTCCGTCAGCTGTACCCGACCCGGCTCGCGATGCGCGTCGGTGAGGCTACTCAAGTCGCGATGCTGCTGGGGCAGACCGCCCGCGAGCGGGGCGCGCTGGCCGATCTGATCTCGCGGCGGACTCCTGGTGTGGCGTATGTCCAGATCACTCCGGGCGCTGACCTCACCGACCCCGGCCGCAACGAGACCGAGGAACTGACCGCCGAAATCGAACGGGTGCGCGCGTTCAACGTGACCGACGACGATATCGGCTGGATCATCGCCACCTACACCCCGCCGCGTCGCTACTCCGGCGACACGGTACCGGGTGAACCGGTCGTGATCGACCTGGACGATTACCTGTCCACGAGACGCGACGACGGCGGCGACGGGAACCGAAACCGCAAGGGCCGCACCGGATAACGGCAGAACTCACGGAACCGTCACCACCTTGACGGTTCCGTGAGGCGCGGCCCGTGATTGTGGGACGCGCGTGCAATAGTCGACGGTCGCTAGAGAACTGGAACACCGAATGGTATGCGGCCCCAGCGCGATACAGCGCCCTGATATGCAGGCACCGAGTCGGCGGTGTCGAAAAACTTCTAATCCTGTTCCGGCAGTTGATATCTCACTTCTCCACGCGACCCCGGCCCGAGGTGGGCGTGATCGTCGCTCGGCGGTCGGGGCTCGCGTGTTCGACTACGGGACAGGTGATGTCATGAGTATCTCTCTGCGTGATGATGCGCCGCTGCCGGGTGCCCCGGACAATGGGGAGGCTGGCGGGCGGGGGCCGTCGTTTCTGGATATCGCCGTGGCTGCCGCTGAGCGGTACGGGGTGTGCGTGCGGCCGGTGATTCTGCAACAAACCGACACCGTGACCGGAGGCAAGTCGTTCGTGCCGGTGCCCTGCGGGGCCACGCGGGAGTCGGTATGCGCGCCGTGCGCCCGCAAGTACAAGGCACTGCGCAAAGCTCAGTGCCGCGAGGGCTGGCATCTGACCGAAGAACCCCGAATCGCTGGCTCGGAACCGGGCGATGAGCAACAAGACCTGCTCGCTATTCGGGCCGACCTGCTGGCCAACAGAGCCCTGGCGCGTGAACAAGGGTGTGATGCCCAGGTGGCTGACTGCTCGGCGGAAATCGCGTGGCTCGATACCCGGCTGGCGGCGCTGGGCATGCGAGGGACCACGCCCGCGGTGACCGACGCGACCGCGGTGGACATCCAGGAGCCGGACGGTTCGGCGCCTGCGGCACGCCGTCGTTCGACCCGTCGCCGTCAGGACGCGCCGGACCTGCCTCGGCACACGGTCTCCGAACGGACGGTGGGCCGCGAGTTCGGCGGTTACTACTCCTCGATGTTCGTCACGCTCACCATGCCCTCGTATGGGGCGGTGTTCGGCGACGGGGCCGCACGCAAACCCGAGGAGTACGACTACGACCGGGCGGCGTGGGACGCGATCACGTGTGCCCGCCTGTTCTCGCGGTGGATACAGAACTTGCGGCGGGCGGTTGGCTGGAACGTGCAGTATTTCGCGGTCGTGGAACCTCAGAAACGCGGCGCTCCCCACCTGCACATCGCGATACGCGGGCACGTATCCCGCGCGGTGCTGCATCAGGTCACCGAGGCCACTTACCACCAAGTGTGGTGGCCTTCCACCGCGCAGATGCGGTATCCGGGCGCGGTGGTCCCGGTCTGGGACACCGGGCGTGAGACGTTCGTGGACCCGCGCACCCGCCGACCGTTGACCGGGTGGGATGAAGCCCTGGACGCGATCGGCCCCGACGGCGCCCCGGCACATACGGCCCGGTTCGGAGCGCGCATCGACATCCAAGGCATCGCGGCGGGCAGCAAGAACGTGGCCGACGCGATCGGGTACCTGTGCAAGTACCTCACGAAATCGGTGACCGAGGTACTCCAGGCGAAAACCGCGCGGGCACATGACCATTACGACCGCCTGCACGGCGCGCTGTGCCGTACCCCGTGTGGCCCGCGCTGCGGTATCTGGCTGCTGTACGGCATCGCCCCGAAAGGCGCTACAGCGAAAACCGTTGCCGGAGTGTGCAAGTCGCGTGCACATCGCCGAGACACCCTGGCACTACCGGGAAACCGCGTGCTCACCTCCGAGCGGTGGACCGGTAAAACGGTCGGCGACCACAAGGCCGAACGGCTGGAATTCGTCCGGCGACGCTTGGCGGCGGTCGGCATCGACAAACCCGCCCGAGATCCACGCCGCTACACCTGGGCCACGATCGCCCCCGGCACCCGGATGCCCTCGCGGGCGCAACTACTCATGGCCGCCATCGCCGAACGCATCACCTGGCGCGGGGAATACGACCGGGCCATGCTCGCGGCCGACCCTCCACACGAACCGGACACATCAGCAACCCGCACCCCAGCGAACGGAGAGCTATCAAATGGGCATTGATCTTGCGAACGATTCCGGATCTCCTGAACCCAGCACACCACACATGCGGCGGTGGGCCACCACGAAGGACGCTGCGGCGCACATCCGCGTACACCCGGAAGTGCTGCGGCGCTGGAACCGGCACCGAGACAAGTACCCGTGGCTACCCACGCCCAAGCGGGTCGGAAAGGATTTCCGTTGGGACCTGGACGCATTGGACGCGGCCCTGGACGCACAAGGCACCGACTGACGCACCCCGGACCGGTGGACCGATGACCCGGGGCAGACCGGCCCGTCCCATCGGTGTCCCCGGCAAGCCGATGCTGACCGAGCTGTCCCCAGGGCATTGGGCCGCACGCCTGTTGGTCCGTGATGCCTCTGGCCGTCGCCGAGACATCAAACGAGTCTCACCGGTCAAGCTCGATGCACGCGGACGGAGGATTCCGGACCGCAACGGGGCTCGGGCGCTGGATGCGGTGATGGCGGCGGTCTCGGCGGTCCGGGTGGACCTGGGCGGGGAACTGTCCGAGTCCACAACTGTTCGGCAACTGTGGGACCTGTACCGCAAGTACCTGGAAGAACAAGAACGGGCTCCGGGCACGCTCGAACGTTATGACCTGGTGGCAGAGCTGTTCAACAGTGCGTTCGGCGAGCGGCGATTGCTCGAGGTCACCACATCCTCGGTGGAGATCTTCCTGACCGACCTCGGCAAGTCCAAGGGGCCGGCGTTGATGCGGACAGCGCGGCATGTGCTGTCCGGCATGTTCCGGTATGCGGTCCGCAAGGATGCGCTGTCCGTGAATCCGGTCCGGGAGTCCCAGTTGGCCAAGAACATCGAGGCCAAGGGGCGGACAGGTGGTGCGCGGGACATCACTGTGGATGAGATGCGGTTCATCCTGGCCGCTGTCCGGACCTCACAGCTGCCCTGTCCGCGCAAGCTGTCCAAGGCTGAACGGACTCGGGGACGGCCGGTGAAGTCCTACACGCCGCCGACCGTCGCGGACTACTGCGAGAGCGCGGATCTGGCGGACTGGGTGACCCTGCTGGCCGCAACCGGACTGCGCCGCAGTCAGATTCTCGGGCTGCTGTGGTCGGACTTCGATCTGGGGGAACGGACATTGCGGCTGAGTGGGAAGGTCGTGCGGACCAAGAGCACGGGACTGGTCCGCACCGACAAGGACGATGATCCGAAGAACCGGAAAACGGTGATCGCGCTGCCGGAGTTCGCGGTGGAGATGTTGAAGCGTCGCAAGGCTGTGCTGGCGGCTCGTCGGTTGAAGTCTCCGCCCGACCCGACGGCCGATGTGTTGGATCTGGTGTTCCCCTCGGCCGCGTGGACACTGCGTGATCCTCAGAACGTCGGGCACGAGTGGCAGCGCGTACGGACCGCACTGGACATCCCCGATGACGTGACCGTCCACAGCTTCCGGGGTGCGGTCGCGACGATTCTGGATGATGCCGGGCTGTCGGCGCGGGTCACCGCTGACGTGCTCGGACATGCCGATCCTTCGATGACCCAACGGCGCTATATGGCTCGCGGGCGAACTCATCAGGCAGCGGCCGACGCGCTGAACGTCGCCGTGACCGGCGAGGCTCGTCAGAGCAATTAGTTGGGATTTAGTTGGAAGATCGGCCGCTCTCCTCGCTCGTACCGGATGAGAAAAGCGGCTCTGACCTGCCGTTGGAGTGGAGCCTAGGGGAATCGAACCCCTAACCCCTGCCTTGCAAAGGCAGTGCTCTGCCAATTGAGCTAAGGCCCCAGAGGGTGGTGTCCGTGCGGACAACCTTGAAAACGGTACCCCTCGGTGGGTGGCGGGGTCAAAACGGGACCGTGGCGGCGGGGGCCGGCACGGTCCGCGTGACCACCTCGCGGATCGCGGCCGGGCTTACCGCGCTCGCCGGTGCAGCCCGAAACCTCGGGCGCCGGGGTGCTCCAGGCCGGGGCGCAGGCGCAGGGACGGCAGCTCGTAATCGCCGCCGTTCTGCGTGCGGTAGGGGATCGGGTCGGTGTCGGCGAGCGTGCGCAGACGTTGTTCCCAGGCCTTGGTGGCATCCGAGAAGTCTTCCGCGGAAACATGATTCGTGCTGTGCATGAGGAACGGGGGCAGGATGTCCATCCCCGTGTAGTACAGGATGCCGTGCTGGATCGGGAAGAGCAGATCCTCGATCGGTCCGTTGATCCCGCGCTCGCTGTAGTGCGATTCCTTGCCGCCGATCGTCACCGACAGCAGGGCCCGCTTGCCCGCGAGCGTTCCCTCCCCGTAGCGGTCGCCGTACCTGTGCTCGGTGTGTTCGCCTACGCCGTAACCGAATCCGGCGGTGAACACGCGGTCCACCCAGCCCTTCATGATCGCGGGCATCGAATACCACCAGAGCGGGAACTGCAGGATCACCGTATCGGCCCAGCGGAGTTTGTCCTGCTCGGCTCGGATGTCGGCGGACAGCGTCCCGGTTCGGTACGCGCTGCGGGAATCGCGCACCACCGCGAGCGGATGTGTTGCGGCGGAACCGAAGTCGTCCGCGTCGACGGTTGCCTTCCAGCCCATCGCGTACAGATCGCTGACGCGCACCTGATGTCCCGCACCGGTCAGCGTGGACACCGCGACCTCGGTCAACGCGCCGTTCAACGAGCCGGGTTCGGGATGTGCGTGAACGATGAACACCTTCATGACTGCCTCCTGGAAATTCGGTCGCTCTCGATGGTGGCGGCCCGGGTGTGCGGTGTTCAGGGCCGCTCGAACCGTCGGACCGGAGTTCCTGGTATCGGCAGGACCACCCGGGGACGTCCGCGGCGTGGTGATACTGGAGGTATGGACGATCTCGCCGACTTCCTGCGCACCCGCAGATCACGGATCGATCCGGCGTCGGTGGGAATCACACCCGATGCCCGTCGGCGGGTCACGGGGTTGCGCCGGGAGGAGATCGCGCATCTGTCCGGGGTGAGCGTGGATTATTACGTCCGGCTGGAGCAGGGACGCGCCCGGCAGCCGTCGGAGCAGATCCTCGACGCACTGGCCCGGGTCCTCGGTTTGAACCAGGTGGAACGCGCGCACCTGCATCGCCTGGCGCACCGTCCGCGGCGCGTGCCCGGCCGCGAGGCGGCCGTCGGCCCGGTTCGGCAGCGTCCGGAACTGTTGCGAGTGGTCGAGCTCATTCCGGACAGTCCCGCGTTCATCGCCGATCAGCACCTGGACGTGATGGCCGCCAACCGGCTCGCCGAACTGCTCTACGGCCGACGCCCGATGCGCGGGATGAATATCGCCCGGCACATCTTCCTGGAAGCCGATGCCCGCGAGCTCTACGCCGACTGGGAGACCTGTACCCGCGACACCGTGGGGCAGTTGCGCCTGGCCGCCGGCAAGGATCCGGACGACCCGCAGCTCACCGCCCTGATCGGTGAACTCGCCGTGCACAGCGAACGGTTTCGCAGACTGTGGGCCCAGGCGGATGTGCGCTGTCGCTCGCACGGCCGCAAACCCTTCGCGCACCCGCAGGTCGGCGACCTGGAGCTGCATCAGGAGAATTTCATGGTTCCCGGCGACAACGGCATCGAACTGGTCATCCTGTCGGCCCAGCCCGGCAGTAAGGCCCACGACGGTCTGCGACTACTTGCCAGCATCGGCGCCACCGACGATCGGGACGAGCCGATTCCACAGCCGCGGCCTACTGCCTAGGTGGTTCGTCCCCGCCGGGAAGGCTTGCGCCAGAGGAACTTCGGACCCTCCTGGGCGCGGTCCGGCGATGACAGTAGGGTGGTCTGCATGAAACTTCTTCTCACCCTGGGTGTCGTCGTCGGTGTCATCTTCGCCATCAACAAGTTCCGCCAGCGCGGCGATGCGGATCTGTGGCACGAGGTGACCACTCGCTGAGCGAATCCGCACAGCGTGCCGGTCGGGCGTGCGGTCTCGCGGGAGACCGCACCAACCCCCGACCGGCTGGAATGAGCCGGATTATTTGCGTTTGTCGGCGGTCAGTTCGCCGCCGACCGCCCAGCTGTCGGCCGGGACCTCGTGAATCCACACCTGTACCGCGTCGGCGGGAATCTGCAGGGCATCGACGAATGCGTCGGTGATCCGGCGCACCAGATCACGCTTGAGTTCGGTGGTGCGCGGGCCCTGCTGCACGGTCACGATGGGCATGATTGTCTCCTCGGGTGAAAATGTTTGCGTTACAAGCCTTTTCGACGTCCAAAGGCGTCTGTTCCGGGGTTCCGGCGGCCTGGGACAAGTTCACCGCGGCCGGCGCGGCGGACCAAGGGCCAGTCCGTGCGCACAGCGATAAGGGTTCGTTATCGATCCTGTTCGATGGTTGATTCGCCCTGTTCGAGCAGGCGTCGCAGGAGCGTCAGCTGGGGTGGCGTGGCGTCCGGGCGTACGGCCAGTCCGACGGGCAGGGTCAGCTCGTGCGCGAACGGCCGGAACGCCACCCGCGAATTGCGCACCTGACGGGCGTTGACCGCGTACACCACGGTCCACATCGGCGAACCGCTCCCGATCGCGGCCAGCGTGTCCTGCAGGGTGCTGGACGCCGGGGCCGGGACCGGGTCGAATCCGGCGTCTCGGCAGGCGGCCAGAACCAGATCGACCAGGGCCGGATGATTGCGCCGCTCGGTCAGCCGCAGTGGCAGTTCGGCCAGGTCGGTCAGCGCGATGGTCTCCTGTTCGGCGAGCCGATGGCGGGCGGGGAGCGCGACCATCAGCGGGTCGTGCCAGGCCGGCAGGAATTCCAGGTCGGGACTCTCCCGGGGCACGGGTGCGCGTAGGAAGGCGGCGTCGAGCCGGCCGTCGGACACCTGGGCCAGCCGTTCTCGCACCGGCAGCGACACGAGTTCCACGCGCAGACCCGGCAACCGGTCGGCGAAACCGTCCAGGATGACGTCCAGGCGCTCCCCGAGACCGGTGATCGTGCCCAGCCGCAGCACCTCGGACCGGCCTCCGGCCAGATCGGCCACCACCGCGCGGGCCTGATCGGCGGCCGCGAGGACGTTGCGCGCGGCGGGCAGGAAACGCAGCCCGGCCTCGGTCAGCCGGACCCGGCGCGGCGTGCGGTCCAGCAGGTCCACCTTCAGCTCGCGTTCCAGTCGCCGCACCTGCTGGCTGACCGCGGGTTGGGCGATGTGCAGCCGTTCGGCCGCGCGCCCGAAGTGCAACTCCTCGGCCACGGTCACGAAATAGCGCAGCTGGCGCAGTTCCACGCGCGACCTCCTCGATCCTGCGGTGACGACGGCATCATCCAACCACTTCCGGCGGGCGCGACCTGCTGAGACGTTGTGACACAGCACTATCGGGTGGGGCTCGGCGAGGTATCGCCGTATGGTCGTTGACCATGGACCGCGCGGAGTTGTCGACATTGGTGCAGTCGGTCGTGGAGCCGTATCTGCTGGACGGCCCGCGCCACTACGACCGGGCCGAGGTGGTGCGCCGCTCCGGGGTCCCGCAGGAGCTGAGCGCGCGACTGTGGCTCGCGCTGGGGTTCGCCGCCGATCCGGACGGCACCGCGCTCGAGTACACCGACGCGGATGTGGCTGCGGCACGGGACTTTCGGAGTCTGGACGCGCTCAGCGCCGCCGATGTCCGGCGGCAGTCGGCGGCCGTGCGGACCATGGGGCAGTCGATGGCGCGATTGGCCGAATGGCAGGTCGATCTGGTCGTCGAGGAGATCATCAACCGGATCGCCTCGATCACCGCGCAGGATCCGGACCTTGACCCGCAGGCGGTCGCGAAGGAGGCGACCGAGGAGGTCGTCGGCACACTGCAGCGGTTGCAGGCGTACGCGTGGCGGCGGCATCTGGCCGCTGCCCTGGCCCGGTCGCTGGACGGCCACGGTGCCGGCGAGACCGTGCGCGACCTCGCGGTGGGATTCGCCGATATGGTCGGATACACCCGGTTGACGCGGCATCTGGATCACGACGAGCTGTCGGATCTGCTGGAGACGTTCGAGACCGTCACCACCGAGGCGATCACCGCCAACGGCGGATGGGTGATCAAGAACGTCGGCGACGAGGTGATGTTAGCCGCCGAGACGACCTCTGTCGGCGCGCGCATAGCACGGGATATCCAGGCCGCCGCGGCGGCCCGGACCCAGCGCGGGGAATCCGATGCCACCACCATGCCCGAACTGCGCGTCGGCCTGGCGTACGGGCAGGTGCTGCAGCGGTTCGGTGATCTGTACGGATCGACGGTGAACGTCGCCGCGCGGCTGACGGGCGTGGCCCGGCCGGGCACCGTGCTGATCGACGACGGTGCCGCCACCCAGTTGGCCGGAAGCCCCGAATTCGCGATGCGGCATCTGCGCAGCGTGCGGGTCCGGGGAATCAACCGGCTGCGCTCACATGTGTTGCGCCGCAACGGGCGTGGGTGAAACTCGCGCACTTCTTCGAGGCTGTGCACCGGGTGCGTCCCCGGGCTGCGGCGCTCCGCGCAACCACCTGGAAAATTAGGAGCGGGCCTCGGCGAAGGGGGGGAGTTTGCCGAGGCCCGCGTAGGGTCGGCCCGGGGGGGAGGGGCCGACGTGATTGATCCTACGCGACGATCGGCGATTGTGTGAGTATGAGGGCTGCCACTTTTCCAAAGTTTTTCCAGTGGGCGTGTCGATAGGTCTGCTGGACTGTCGCCGAAGAACCCTCCGTCCATCTCGGACGAAGGGGGGCTGTTTGGGGGGGGGATGGTGGGGGAGAAAGCGGCGTCCGCCCCCCGGTTCGCTGGATAGTCGCTATCGACCGGTCGGTATGCGGATTCGCGACACGGTCGCAATTGAGAAGTACACATTCCGGGCGTGTCCGCGAGGAGCGGGCCGGGCGGTCGAGTAGCGGATTTCGCGGAGTCGGGTAGCCCGGTACTCGCGCATATCGGAAGGCCGGACGAGACGATGGCATCGGCCGCATCCCGCCGGCACCCCCGAGCACCCGCCGGACCCCCGGGATGCGGCCCCTGACTTTCGCCCGCATCGACCGGTTCGTCGAAGCATTCTCCCTGGCAGCGGCGATATCCGAAGAACTTGTCGGTGGTCTGGGCAATACTGGCCGCGAGATCCGCCGATATCCGGTCCCGGCCGGTGGGAACGTCAGGAGAGGTCATGGCCGATGCCATCATCGCCGAGGGCCTGGTCAAGAAGTACGGCCGCCTCGTCGCCCTGGACGGGCTGGACCTGCGCGTTCCCGAGGGCACGGTGACGGCGCTGCTCGGCCCCAACGGCGCCGGCAAGACCACCGCGGTCCGGGTGTTCACCACCCTGCTGACGCCCGATTCCGGTCGCGTCACGGTTGCCGGAATCGACGTCCTGCGCGAGCCGCGGCGACTGCGCTCCCGCATCGGGGCTTCGGGCCAGTACGCGGCCGTGGACGAATATCTCACCGGTTTCGAGAACCTCGAAATGGTCGGCCGGCTGTACCACCTCGGCGTGTCGCGCAGCCGGCAGCGGGCCCGCGAACTGCTGGAGCGGTTCGATCTCGCGGATGCGGCCGATCGCCCGGTCAAGGGCTACTCCGGCGGTATGCGGCGGCGTCTGGACCTGGCCGGGGCATTGGTCGCCAATCCGCCGGTGCTGTTCCTGGACGAGCCGACCACCGGCCTGGATCCGCGCGCCCGGCTGGATCTGTGGGATGTCATCGATGAGCTGGTCGCCGCCGGTACCACCCTGCTGCTCACCACCCAGTACATGGAGGAGGCGGATCGGCTGGCCGATGCGATCGCGGTCATCGATCGCGGTTCGGTGATCGCCCGCGGTACCGCCGACGAGCTCAAGACCATGGTCGGCGGCGACCGCATCGAGCTGACCGTCGACCACGTCGACAGTCTGGCCGTCGCGCGGGAGGCGCTGGCCGGACTGGCGGTCGGGGAGATCCATGTCGAGCCGGGGCTGCGCCGGATCGCGGTGCCGGTCAGCGATGGTTCCCAGGCCCTGGTAGACGCGATCGGGCGGCTCACCGCTCGCGAGGTCAAGATTCACGACGTCGGGCTGCGCCGCCCCTCGCTGGACGACGTATTCCTCAGTCTCACCGGGCACGAGGCGCGGGAATCCGATGTGGGACAAGATATTTCGGCATCCCGGTCGGCCGGGGACAGTACGGAAGGATCCGCACGATGACCGCTGCGACAGCCGTTTCCGGGGATCCCTCGTCGTTCGAACGCGCGCGGATGCTGGTCAGCGACAGCCTGACGGTCACCAAGCGCAACGTCATCAAGATTCGGCGAGTGCCCGACGTGCTGATCTTCTCGACGCTCTCGCCGATCATGTTCGTCCTGCTGTTCGCGTACATCTTCGGCTCGGCGATCAAGGTCACCGGCACGTCGTACCGGGAATTCCTGATCGCGGGCATCTTCGCGCAGACGGCCGTGTTCGGTGCGACGTTCACCGGGTCGAGCCTCGCCGAGGATATGCAGAAGGGCATCATCGACCGGTTCCGCTCCTTGCCGATGGCTCCGGCGGCGGTATTGATCGGGCGCACCGTCGCCGATGTGGTGATCAACGTGGTCAGCCTCGTGGTGATGTCGATCACCGGACTGCTGATCGGCTGGCGAATCCGTGGGTCCTTCCTGGACGGTGTGCTCGGCTATCTGCTGCTCCTGCTGTTCGCCTACGCGGTGTCGTGGATGATGGCCGTGGTCGGTTTGCTGGTCCGGGCGCCCGAGGTGTTCAACAACGCGAGTTTCATGGTGATCTTCCCGCTCACATTCATCGCGAACACCTTCGTCCCCAGCGGGCAATTGCCAACGCCGCTAAGGGTTTTCGCGAACTGGAATCCGGTGTCGGCGGTGACGCAGGCGACCCGCGACCTGTTCGGCAACACCGGTTCGCTCACCCCGCCGCCGGACGTGTGGTCCATGCGGCATCCGGTCGTGACCACGCTGATCTGGGTGGTCGTCCTGCTCGCGGTATTCGTGCCGTTATCGCTGCGGCAGTTCGAGCGGACCGTCAGCCGGTGATGCCACACCGAAGCTGTGCAGCGCATACTGCGCGAACTGCGCGGCTGTGACACAGTGGTCGTATGCAGTTGGGCAGTTCCCGCAGGAGCCGGTTGCGCAACCGGTTGATCGTCGCATTCCTGGCCGCCGTCGCAGGCGGTGCCGCATGGCGGGTCGTCACCCGCCGCCCGCAACTCCCGGCACCCGCCCCCGAGCCGCCCCGTCTCGGCTACAGCACCAACGGCACGCGCCCCCAGCACGCCATCCAGCACTGACCGGGCCGCTTCCCGCGCGGCGGGGCGAATAACACTGCGGGACAAAGAGTTCCGCGAGGAAACCGCACCCACGCATAGTATCCATCGGCAGTTGCGCGTGTCGGCGAGGAAATACCGCCGCATCCGCTGCTGTGCACCGGTGTGTACGGCAGATCGGCAGCTTCGACGTCCACCGAATCGGTTCGTGCATATCGCCCGGCGGTGCGGCCCAGTTGGCTGCCATCTTCCGGCAGTGTCCACCGATCCGATTCGTGTGCATCCATCTCGCGTCATCGGCGACAGCCGGGCACCTGTACATGGAGAGCTCTCCACGCCACTCGGCGACGAAACTCGCGTGGTACCGACCCGACGCCTGAGCCTTCCCTCGCTCCAGACGACACGCTGAAATTCCGGATAGGCGGAGGAGAGAGGCGCAGGAGCCAGGTGTGCCAACATGTTCGGCGTGACTTCACCGAATCAGACCTCCGTGGCAACGCTGCATACGAACCACGGTGATATCAAGATCTCGCTTTTCGGTAACCATGCTCCGAAGACGGTGCGCAACTTCATCGCTCTGGCCGACGGCAGCGCGGCTTACTCGACGCAGAACGCCGGCGGGACCACTAGCGGGCCGTTCTACGACGGCAGCACCTTTCACCGGGTCATCGAGGGGTTCATGATTCAGGGTGGCGATCCGACCGGAACCGGCCGCGGGGGTCCGGGGTACGAGTTCGGTGACGAATTCCACCCGGAACTGCGTTTCGACCGCGGTTATCTGCTGGCGATGGCGAACGCCGGGCCGGGAACCAATGGTTCGCAATTCTTCATCACCGTCGGCCCGCAGCCGCACTTGAACCGCAAGCACACCATCTTCGGTGAGGTGCAGGGGCCCGATTCCCGCAAGGTCGTGGACTCCATCGCGACCACCGCCGTGGATCGCAACGATCGGCCGAAGGAGCCGGTGGTCATCTCCGGCATCACCCTCGACTGATTTCCTTCACCCGGGATGAGCGGTCCGATTTGCGAGGGTAGCGTGCAGTTACCGCCCTCGCGCCGCTCGAAGTCGATGAACACGGAGTTTCGTGAATCCCCAACCGCCCGCACCGACCTGTTTCCGCCATCACGACCGGGCCACCGGTCTGGCATGCACCCGGTGCGGGCGGCCCGCCTGTCCGGAATGTCTGCGCGAGGCCGCCGTCGGACAGCAGTGCGTGGAATGTGTGACCCAGGGACAACGTGACGTGCGGCAGGCGCGCACTCCCGCGGGCGCACCCGCCCCGGCACGGCCCACACCGTATGTGACCTATGCGCTGATCGCGCTGAACGTCGCGGTGTTCGTGATCACCGCCGTGCAGGCGCACAGCGTGGCCGCCAACAGTTCGTCGAATCTGTTCTACGACTGGGTGCTCGCGCCGCGCGCGGTGGCCCGGGGCCAGTGGATTCGCGTGGTCGGGGGCGCCTTCCTGCACTACGGCCCGCTGCATCTGGTCGTGAACATGTTCGCGCTGTATCTGCTCGGGCGCGATGCGGAGACGGTGCTGGGCCGGTGGCGTTATCTGGCGATCTACCTGACCGCACTGCTCGGCGGGGCGGCCGCGGTGATGTGGCTGGCCCCGAACGATGAGACCGCGGGTGCGTCGGGAGCAATCTTCGGGCTGTTCGGCGCGCTGACCGTGGTACTGCTGCGGCTTCGGCGCAGTCCCACCCAGATGCTGGTCGTGATCGGGATCAATCTGATCATCAGCGTTTCGGTGCCCGGCATCTCGCTGTGGGGGCATCTGGGCGGCCTGGCCGCGGGCACGCTGGCCACGGTCGGGCTGTTGTACGGGCCGCAGTGGTTGCGGGTTCGCACACCGGAGACCGGACTGCGGGCCGGGTGGGCCGCGGTGGCGCTGGTCGCGGTGCTCGCGCTCGTGCTGATCGGCGCGGCGGCGGCCGCGATCGGTTCCTGACCCGGCGGATCAGTGCGCGGCGAGGCCGTGCGCCACGAGCGCGTCCATGACGTCCTGGGGGTGAACGCCCAGATCCCAGCGGCCGAAGATGAGCAGCCGGTCCTCGCCGTTGTGCTCGACGTCGATTTCCAGATTGGGTGATTTGCGCCCGAGCCGCCGGAAACTCACCACCCGCGCACGCAGGATCCGCTCCGGCGGATACTCCACCGCGCCCAGCAGCCCGCGCACGACCAGCACAGGGCGTTGACCGGGCACGATGGTAATTCGCGGGCGTTGCCGCAGGCCGAGTGCGGCCAGCCCGAGCAGCAGTATCGCCGCGAGGCCGACCAGCAGCCGGCTCGGCGCGTCGCCGGTGAATATCGCGGCCCCGGCCAGCACGATTCCGCCCACCGCGGCCGTGACGAGGGCCATGGGCGGAGTGGACCATTGCAGCCGGGACACCGGTTCGGATGCCGTCACGATCCCCACTCGCTCCTCGAGTTGTCCACAGGCTCATCCACAGGTGTGCATGAATAACACAGGTGTAAGCACGTTTCGTGCGAGGTCAGCGCCACCGCATCGTCATGACGAGGCCGACGACCATGAGTCCGAAGCCGATCAGGAAGTTCCAGGCGTCGAGGTGGGCCATCCAGGTCAGCTTGTCGCTGGCCAGGTAGTACACGATCAGCCAGGCCAGACCGGCCAGCATGAAGCCGAGCATGACGCTGACATACCAGACCGAGGAGGGGCCGCCCTTGATCTTGACCGGGGTGCGACTGGCAGGGTTGATCGTATGATCGGTCTTCTTGCGGACCTTCGACTTGGGCATGACGTCCTCGTATTCGGGTGCGGGTCGTACCGGCGGGGGCATGCGCGCGCGACGCCCGGCTTCGCCGGTCTGCCCTCAGGCTATCCCAGCTGGGTGTACGCGCGCGGCTCGCGGTGCTCACCCGAGCGTCGGGTAAAGCGGTGCGCAGGGTATTCGCGCGACGCCGGATCCGGCACCCCGTAGGCTTGCGCCATGCGTGTACTGGTCGTCGACAACTACGACAGCTTCGTGTTCAACCTGGTGCAGTACCTGGGCCAGCTGGGCGTCGAGGCCACGGTGTGGCGCAACGACGATCCCCATGTGGCGGACCCGGATCGGGTCGTCACCGAATTCGACGGCCTGCTGATCAGTCCCGGGCCGGGAACCCCGGATCGCGCCGGCGCGAGTATCGAGCTGGTGCGCGCCTGCGCTCGCCATCAGGTTCCGCTGCTCGGAGTCTGCCTCGGGCATCAGGCGATCGGTGCGGCGTTCGGCGCGACGGTCACCCGTGCCGCGGAGCTGCTGCACGGCAAGACCAGTTCGGTATTCCACGTCGGCGCCGGTGTGCTGGCCGGTCTGCCGGATCCGTTCACCGCGACCCGCTACCACTCGCTCACCGTTCTCGAGGACACCCTCCCGCAGGAGATCGAGGTGCTCGGCCGGACCGAGAGCGGCATCGTCATGGCCATGCGGCACCGCACCCTGCCCATCCACGGCGTGCAGTTCCATCCCGAATCGGTGCTCACCCAGGGCGGGCACCGAATGCTCGCCAATTGGCTCGAGATCTGCGGTGAGCGTCCGGCCGAACCGCTGATCGAGACGTTGGAGGCGGAGGTCGCGGCGCTGGTGTGAGCGAAGCATCGACACACCGCGTGCCGCACCGGACGGGCTCGGGCGCGAGCGAGACGAAATCATGAGTGACAACGGCGACCGGCGGCCGTACGTGTTGCTGTCCGCGGCGGTCAGTCTCGACGGTTATCTCGACGACGCGAGCCCGGACCGGCTGCTGCTGTCCAATCCCGCGGATTTCGACCGGGTCGACGCGGTGCGCGCGGATTCGGACGCGATCCTGGTCGGCGCGCAGACCCTGCGCAGCGACAACCCCCGGCTGCTGGTCACCGATGCGGATCGTCGCGCCCGGCGGATAGCCGCGGGAAAGCCGGAGTACCCGGTGAAGGTCACCGTCAGCGCGAGCGGCGATCTGGACTCGGGCCTGCGTGTCTGGCATCACGGCGGAGACAAGCTCGTCTACACCACCGACGTCGGCGCGGCCCGGCTCACCGACCGCCTCGCGGGCCTCGCCGAGGTTGTATCGCTCGGTGCCGCAATCGATTTCGGCGAGCTGCTGGACGACCTCGGCCGCCGCGGCATCACCCGCCTCATGGTCGAGGGCGGCGGGCAGATCCACACCGCCTTCCTGGCCGCCGACCTCGCCGACGAACTCCTGCTGGCCGTGGCTCCCATCCTGGTGGGAGATTCCCGGGCCCCGCGCTTCCTGCACCCGGCCCCCTACCCGGGCGGTTCCGGCCGCAGAATGGACCTGGCCGATGTGACCCGCGTCGGGGATATCGCTGTATTGCGTTATCTGCCCAGGGGACAGCGCACCGGTACTTGAACCAGTCCGCTGTTCGCGGAGCAGAATGGAGGTGGCCGATGGCCGGCCGGCGGTATCGCGCCGGTCGCTCATCTGCCGAGGACATCTGAAGCAGTTCGCTGCTCGAAGGGAAATGCCGGCGTGACAACCGATTTCGGGGTACGGGTACGCAATACCGGGAGGTGCCGACTTGTCCGGTGACGAACAGGCGCGGCGGGCCCGGATGCGGCATGCCATCGAACTTGCCCGGCTGTGCCCGAAGAGTCCGGGAGCGTTCTCGGTGGGGGCGGTGATCGTCGACGAGGACGATGTCGAACTCGCACACGGGTATTCGCGCGAGACCGACGAGAAGGTGCATGCCGAGGAATCCGCGTTGAACAAGCTCGGCGACGATCCCCGCCTCGCGCACGCGACGCTCTACAGCACGCTGGAGCCGTGTTCGCAGCGGGCGTCCAAGGATCGGGTGCCGTGTACCGATCGGATCCTGGCCGCCGGAATCCGGCGGGTGGTCATCGCCTGGCGGGAGCCGTCGACCTTCGTCGCGGACTGCGTGGGGGTGGAGAAACTGCGGGAACACGGCGTCGAGGTGATCGAGCTGGCCGATATGGCCGAGGAGGCCATGTCGATGAACCGCCACCTCGAACTCGGCTGAGGCCACCTCGTCGCGGCCGAACCGGATTGTGCGCGAACCGCTTTCACCGGCCCGCCGTCACGGCGGGCCCAGCACCCCCATGACGATCGTTATCGTCGCATCCTTGGAGATCGTCGAATTCGCCTTCGGCTGCTGATCGATGATCCGGCCGACGCTGCCGGCGTCGAAGGTGCCCTGGGTGGTCTGGCTGATCTGGCCGACGCCGCCGGTCCACCCGGCCGCACGCAATTTGTCCACGGCCTGTGCGGAGGTCAGTCCGGCCAGATTCGGCATGGTGATCTGATCGCTGGACACCTGCACGGTCACGGTCGAGCCCTTGTCCGCCATCGACCCGCCCGGCGGATCGGTCGCGATCACCTCGCCGCTCGGCCGCGAGGAGGGCACCCGCTGCACGACCACCTTGAAACCGCTGCTGGCGGTCAGATTCGGCTCGGCCACGGTGAGCTGCTGACCCACCACCTGCGGCACCCGCACCTGATCCGGGCCCTTGCCCAGGGAGATGGCGACCTTACTGCCCGCGTCGATCTTCGATCCCTCGGGCGGATTCTGGTTCACCACCTTGTCCTTGTCCTCGACACTGGACGCGTCGTGACCGATGTTCGGATCCAGCTGCAACCCGAGCGCGGTGAGTTGCTGTTCGGCCTGCTGCTGGCTCAGCCGGGCCAGCCGGGGCACCGGGATCTGCGCCGGACCGGTCGACACCTGCACGGTGACGGTGCTGCCCTTCGGCGCGCGCGAACCGCCCAGCGGCTGCGTCTCGATGACGTTGCCGCTCGCGGTCTTCGCGTCGGACTTCTGCTGAATCGCGACCGAGAAGCCGTCCTTCTGCAATTCGTCCTGTGCCTGGGCGACCGGCTTGTTCGCCAGATCGGGGATGCCGACCTGGTTGAAACTGCTTCCGGGGCCGAGGAAAACCCAGTACAGCGCGGCCAGCACCACCACGACACCGGCGGCGATCCCGCCGATCAGCATGTTGCGGCGCGGATCGCGCGGGCGGGCGGCAGCGGAGTCCTCGGCATCCTCCTCCGGACGCGGTGCGTCGACCGCGCCGAGGAATGTCGTGCGATCCTCCTCGGTCATCACCGTCGGCGCCTGCGGTTTCTGCCCGCCCAGCACGCGGATCAGGTCCGAACGCATCTCCGCGGCGGTCTGATAGCGGTTCGCCGGGTTCTTGCTCATCGCCTTGAGCACGACCGAATCCAGCTCGCGCGGCACGCCCGCGTGGACGTTGGAGGGTAGCTGCGGATCCTCCCGAACGTGCTGATACGCCACCGCGACCGGTGAGTCGCCGGTGAAAGGCGGCTCGCCGGTGAGGATTTCGTACAGCACACAACCGACCGAATAGACGTCCGAGCGCGCGTCGACCTGTTCGCCGCGGGCCTGTTCGGGCGAAAGATATTGCGCCGTACCGATGACCGCCGCGGTCTGGGTCATCGGATTGGAGCTGTCGGCGATCGCGCGGGCGATGCCGAAGTCCATCACCTTCACCGCGCCCTGCCGGTTGATCATGATGTTGGCGGGCTTCATATCGCGGTGCACGATGCCGTTCTTGTGGCTGAAGTCCAGTGCCGCGCAGACGTCCGCGATGATCTCCATCGCACGTCGCGGGGCCAGCGGACCGCCGCCGCGCACCATATCGCGCAACGTCTCGCCGTCCACGTACTCCATCACGATGTACGGCAGCGGACCGCCGTCCACCTCCGCCTCGCCGGTGTCGTAGACCGCGACGATGGCCGGATGGTTCAGCGCGGCGGCATTCTGCGCCTCGCGTTTGAATCGCAGATAGAAGGTGGGGTCGCGGGCGAGATCCGCGCGCAGCACCTTGATAGCGACATCGCGGCCCAGTCGCTCGTCCCGGGCCTTGTGGACTTCGGACATTCCGCCGAATCCGATGATCTCGCCGAGCTCATAGCGAGAAGACAGATTCTTCGGGGTGGTCATGGCAGTCCTTGCGAGGAGGTGTCCGGCGGGCTGACGTCGGTGTACTGGTTGTGCGAGTGGTGATTGGAGTAGCTGTTCTGGCTGTACCCGTTCTGGCTGTACCCGTTGCCTCCCGGAACACCCGGCAACGATGGTATGTCCACCGAGGGGTATGTCGAGTCATCCGTGGCCCATGGCGGCAGGTTCGAATGATGCCGCCCGTTGGTCGTCGTGGTGGCCCCGTCGGTGGTCGTGGTGGCGCCGGTGGTCGTGGATGGCGCGGTGGTCGTGGTGGTGGGCGGGGCCGTCGTGGTGGTCGCGGCCGGCGGGACCACACGCCTGGTCGTGGTCGGTTCGTCGGTGGTCGTGGTCGGTTCGGCCGTGGTGGTCGTCACCGGGGCGGTGGTGGAATGGGTGACCGCCGGTGTGACCGACGGCTGCGGTGGGCTGCCGCTGAGCAGGACCCACGCCGCCGCACCGCCCAGCAGCAGCGCGCCGATGCCGAGGCCGAGCAGCCACTTGGTGGTGCGGCTCATGCCGGGTTCGTCCTCGTACGGCAGATCGTCGTCCGGATGGCCGGGCATCGCGCTGGTCGCGCCCGCCGGACGCGCCGCCGGCCGGGGCGGATTCGAGTAGCGATCCTCGTAGTCGCGGGGCAGGACCGTGGTCGCGCCGGTCGGCGGCGGCGGCAATACCCGCGCCGCGCCGCCCTGCGGCGTCGAACCCATGGCGCGTGGCATCGGGGGACGTCGCCCGGACCGCACCGCCGCCACGGCGTCGGCGAACTCCCCGCCGCTGCTGTAGCGCCGCGTCGGATCCTTGGCCATGGTGATCTCGATCAGCTCGCGCACGTTCGGCGGCAGATCCGAGGGCATCGGCGGCGGAGTGTCGCGGACGTGTTTCATCGCCACGGTCAGCGCGCCGTCACCGCTGAACGGGCGATGCCCGGCCAGCGCCTCGTACCCCACCACGCCCAGGGAGTACACGTCACTGGACGAGGTGGCGTCCTCGCCGGTGGCCTGTTCGGGCGCGATGTACTGGGCGGTGCCCATCACCATGCCGGTCTTGGTGACCGGTGACGCGTCCACTGCCTTGGCGATGCCGAAGTCGGTGATCTTCACCTGACCGGTCGGCGTGACCAGGATGTTGCCGGGTTTCACGTCGCGATGCACGACGCCCGCGGCGTGGGCCACCTCGAGTGCGCGGCTGGTCTGCTCGAGCATGTCCAGGCCCTGCACCACCGAGAGGCGGCCGAGCCGGTTGAGCACCGCGTTGAGCGGTTCGCCCTGCACGAGTTCCATGACCAGATAGGCGGTTTCGCCGCCCTGCGGGTCCAGGGTTTCGCCGTAGTCGTAGATTCCGGCGATACCCGGATGGTTGAGTTGTGCGGTCGTCTTCGCCTCGGTCCGGAACCGGTGCCGGAACGTGGGGTCGGCGGAGAATTCGGCCTTGAGCACCTTGACCGCCACCCGGCGGTCGAGCCGGGTGTCCAGCGCCTCCCACACCTGGCCCATACCGCCGGTGGCGATCAGGCGTTGCAATCTGTATCGGTCCGCGATCATCGCACCGTTGGTCAGCATGGGAGCCCCCGTAGGCCGTACTTCGTCATCGTCGTTCAGCTCCCCTGCAGACCGGCCTCGAGCACGGCTCGTCCGACGGGGGAAGCCACGAAACCTCCGGTGCCCTTCAGGCCCATGTTGCCGCCGTTCTCCACGACGACCGCGATGGCGATCTTCGGGTTCTGCGCGGGTGCGAATCCGATGTACCAGCAGTGCGCCGGTGTGGTGCCGGGATTGGCGCCGTGCTCGGCGGTGCCGGTCTTGGAGGCGATCTGGAAGGGAGTGGTGTTGCCCTGGTACGTGTTCTTCTCCGAGTCGATCATCATGCTGGTCAGCGTCGAGGCCACCTGGGGGCTGATCGCCTGCCCGACCGACACCGGTTTGGTCTTGGAGAGTTCGGACAGGTCCGGGCCCTGGGTCTGGTCCACCAGATGCGGTTCCATTCGTACGCCGCCGTTGGCCACGGTGGCCGCGACGACCGCGTCGTCCAGCGGGGTGATGGCCACGTCGCGCTGGCCGATGCTGGTCTGCGCGAGGGAAGCCTCGTCCGGGATGGTGCCGACGGTGCTGTCGGCCACCGGCATCGGGACGCCCGAATGGGTGCCGATGCCGAACGCCGCCGCGGTGTCCTTGAGTTTGGCCGCGCCCACCTTCATGCCGATCTGCGCGTACGCGGTGTTGCAGGACAGGGCGAAGGCCTCCTCCATCGTCACGGTGGCGCCGTTGCCGCAGTGTTCGCCGTCGAAATTCTCCAGCGTCGTATTCGTGTCGGGCAACGTGATTCGCGGGTCCGCGGTGAACTGGTCGGTGGTCTGGACGCCCGAGGCCAGGGCCGCGGCCGAGGTGATCACCTTGAAGGACGAGCCCGGCGGATAGGTCTGCGAAATGGCGCGGTTCAGCAGCGGCTGCTTCTGATCCGAGCTGAGCTGCTCCCAAGCCTTGGTGCTGCTCGCGCCGTCGTGGGTGGACAGCTGGTTCGGGTCGTAGCTCGGCGTGGAGACCATGGCCAGGATGCGGCCCGTACTCGGTTCTATGGCGACCACCGAACCGGTGTACCCGTTCTTGGTGAGCTGATCGTAGGCGACCTTCTGCATCACCGGGTTGATGGTGGTGACAACGTTGCCGCCGCGGGGGTCGCGGCCGGAGATGAGGTCGATCAGGCGGCGGCCGAACAGTTTGCTGTCCGATCCGTTGAGCACCGAATCCTCGGCGAGTTCGAGTTCGGTGCGGCCGTACTGCATCGAGTAGAAGCCGGTCACCGGCGCGTATGCCATCGGATCGGTCGGGTAGGTGCGCAGGTACTTGTACCGGTCGTCGGTCGACACCGAACTGGCCAGCACCGTGCCCGAGGCCGAGATCTGCCCGCGCTGACGGGAGTATTCGTCCAGCAGCACACGGGAATTGCGCGGATCGCTGCGCAGGCTGTCGGCCTTGATCACCTGGACGTAGGTGGCGTTGAGCAGCAGAGCGACGGTCATCAGCATGACGGCCATGGCGACGCGGCGCAGTGGTGTGTTCATGCCGGTTCCCCCTTCGCCTGGTGGCTCGAGTCGGTACGCAATATCGCGGTCGGCGGATTGCCGATCGCCGCGGTTTCCTTCCTCCGGCCCGGCGCCGGTGCGCGAGCCGCGTCGGAGATCCTTATCAACAATGCCAGCATTGCGTACTCGGCCAGCAGCGCGGATCCGCCGTATGACAGAAAAGGCGTGGTCAGGCCGCTGCGCGGAATCATTTTGGTGACGCCGCCCACAACTACGAACACCTGCACGGCGATCGTGCAGGCGAGTCCGGCGGCCAGCAGCTTGCCGAAGCTGTCCCGTACCGCGAGTGCCGTGCGCAGACCGCGCGCCACCAACATGGTGAACAACACCAGCACTGCGGCCAGCCCGATCAGCCCGAGTTCCTCACCGGCCGTGGCGATGACGAAATCGGTCTCGGCGAAGGGCACTTGATCGGGACGCCCGTTACCCAGCCCGGTACCGGCGAGCCCGCCGGTGGCCAGTCCGAACAACGACTGCGCGATCTGGTAACCGGTGTTGTTGTAGTCCGAGAAGGGGTGCAGCCAGGTGTGCAACTGCGCTCGCATCGGTCCGAATGTGTTGTAGGCGAAGATCAATCCGATGATCAGAAGTACCCCGCCGACGACGAGCCAACCCACTCGTTCGGTCGCGATGTACAGCAGCGCCAGTACGGTGCCGAAGATCAGCAAGCAGACGCCCAGATCCCGTTCGAATGCCAGCACCGCGACGCTGACCGCCCAGACCAGTACGAGCGGGCCGAGATCGCGCAGCCGCGGCAGCTCGACGCCGAACGCGTGCCGGCCGGCGGCGGTGAACCAGTCGCGTTTGGACACCAGCAGCGCCGCGGCGAACACGATCAGCAGGATCTTCGCGAATTCGACCGGCTGGACGGTGAAGCCGGGTAAGCGCAGCCAGATCCTCGCGTGGTTGGTCGTGGCGAGCCGTTCCGGCAGCACGGCGGGCAGCAGGAGCAGCACCAGGCCGAACGCCCCGAGTGAGTAGTTGTAGCGGGCCAGCGCGCGGTAGTCGCGCAGCATGACCAGCACGGTGGCCAGCAGCAGAATTCCCGCCGCGGTCCACAGCACCTGGCGGTCGACGTCGGGGGAGGGAACCGGCAGTGAGTTGGTGCGCGCGGTCTGTGCCGCGGCCAGATCCAGGCGGTGGATCAGCACCAGGCCGAGGCCGTTGAGCAGGGCCGCGATCGGCAGCAGCAGCGGATCGGCGAACGGCGCGAAACGTCGCACGGCCAGATGGGCGACCGCGAACAGTGCCAGATAGGCCAGCGCCAGTTCGGCGCATTCGCGCCAGGCGCCCTGATCCTGGGCGGCCTCCACCAGAACCAGTGCGACAGTGGTCACGACGACCGCCGTCCCCAGCAGCAGAAGTTCGACATTGCGACGAGTCGAGGGCGGTGGCGCAGGGGCGAACCCGCCCGGAGGACTCGGGAAGGCCCCCGCCGACAGCGGTGCCGGAGCGGACATCAGTCCGCCTTCCTGCAGTTCTCCCCCGGAGTTTGCGGGGCCTGCGACGCGGTCGTCGGCGTGGCGGGCACGGTGGTGGTCGGGACGGGCGCGCCGGGGTGTCCGTCGCCGCTGGCGGGCGCGGGCGTGGCGGGCGCCGGCGTGGCGCCGTTCGGAGCGGCGGGGGTGGTGGTCGTCGGAGTCTGCGCGGGCTGCGGAGTCGAGACGGGGGTGGTGCACGCGGGCAGCAGATCCTGCTGAGCGAGCTTGGCGAGCTGGCGGCGGGCGTCGTCGAGGGTGCCCGGGGGCAGGCCGTTGTTCACCTTGTCCCGGCCGGTCTGCTCGAGGTCGGCGACCTGCAACTGCCGGCAACCGGACGTGAAACTCTCACCCGGAGCGGCCAGGCCCAGCTCACCGTCGCGCTGCACGCACGCGATCTGGTTCACCTCGTGGATCGAGTAACCGAGCACCGAACCGGGCAGTCCGCGCACGATCACGACGTTGCCGTTGTCCGCACCGACGTAGTAGTTGTTGCGAATCATCTTGTAGCCCACCACGAGTCCGACCGCGACCGCCGCGATCAGCGCGAGGGACAGCAGGATCCAGCGCAGTCTGTGACTCTTGCGGGGCTCGGGCGGTTCCTGGGCCACCGTGGCGCGCCGCGGGGCCGACCGCGGTGGGCGCATCGCCGCGGCGCGGCCGGCGGCGGTGTTGGGCGGCGGGGTGTCCTCGTCCTCACCGGAGGCGGCGCCGGCCACGATCGGATGACTCTGGCCGTAGTCCAGATCGATGACGTCCGCGACGACGACGGTGACGTTGTCCGGGCCGCCGCTGCGCAGGGCTAGTTCGATGAGGCGATCGGCCGCCTCATCGGTGTTGCCCTCCCGCAACGTATTTCCGATCGTCTCGTCGCTGACCACGTCGGACAGGCCGTCCGAGCAGAGCAGATAGCGATCGCCCGCCCGCGCCTCCCGCATGATCAGCGTGGGGTCGATCTCGTTGCCGGTCAGCGCCCGCATGATCAGGGACCGCTGCGGATGGGTGTGCGCCTGCTCGGGTGTGATCCGCCCCTCGTCGACCAGCGACTGGACGAACGTGTCGTCGCGGGTGATCTGGGCCAGTTCGTTCTCGCGGAACAGGTACGCACGCGAATCGCCGATATGCGCCAAGCCGAGTTTCTTGCCCGCGAACAGGATCGCGGTGAGCGTGGTGCCCATGCCGTCCAGTTCGGGCTCTTCCTCGACCTGATCGGCGATGGCGGCGTTACCCGCGTGCACCGCGCGATCCAGCTTGCCGAGCAGATCGTCGCCGGGCTCGTCATCGTCGAGATGCGCGAGTGCGGCGATCATCAATTGGGAGGCGACTTCACCGGCGGCATGGCCGCCCATTCCGTCGGCCAGCGCCAGCAGGCGCGCACCGGCGTAGACGGAATCCTCGTTGTTGCCTCGGACGAGTCCGCGGTCGCTGCGCGCCGCGTAACGGAGAACAAGTGTCACGATCGCAGCTCGATCACTGTCTTACCGACACGGACGGGGGACCCGAGCGGAACCCGCACCGGGGTGGTGACCTTCGCGCGGTCGAGATAGGTCCCGTTGGTGGAACCGAGATCTTCGACGTACCAGTCCTCGCCTCGCGGCGAGAGTCGCGCATGCCTGGTCGAGGCATAGTCATCGGTGAGTACCAGCGTGGAATCGTCGGCGCGCCCGATGAGCACCGGTTGGGTGCCCAGGGTGATGCGTGTGCCGGCGAGTGAACCTTGAGTCACCACTAGATACTTGGCGCCCTTCTGGCCACGGCTGAAGGATGGCAGCACCGCGGAACCGCGTGCGGCCCGGGGCTGGATCCGGATGCCGGATGCCGCGTAGATGTCGCTGCGCAGGGTTCGGAGCACCGCCCATACGAACAGCCACAACAGCAGTAGGAACCCCGCACGGGTCAATTGCAGGATCAGTCCCTGCACGGTGCTCCACCTCCTGTTCCGGCCGATGTGGGTTCGTCGGTCCGACCCCCAACCGGCTTGCTGGTCAGCACGGACCTGCCGCCGACCGACGGTTGGCAGCATCATAGGGCCGATGACCGGTTGCGATCACGATAAGGGCGAGTTTTTCGCGCCGCATCGTGACCTGCATCGGCGAGCTTACGGGATCAGACGATTCGGATCAGGATCTCGGAATGTCCGGCGCGGATGATATCTCCGTCGGCGAGCTGCCAATCCTGCACCGGCGAGCCGTTGACCAGCGTTCCGTTGGTGGAACCGAGGTCCGAGAGCATCGCGACCTGACCGTCCCACCGGACCTCGATATGACGCCGGGACACCCCGGTATCGGGAAGCCGAAAGTGCGCGTCCTGGCCGCGGCCGATGATGTTGCTTCCCTCACGCAGCTGATAGGTCCGGCCGCTGCCGTCGTCGAGCTGCAGCGTGGCCGAGTACCCCGAGCCGCCCGCGGGCGCCTGGCCGGGCGCGGCGTAGCCGGGCTGCTGGCCGTAGCCCTGGTCGTAACCGGGCTGCTGGCCGTAAGGGCCCTGTTCGTAGCCGCCCTGCTGCTGGCCGTAGCCCTGCTGGTAGCCCTGGTCGTACCCCGGCTGCTGGCCGTAACCCTGGTCGTACCCGCCCGGCGCCTGGCCGTATGCCTGCTGTTGTCCGTAGCCACCCTGGTCCGCGTAGCCCTGCTGTTGCCCGTAAGCCTGGTCGCTGTAGCCCTGGTGACCCTGGTCGGCGTAACCCTGCTGGCCGTAACCGCCCTGGTCGTACCCGCCGGCCTGGTCGTATCCCTGATCGTATCCGTGCTGGTCGTAGCCCTGCTGCTGCCCGTAACCCTGCTGGTAGTCCTGGCCGTTCCGGTAATCGCCGTACCCCTGCTGGGCATCGGGTGCGGCGTATTCGCCACCGCCCGGCGCCTGGTAGCCACCACCCTGCGGCGCCTGATAGCCACCGCGGCCGTAATCGTCGTAGCCCTGGGCGGGACGGCCCGCCGGCGGCGGCGCGTACCCGCGGTTGCGTGGATCGGACTCCGCGGGCTCACGACTCGGGTCGTAGCCTGAGTTCTGCGTCATGGGGCCAGCTCCTGGTTGCGGGTTTGCGGGTCTCTGTCGGGGTGGTCCGGACCGGCCGGGTGAGGGTCCGCGGGCCGCCGGGTTTCGGCGGTCCGCATCGGGATCGACCCGACCGCGAGTCCTGAACTGCCCGGTGTGCAGCGTAGGGGATGGTTCGAATTCGACGTGTACATCACCGTAGGTCTGCCACCCCTGTTCGCGGATGTAATCCTGCAGGTGTTTGGCGAAAGCCCGGGTGGTGAGTTCGTGATCGGCATCGAGTTGCTGCAGGTCCGACGCATTGATGGTGATGGTGTAGCTGTTGGGAGCCAGCAGATGGCCACCCTCCAGTTCGGTGACCTGATCGGAAGCCTCACGCTGCAGCGCCGCCTCCACCTCCTGCGGAACGACACTCCCGCCGAAGACGCGGGCGAACGCGTCCCCGACGGCGCCTTGCAGGCGGCGTTCGAAGCGGGTCACGAACCCCATCTCTGCCTCCTTCGGTACACATGCGTCGGGTCGTCGGTTCAGGATTGGCGACACGCCGATAGGGCGTGTCGACGTAGGGACACGGTCCCTGCATGATATCCACGATCGTCCACACCTGTAACTCCCGGCGGTTCCCAACGGTTCCCGAACCCGCCACACCGCCGTGTAGGCCCGTGAACAGGCGATTTCTTCCCATCCCCACGCCCGTGCTACTGTCTTCGAGTCGCTCGGGCGAGTGGCGGAATGGCAGACGCGCTGGCTTCAGGTGCCAGTGTCCTTCGGGA
>CBJNFW010000097.1:0-26795 GCA_966435935.1 uncultured Nocardia sp.
CACGCATACTCCGAACTCCTTCTCACCTGCCACCGGGGCGATCCGCGGCACCGCCGCGGCGCCGTTCACCGGCACGCGCGGCGCCCGCCGATTGCCCCGTCCCGCTCATGCGGGCTTTCTTATCTGACCATGATCGCGGACCGGACCGGCTCGCCGGGGTGGTTCCGCGCGAGTGGGCGCGTCGCGGGCACGCCGGGAAACACGCGGGGCGTGGGTTCGCCGGTGTGCGGCGTTACGGTGGACGGGCGCATACGGCCCGATCAGGAGACTCGGTTGAGCACAAACCCAGCGTGCGGTTTTTCCGTGGAGGACATCACTGTGGGCGCGTTCGCGCACGGGTTCGGCACCACCGAGGACGGCCGCTCGTTCGCGTTCCGCACGGTGCGCGCCACGCTGCGCCTCGAGATCTACCGCACCGACACCGGCGCGCAGGTCCCGGGCCCGGAGGATGTGATCGCCGTCGCGCGAGCCCGGGTCACCGATATCGACCTGGACGACGAGCGCAGCGTGATCGCCCTGGTGCACGATCTGATTCCGACCGCGGTGCCGGTGATCCCCGACGCCCCGCGCGAACCCACCACGGTTCGCGCACTGCTGCTGCGGCTCAGCGCGGTCATCGACAACATGTGATCGCCTGGGCCGCAACGCATCCCGCTCGCCCACGGGTGGCGGCCCGGCCCGCCGCCGGACGCGCCGGCGGCCCGGCGGCCCGCGAACACGCCGCCCCGCCCGCGCGTCGGCCGCCGGTGCGGTTCACCTACCTTGGTGTGGTGAACGCTCGCCCCGCGTCGAGCCGCAGCCGATGGCGTATCCGCGTGACGGACTGGTGGGACAGTGAGAAGTACGGTTAACTTCGAGGCCGTGAGGATGGCGATGGCAGTGCGAGGTAAGACCCGGGGCGCGGCGATCGGCGGTGCGCTGATCGCGCTGGCCGTCCTGAGCGCCGCGTGCAGCAACGACCCGGACGAGGCATCGGTGGCCGCGGCCCGCTCCTCGGCGTACGCCGCGCTGACCTCCTCCTCGCAGGCCGCGGCCGCCAGTTCGGCGAACCGGCCCCCGATCCCGACCGCCGCGCAGCTGGACGCCCAGCTCAAACGCGCCCTGGACCCCAAGCTGCCGGACAGCGATCGCACCAACCTGATCCAGGACGGCGCGGCGTTCCGGTCGGCGATCCCCGATATGTACAAGGCGCTGCACGAACACCCGAACGCGGTGTACGGGGTGGTGGACCCGGTGTTCGACAATCACGACGGCACCCTGACCGCGACCCTGCGCCTGGACAAGGACGGCACCGGGGAGAACGTGCGCACCACCGTCATGCACTTCATCGATCTGGACGGTACGTGGAAGATCTCGCGCACCGACCTGTGCGGCATCCTGCGCTCGGCGGACTACCAGACCGCGGCCTGCGGCTGAACCGGGCCAGGGCGGAACGGGAAAACGATTGAGCCGCACGGTGACCGAGCATCAGGCGAGTATCGAGCCCGCGCGCGGCGAGCAGGGCCGGTTCCGGGAGCTGTCGCTGTGGTGGGGCCGGTTCGTGTACCGCCACCGCTATCCGGTGCTGGCGGTGTTCATCGCACTGGTCGCGGTCTCCGGGTTCTGCGGCCGCGATCTGGGACCGCGCCTGACCCAGGGCGGCTGGTTCGACGACCACAGCGAATCGGTCGTGGCCTCCCAGCTGGCCGACCAGACGTTCGGGCGCGACACCGACGCCGATGTGATCGTCCTGTACACCGCCCCGCCCGGACGCACCGTGGACGATCCTGCCGTGCACAGCGCGATCAGCACCGCCCTGGCGAACCTGCACGCCCGGTACCCGGACCGGATCAAGAAGATCGACAGCTATTTCGACGGCCCGATGATGGGCACATTCGCCGACGCCACCCGCACGCACGCCTTCGCCAGCATCGGGTTGCGCGGGCAGGACACCCAGACGGTGAACAACTACCTGGCCATCGAGGATCAGCTCGGCGCGGGTGCGGCCGGCGCCGGGCCCGGCGGCGCCACCGTGCAACTGGCCGGGCTGCAACCGGTGGTCGAGGGTATCAATCTGGGGATGCAGCACGATATCCGGCGCGCGGAGCTGATCGCGCTGCCGCTGGTGGCGATCCTGCTGTTCTTCGTGTTCGGCGGCGTGGTGGGTGCGTTGCTGCCGGTGCTGATCGGCGCGATGACCGTGCTGGGCACCCAGGGCATCATCCGTGCCCTGACCGGCGTGATCGATGTGAACGTGTTCGCCAGCGCCGTGGTGACGCTGGTGAGTCTGGGATTGGCGATCGACTACGGGTTGTTCGCGGTGACCCGCTTCCGCGAGGAACTCGCCGCCGGGCAGAGCGTGCAGGAGGCCACCGCCCGCACCGTGGCGACCGCGGGGCGCACGGTGCTGTTCTCCGCGGCGATCATCGCGGTGAGCTTGGGCGCGTTGTTCATCTATCCGCATCAGGTGCTGCGGTCGGTGCCCTACGGCGGGATCAGCGCGGTGCTGCTGGCGGCGGTGCTGTCGGTGACCGCGCTTCCGGCGCTGCTGGGCATCGTCGGGACCAGGATCGACCTGTGGGGCTGGCATCGGCTGGCCAGTGTGCGCACCGCGGAGCCGGTGCAGATCTCCGCGACGTTGCGCGACCGGCGCGGGCAGGGCTTCTTCTCGGATCTGGCGTTGTTCGCGATGCGCCGCCCGGTGCGGGTGATCGTGCCGGTGGTGCTGGGGCTGCTGGTGCTGCTGATCCCGTTCCGGCACATCGAATTCGGCGGATTGAGCGAACGGTATCTGGCCTCGGACAATCCGGCGCGGGTGGCGCAGGAGGATTTCGACCGGCTCTTCCCGGACTTCCGCACCCAGCCGCTCAAACTCGTGGTGGTGGGCGCGAATCCGCAGCAGCTCTCCGACATCCGGTTCCAGGCCAATTTCGCGCCGGGGCTGACCGGGCCGTTCGAACCGTCCGCGCCGACCACCCACGGCATCAACGTGCTCTCGGCCGGGCTGGTCGATCAGCAGCATCCCGACGCCGCGATCGACACCCTGCGCGCGATCGCGCATCCGCCCGGTGTGCGGGTGATGGTCGCGGGGGTTCCGGCGTTGGAACGCGACAGTATCCGCGGGCTCATCGACGGGCTGCCGCTACTGGCGGCGATTCTGATCTGCGCGGCGCTGGCGCTGATGTACGCGGCGTTCCGGTCGCTGGTGCTGGCGGTGAAAGCCGTCGCGATGAGCGCGTTGAGCCTGGGCGCGACGCTGGGCGTGCTGACCTGGATCTTCGTCGAGGGTCATGGGGCACGGCTGTTCCATTTCACCCCGGGGCCGCTGATGTTCGCGGTGCTGGTGCTGATCGTGACGGTGCTGTTCGGGCTGTCCACCGATTACGAGGTGTTCTTGCAGGCGAGAATGACTGAGGCCCCCGCGGGCGGCGCGCCGCCGCGTGAGGCGATCCGCTACGGCATCGCCCACACCGGCGGGGTGATCACCTCGGCGGCGGCGATCCTGATCGTGGTCACCGGCGCGTTCGGTTTCTCGGATCTGGTGCTGATGAAGTACATCGCGTACGGGATGATCGCCGCGCTGATCCTGGATGCCACGGTGATCCGGCTGCTGCTGACCCCGGCGGTGCTGAAACTGGTGTGGCGGTGAGCTTTTCGGGCGCACCGGGTCAGCGGCGCAGCGGCAGCACCAGTTGCGCGCCGGTGACCGGATGGTCGATGACCTCCACCGGATGCTGGTAGACGCGGGTCAGCAGGGCGGTGGTCAGCACCTCGCGCGGCGAGCCGGACGCGGCCAGGCGCCCGTCGCGCAGTACCGCGACGCTGTCGGCGTAGGCCGCGGCGATACCGAGATCGTGCAGGACCACCACGACCGCGGCTCCCGCGGCGGCGCGCTCGCGGGCCAGGTGCAGCACCGCTTCCTGATGTCCCAGATCCAGCGCGGCGGTGGGTTCGTCCAGCAGCAGGGTGGTGGTGCGCTGAGCCAGCACGCGCGCCAGGGCCACGCGGGCGCGTTCACCGCCGGACAGCGCCGGGAACGCGCGCTCGGCCAGGTGGGTGACGTCGGTGGCGGCCATGGCCGCCTCGACCGCCGCGAGGTCCTCGCTCCGGCGCGGGGTGCGCGCCCACGGCGCACGGCCCATGGTGACGACCTCGCGGGCGGTGAACGGAAATCCGACATTGTGTGTCTGCGGCAGCACCGCGCGGCGGCGCGCCATATCGGCCACCGCCCAGTGCGACAGCTCGCGCCCGTCGAGTTCGACTGTGCCGGCAGCGAGTTCGAGTTCGCCGGCCAGGGCCGCGAGCAGGGTGGACTTGCCCGCGCCGTTCGGCCCGACCAGGGCCAGGATCCGCCCGGCGACCACGTCCAGGCTCACCCGGTCCAGCACCCTTCGGGCACTGCCGCGGTCCACGCTCACGTGCGTGGCGCGCAGGGTGACCGTGCCCGGTGGCGGATCGTCGGGAAGTCCGTGGGTGCGCGTGAGTATCCGGGTCAGCGCCCGGGACATCCCGCTCATCGGTACTCCTTCCGCGCACTCCCACCGCGGCCCGGCCGCAGCGGCGCGGGTCCGGCGTACTCGTGTGTCCTCGGGGTGCGTCGCACGGCGCGGCTCATGCCCATCCTCCCGACCGGGCGCGGGTGCGGCGCAGCAGCCAGAAGAAGAACGGGCCGCCGACCAGGGAGGTGAGCATGCCCAGCGGCAGGTCCGCGTTGCTGACCAGATCGCGGGCGCCGATATCGGCGGCCAGCAGCACCACCGCGCCCAGGATCGCCGAGAGCGGGATCAGCACCCGGTGCGCCGGGCCCACCAGCATGCGCACCACGTGCGGCACGATCAGCCCCACGAACAGGATGATCCCGGTGAACGCCACGCCCGCGGTCGCCAGCACGGCCACGACCAGAATCACGTTGCGCCGCAACCGTTCCACATCCACACCCAGATGCCGCGCGGCGGCCTCACCGAGCGCGAGCAGATCCAGTCGCGGCGCCATCAGCATCGCGGCCGGCACGCCCGCGGCGGTCAGCGGGGCGACCACCGCCACCGACTGCCAGGTCGCGCCGTTGAGGCTGCCCAACTGCCAGAACACGATCTGATCGCGCGCCGCGTTCGAGGCGGTGAACAGCAGGAACGACATCAGCCCACCGGCGAACGCGTTGACCGCCACACCGGTGAGCACCAACGTCACGGTCTCGGTGCGCCCTCCCGAACGGGACAGCAGATACACCAGCAGCGTCGTGCCCAGCCCGGCCACGAACGCTCCCGCGGCCACCGACCACGCCGCGGCGAACGCACCCCCGACCACGATCACCACACCCGCACCGACCGCCGCCCCCGCCGACACCCCGATCACGCCCGGTTCGGCCAGCGGGTTGGCGAACACGCCCTGCAGCAACGCACCCGCGGTCGCCAGCGCCGCCCCCACCAGCAACGCCAGCACCACCCGCGGGAAACGCACCTGCAGCAACGTCACCTGCCCGGCGGGATGATGCGGCAACGGACCCCACTCCAGCCCGACCTGATGCAGCACCGTCCCGGCGACCTCCCACGGCGTGGTGGGCACCTGCCCGATCGCCGCGGACACCAGCGCCAGCCCCACCAGTAGCGCGATCGACACCACGAACGCGATCGTCACCCGCGAGCGCCGAGACCGCCGCGTCCGGGGACCCGAACCAGCCTTGCCGGCAGGCGCTGCACCTTCCCTGCCGGCCTCTTGCGGTGGCCGCGCCGCCGTCTCGGTCGAGCCGAGCGCTCCCGATTCGGTTGCAGCAGTGCCGGATTGCTCCGCAGTCTGCCGCTGCTCACCTGCCGTGGTGGGCTCGCTCGAGCCCGACGCCGCGTCGGCTTGGTCCGCTTGCGCCGCGACCGCCCCGGATGTCACCGCATCGATCGACTCGAGCCCGGCCGATTGCGTTGCGGCCGTATCGATTTCCTCGACGATCGGGCCGGGGTCGCTGCGGGATCGGGCGGCGCGCACGGGACCGGGAGTGGTGTTCGGTCCTCCGGTTGCCCGCGCCGCGGCTCCCGATGCCGCGGTGTCGATCGGCTCGGGTGCTGTCGCGTGCTGTGCGGCTGTACCGATTTCGTCCGTGGTCTGCCGGGGCGCTCGACAGGCAGGGTGCGGTGCGCTCGGACCGGAGTCGGCCGGTGCCGGATGCGCGGCGGCAGCACTGTCGCCGGGCGTGCGCCCGGATGGGAGGCGACCCGCTGCGGCCGGACCGGATTCGTCGACGTTCGAGTCCTGCTGCGCGTGAGCGTCATTGGATGACGTCCCCGCCGGGACGGATGGCCGCCGTTCCGGGGTGCCGGCAGTGGGTGCCGGCTCGTGCGGAACCGAGACGGCGGCGCTGCCGGGCGGGGTCGGCGGTACGTGTGACCGGTCGGGGACCGGAGCCGGGGTGGGATCGGGTGTACCGGTGGAAGGTCCGGCGCTGCCCGGGACTCGATGCGGTGGTTGCGTGTCCGCATCGACTGCCGGTGCGGGGGCGCCGGTGGGCCGAGACCGCGGAATGTCTTGCGGGGTGGGCTCGCTCATGCGGGGCGGGTGCCGTAGAGGGCCTGGGACAGGGCAGCGAGGATGCGCCCGGTGTTGGGGCCGAAGCTCAGCAGCACCGAGTCGGCCATATCGATGACGCGTTTGTTCCTGCCGGCGTTGGTCTGGGCCACGCCGGGAATCCTGGTCAGCCCGTCCGCGCCGCCGATCGATTGCAGGCCGTCGGTCATGACCAGGAACACATCGGGATTCGCGCTGATCATCGACTCGCTGGTGATCGGCGCGAACGGTTCGGTGATCCCGGCGCCTTGCCCGGCGTCGGCGGCGCGCAGGGCGGTGATCAGCGCGTGCGAGCCGAACGACGGTCCGGCCATCATGGTGATGGCGGTGCTGCGCAGATACAGGAACGCGATCTTGGGCGCCGGATTCTGTTTCGGCACAGCGGCTGTGGCGGCGTCGATCTCGCGCTGGGTGCGCTGGGCCAGGGCGGTACCGGCCTGCGGCACGCCCAGGGCCGCGGCCACGGCCTGGATCTGCGGGCCGACTCCGGCCAGGGTGCGGGCCGGATCGAAGTAGACCACGGTGATGCCCAACGCTTTGAGCTGGTCGCGCATGGTCGGGGTGGCGCTGACGGTGTCGGTGAGGAACACCGTGGGCCGTTGCGCGGCAACGGCTTCGATGTTGATGCTGCCGCTGCCGCCGGCCACGCTGGGCACGTTCTTGGCCGCGGGGAACGCCGCGGCGGTGGAGCGGCCGACCAGATTCGCGCCCAGGCCCAGCGCCCACACGGTCTGGGCGAGGGTGCCGTACTGGTCGACCGCGACGATGCGGCCGGCGTCGGTGACGGTCACCGAGGACCCGTCGAACGAGTGCACGGTCGCCGGCAGCACCGGATGCGGTGCGGGCCCGATCGGCACCGGGTTGGTGTCGGCGAGCGTCGCGGTGACCGGGCCGTGCTGCGCGGCGTTACCGGTCCCGCCGGAGGACCCGCACGCGCCGGCCGCCACGACCGTCGCGATGGTGACCACGGCCAGTGCGATGCGGCGCACCGGCCGCGCGGAGGCGATGCGGGACGATCGGACCCGGGCGAGACAGCTCATGTAGGCAAGCCTAAGTGGTGCCCGCGCGCACCGGACATCGGCCCGCCCGCCGCGGCCTGGAACACCTCGTGTGCGAATCGGCTTGCGGTGGACCAGGGCTTGGGGTGCGGATCACGGGCTCGCGGAGCCAAGGGCGTTGCGAGCATCGCGAGCCGGAACGGCGCGGCAAGACCTGCACCGGCGGCTCGAATGTCCCGGGCGTCCAGGAGGTGGTCGTCGGGTAGGTGACGCCCGGGGTCCGGTTTCCCGGCCGGGAACTCCTGGCCACCTCACCCTGGAGGTCTTCGGCAATTATCCGATGGCCGTGCGGGATCGGGACATCCTGTTCGACGCGCCGGTCGCGGAGCTGGAAGGTTCGCCCGGCCACGGACACGGGGGCGGGCCAACCCGCGTCGTGTCCTGGTCAGATACTGCTGACGTCGTCCAGGGCCGAGGCGATCGCGCGCGGCAGTTCCAGTGTCTCGGCGGCCAGCACGCCGGTGAGCTGGCCCATATCGCGGGCGCCCACGATCAGCGAGGCCACCCCGGGCCGGTCGCGCACCCAGGCCAGCGCCACCGCCAGCGGGGAGGTGCCCATGCCGTCGGCGGCGGTGACCAGCGCGTCCACCACCCGGTCGGCATGCTCGTCGAGGCGGTCGCGGATCTGCGCGCCGCTGGTCTCGTCCGCACCGCGCGAATCGGCGGGCACCCCGTCCCGGTATTTGCCGGTCAGGATGCCCCAGGCCAGAGGTGTGGTGGCGATGAGCCCGACGCCGTGATGCTGGGCCGCGGGCACGATGTCGTGTTCGACCCCGCGCGCGAGCAGCGAGTACGGGGTCTGCGCGACGGTGATCGGCGCGGCGCACGCCATCGTGGCCAGCTGCCAGGCGTCCAGGCCACGCACTCCGCCGTAGCGGACCTTGCCCGATTGCACCGCGTCCTGCACGGTCGCGGTGATCTCGTCCAGCGGGGTGTGCGGGTCCCACGCGGCCACACTCCAGATATCCAGATGGTCGGTGCCCAGTTCGGTGAGGGTCTGGTCGAGCTGGCGCAGCAGGGTGCGCCGCGAGGCGTCCACCCGCCAGCGCGGCTCCGCGGCCGGGGCGCCGTCCGGATCGGTGACCGGCACCGGGGTGATCCCGGCGCACCCGCTGATCACCAGGTCGTGCCGGGGCACCAGTTCCCCGATCAGCTCGCCCAGGATGCGTTGCGCCGTGCCGCTGCCGTAGGCGGGGGAGGTGTCCAGCAGCGTGCCCCCGGCCTCGACGAACGCCACCAACTGCACTGCCGCGTCGTCGGGATCGGTCTCCCTGCCCCAGGTGTGGGTGGCCAGGCCGATCCGGGAGACCCGCAGGCCGCTGCGCCCGACCGCCCGCTGTTCCATCACCGTGCGCATACTTCCGTCACACCCAAGAGCCTAGGGCCACAACCCGTTCGGATACGGCTAAGGCACGGCGAACCGCCGGAGTGATCGATGCGACGCTGTCACCGGCGCGCATACGCACCCCGATTCCGGTCCCGGCGCGCGCCACGCATCGCGGGCGCATCCCGGGAGCGGCGAAAACACCGTAACCGGAAGCGGATTCGCGCTGAGCGTAATCAAGATCGGGTGCGTGTGCCGCTCGTCGCGTGGCCGGAGCGCCGCGATCGCCTAGGCTGGGGGCATGACGGTGATCCTGCTCCGGCACGGGGTGTCGACCTCGAATACGGCTCACACCCTGTCCGGGCGCACTCCCGGAGTGGAGCTCACCGAACGCGGCCGCGAACAGGCCCGCGCACTCGCGGAACGCTTGGCCCCCTTGCCGATCGAGCACATCGTGGTCTCCCCGCTGCTGCGCTGCGCTCGCACCGTGGCCCCGCTGGCGGAGAAGCTGGCCCTGGAACCGGTGTCCGAGGACCGGCTCGTGGAGGTCGATTACGGCGACTGGACCGGCCGCAAGCTGGCCGATCTGGTGAAGGAGCCGCTGTGGGCGGTGGTGCAGCGCAACGCCTCGGGCGCGGTGTTCCCCGGCGGTGAGGGCCTGGCCGATGTGCAGTACCGGGCCGTGGCCGCGGTCCGTGAGCATGATCGCCGGTTCGCCGAACTGCACGGCCGCGACGCGCTGTGGGTGGCGTGCACCCACGGCGACGTGATCAAATCGGTGCTCGCCGATGCCTTCGGCATCCACCTGGACGGATTCCAGCGCCTGGTGGTGGAACCGGCCTCGCTCAGCGTGGTCCGGTACACCTCCGCCGGTCCGTCGGTGTGGCGCAGCAACGACACCGGCGCCGACCTGTCGGCGCTGGCGACACCTCCGGAACAGCGCTCGCGCGAACCGGCGGGCCCGGTCCCCGGCGGCGAGGTCGGCCCCGGCACGGCCGGGAGCGGCGGTGCTGCGGCGGGCGAGCGCATGACCGACGCGGATAATGGGAATGCGCAACGCGCCGACTCTTTGGAGTAAGTAGTGCAGTGTGGTTTCAGGAGGTGCAGATGAGCCGAGCAATCCACGTGTTTCGCACCCCCGATCGTTTCGTTGCCGGGACCGTCGGTGAACCGGGCGATCGCTCTTTCTATCTGCAGGCCGTCGAGGAACCGCGGGTGGTCAGCGTGTTGCTGGAGAAGCAGCAGGTCAAGGTGCTAGCCGATCGAATGGGTCTGCTACTGGACGAGGTGGCGCGCCGGTTCGGCGCGAGTGTGCCGCCCCAGGCGGACGATGTGAACGACACCGGCCCCTTGCAGACCCCGATCGACGCCGAGTTCCGGGTCGGCACGATGGGCTTGGGCTGGGACGCGGACGCCAACGCGGTGGTGGTGGAGTTGCTCGCGATCACCGAGACCGAGGTCGACGAGTCGGTGGTGCTGGACGACACCGAGGAGGGCCCCGACGCGGTGCGGGTGTTCCTGACACCCACGCAGGCACGGGAGTTCGCGCTGCGCTCGGCGCGGGTGATCGCGGCCGGGCGGCCGCCGTGCCCGCTGTGCGGGGAGCCGCTGTCCACGAAGGGACACATGTGTGTGCGCACCAACGGCTACAAGCGCGGCGGGATCTTCGGCGCGGCAGATCTCGAGGACTGAGCGGTGAGCACCGGGACCGGCGAGCGCGCCTGCGACCCGTTCTACGCCGGTGACCTGGCGGTGATCGGCCGGGTCAGCACGGCCAGCAATCTGACCCTGGTGTGCGAGATCGGCCCCGACGGCACCGTGCGCGAACCGGCATCGGATGCGGGTGTGCGCGTGGTGTACAAACCGGTGCGCGGGGAGCGCCCGCTGTGGGATTTCCCGGACGGCACCCTCGCCGGGCGCGAGGTCGCCTCCTACCTGGTGTCCCGGGCGCTGGGCTGGACGGTGATCCCGGAGACGATTCTGCGGGAGGGCCCGCTGGGTCCGGGCATGGTGCAGCGCTGGGTGGAGTCGGTGGACAACCACACCGAACGCGGTGACCGGCTGGATCTGGTGGATCTGGTGCCCGCCGGTGCGGTGCCCGAGGGTTTCCGGGAGGTGCTGCGCGCGGTCGACGGCGCGGGCGCGGAGGTGTCGCTGGTGCACGCGGACGATCCGCGACTGCAGCGCATGGCGGTGCTGGACGTGCTGTTGAACAACGCCGACCGCAAGGGCGGGCACGCCCTCGAGGGCCTGGACGGCGTGGTCTACGGCGTCGATCACGGGATCTGCCTGCATACCGAGCCCAAATTGCGCACAGTGCTGTGGGGGTGGGCCGGTGAACCGGTGGACCAGGAGCTGATCGCCGATATCGCCGCCTTCGTCGAGGCGGCGCCGGGCGCGCTGGCTGATGCGCTGGCCGAACACATCACCGACGAGGAGATCGACGCACTGCTCGCGCGCGGTCGGCGGCTGCGCGATGATCCGGTGATGCCGCTGCCGCGCACCTCACGCCCGATTCCCTGGCCGGCGTTCTGAACGCGGCCGGGCCGGTTTGGCTCCTGCGAGATTGCAACGGTTGCGGATCGGCACCGGCGGCCCCGGCGCAGGTGAGCGGCGGTGCCCGCGAGGCCCGCGGGGTGCGGGTGCGTGGGGGCGGCGGGCACCCGGGCCGCTGAAACCTTTACTCTCGAATCATGCAGTCCTGGTCCGATATCGCCGTCCCGACCGTCCCCGGATCCGGACCGCCGTTGCGGTTGTTCGACACCGCCGACGCGCAGGTGCGCCCGGTCACCCCCGGCCCCACCGCCACGATGTACGTGTGCGGCATCACCCCCTACGATGCGACGCATCTGGGTCACGCGGCCACCTACCTGACCTTCGATCTGGTCAACCGGGTGCTGCGCGATAACGGGCACGAGGTGCACTACGTGCAGAACGTGACCGATGTGGACGATCCGCTGTTCGAACGCGCCGACCGCGACGGAGTGGACTGGCGTGAGCTGGGCAGCCGCGAGATCGACCTGTTCCGTGAGGATATGACCGAACTGCGGGTGCTGCCGCCGCGCGAGTACATCGGCGCGATCGAATCGGTCGGCGAGGTCGTGGAACTGGTGGACAAACTGCTGGCGTCGGGCGCGGCCTACGTCGTGCCCGACGCACAGTACCCGGACGTGTACTTCCGCCACGACGCCACCGAACAGTTCGGATACGAGTCCGGCTACGACAGGGCCACGATGGACCGGCTGTTCGCCGAGCGCGGCGGCGACCCCACCCGGCCCGGTAAGCACGATCCGATCGATGCGCTGCTGTGGCGTGCGGCGCGGCCGGGTGAGCCGTCGTGGCCCTCGCCGTTCGGTGAGGGCCGTCCGGGCTGGCATATCGAATGCGCGGCAATCGCTTTGAACCGCATCGGTCCCGAGTTCGACATCCAGGGCGGGGGCAGCGACCTGATCTACCCGCATCACGAATACTCCGCCGCGCACGCCGAGGCGCTGGTGGCCGGCCGGCGCTTCGCCCGGCACTACGTGCACGCGGGCCTGATCGCCCTGGACGGGGAGAAGATGTCCAAATCGCGCGGCAATCTGGTGTTGGTCTCCCGGTTGCGCCGCACCGGTGTGGATCCCGCGGCGATCCGGCTGGGCCTGTTCGCCGGACACTACCGCCAGGACCGCGAATGGTCCGACCCGGTTCTGGCGCAGGCACTCTCACGGCTGGACACCTGGAAGCGCGCGGTGGCGCTGAATTCGGGCCCGGACGCCACCGACACCCTCGCCCGGCTGCGCCAGCACCTGGCCGATGACCTGGACACCCCCAAAGCCCTTGCCGCGGTGGACAACTGGGCCCGCGAAGCACTCGAATACGGCGGCCCGGACGCCGCCGCGCCCGCCGCGATCGCCGTCGCGGTGGACGCGCTGCTGGGCATCACGCTCTGAGCCGCTTGCCGCTCGGCCGGCCTCGCGGCCCCGCCGGCGGCGAGTTCACAGGTCGAGCCGGTCGGCGGAGATGCCGAACATCTCATGGGCCACACCGAATCCCAGGTCGTGCACCAGGCGGCGCTTCCAGGGGCGCTGGGCGATGGCGTGGGTCAGCCGCCGGGCGGTGCGTGGCGCGCGGGTGATCGCGGCGGCGATCTCCCACGCGCGGGGCACCAGCCGTTCCCTGGGCAGCACCTCGTTGACCAGACCGAGTTCCAGCGCCCGGCGCGCGTCCACGGGCAGTCCCGTATACATGTGGTAGGCGGCCCTTTTGGTGCCGATGAGCTCCTGCAGGGTGAGTTGCTGGCCGTCGCCGGGTGCGGTCCCCGCCGACAGGTGCGGGTCGATGATGATCGCGGTGTCCGCGGCCAGGGTGATGTCGCACAGCAGCGCGAATTCGGTGTGCGCGGGACTGGGGCCGTTGATCGCGGCGATGGTGGGGATGTCGATGCCGAAGACGAAGTTCTCCAGCAGTTTCGTCGCGTCGTAGTAGGCATGTTCGTAGGTGAAATCGGGTGGCCGCTCGCCGTGGATCAGATCCCGGGCCGCGCGGTCCGGGGCGGACGGCTGGGCTTCGGGCAGTGCGAGCCACTGATCGCCGGTGCCGGTCAGGATGAGCACTTCGTTGTCGGGATCGTTGCCGATCTCCTGCCAGGCCTGCGCCCATGCGTTGTGGGTGGCCCAGCCGAACCGGGCCGGCCCGCCATCGGTGTGCATGCGCAGTTCCAGGATTCCGTCCTGGCGCCGCATGACGAAGTAGTCGCGGTACTTCTCGGCGTAGGTGTCGAAATCCGGGCGGGCGACGAATCCGCCGACGCGCGCATGCCAGGTGTCGAGTTCTTCGGGCATGGAAGGCCTTTCGAGGGAGCTGGGGAGGACATCCGGAGCTAAACGAAGCAGTGCTTCGAATATATGAAGCGGTGCTTCGTTTAGCAAGTGGGCGGTGATCCGAGGAGAGTGGGTGCCATGGTCGGCCGAGACGAACACGGTGGTGCGGTGCTGCGCGCGGACGGGCGCCGCAACCGCGACCAACTGCTGCGCGCGGCCGAGGAGGTGTTCACCACCCAGGGCGCCGGTGCCTCACTGCGGGAGGTGGCGCGCACGGCCGGGGTGAATGTCGCGACCCTCTACCGGCACTTCCCGACCCGGGACGCACTGCTGAGCACGCTGCTGGCCGACGGATTCGATCAGCTGGCCGCCCGGGCGCGCGAGCTGGCCGCTGAACCCGATGCCGCGCAAGGACTCCGGAGCTGGACTCGCGCCCTGGTCGAGGCACTGAGCTGGTACGACGGACTACCCGATTCGGTCGCCCTCGCACTCACCGATCCGGATTCGCCGTTGCACGAGGGATGTGAGCGCTTCCGGGTGGCCGCGGCCGGGCTGCTCGACCGCGCGCAGCGAGCCGGGCAGGTGCGCCCGGACCTGCGGATCGACGAGCTGCTGGCCATCGGCGCCGCGGTGGCCCGCCTGGCCCGGCCCGCCGCGGATCCAGCGGCCGCGGCCGAGCGATTCCTGACCCTGGCCGTCGAGGGACTCACCGCCCCGTAGAACCGTACGACGCCACCGATGAACGCGCGCCTGCGCCCGCGCGGCGTGGTCATCGGATCCGCGGCCTGCAACGGCCGCGATGCCGGGCGGTAGCCGGGGCGCGGGGCGGGGACACGGTCGCATAGTCTCGTACCGGATTGAGGAGATAGGACGGTGTGAGCTGTGTCCGGTGTCGATCGAATCCGTTCGGTGCGTAAACAACTGCGCGCGGGCGGGGAATTGGCCGCGATGGTCCGCAAGAATCCGCGGATCGCCCGTGAACTGGTCGCGGGAGTGGTGGCGAGCAGGAAGACACCGGTTCCCGAACCGCCCGCTCCGACCCCGCCGCCCGGTGCGCCCTCGGCCGAAGAGCGGCGCGAACGGCTGGCTCCGGCCGGATTGAGCGAGTTCGCCAAGACCGCCCACGCCGACCAGCTCCTGGACGTTCCCGTCGACACCGTCGCGGCGTATCTGCGCGATCTGAACCGGCTCGGGGACTGGTTCGTCCTGCACGGCGGCTGGCGCGGCGACCCGCCCGGCACCGTCCGCGAGGGCGCGCAGTTCACCCAGCAGGCCCAGATCATGGGGTTGCCGGTGGATATCGCCTGGACCGTCACCGCGGCCGGGGACCGCGGATTCGAACTGCGCGGCCAAGCCCCGCAGCAGGTGCGGCTGGGCTACTGGATCACCGTCTCGGGCAGCGGCGAGCAGACCGTGGTCGATTTCGACGCCGGCGCCGCCGGGCCACCCGTGGAGGGCCCGCTGGGCGGTTCGGTGGTCCGCAGCCTGGGCGAGGCGATGCGCGAATCGCTGGACCGGCTGCCCGCCGCGATCGCCGCGGCCGGACCGCTGGTCCGCAAGCCCGCGCGAGAACCCGTGCTGCACACCGCATCCGGTATCGAACTGGATCCCTCGACACCGGTGCTGGTGGGCGTGGGCCAATTCGTGCAGCGCACCCCCGACCCGCGGTACGGCGACACGGCCCAGCTCGCGGTGCAGGCGCTGCGCCGCGCCGCGGCGGACACCGGTGCGGGCGAGTCGGTGCTGCGGGCCGCCGACGCGGTGTACGCGGTGGCCTGCGCCTCGTGGCAGTACCGCGATCTGGGCGCGGTGGTCGCCGAACGTCTCGGCGCCGGCGCGGTGGACACCGTGCAGTCCAGCACCTTCGGCGGCGATGGCGGGCAGCTGGTGATCAACGAGGCCGCCGCGGCGATCGCGGCGGGCGAATACGACATCGTGCTGGTCACCGGCACCGAAGCCGGCGCCACCCAGGCCGCGGCCCAGCGCGCCGGCATCGACCCCGGCTGGCCGGCACAGGACATCGCGACCACCCCCACCCGAACCGTCGGCATCGACAAGCCCGCCAACAACGCCGCGGAAACCGAGGCCGGGCTCATCGCCCCGATCAACATGTACGCCCTGCTCGAATCGGCCAACCGGCATCGCCTCGGCCGCACCCCCACCGAACACGCCGACGCGGTCGCGCGCCTGTGGTCCGGCTTCTCCACCATCGGCGCGGCCAACGAATTCGCCTGGCAGCGCACCGAATTCACCGCCGAACAGATCGCCACACCCACCGCGGACAACCGCATCATCTCCACCCCCTACACCAAACTCGAATGCGCCAACCTGCAGGTCGACATGGCCAGCGGCATCATCCTCACCAGCGCCGCGGCCGCACAGCAAGCCGGAATCGCGCAGGACAAATGGGTGTTCCTGCACGCGGGCGCCTCCGGCCACGACGAATGGTTCACCAGTGAACGCGCCGAACTGGCCGCCTCCCCGGCGATTCGGACCCTCGGCGCGGCCGCGCTCGCGCACGCGGGCATCGGCGTGGACGATCTTGCCCACATCGACCTGTACGCGTGCTTCCCGGTGGCGGTGCAGATCGCCGCACGAGAACTGGGCCTGCCGCTGGAGGACCCCGCACGCCCGCTGTCGGTGACCGGCGGGCTCACCTTCGGCGGCGGACCCGGCAACAACTACGGCGGCCACGCCGTGGCGTCCCTGGTCACCGCCCTGCGCGCGGACCCGCAATCCTATGGGCTGTCCACGTCGCTGGGCTGGTACGTCACCAAACACGCCCTGGGCATCTACTCCGCGACCCCACCGCGCACCCCCTATCGGCATCTGACCCCGGTCATCGACAATCCGCCCGCGCGCCCGGCCCGCAGCCGGCATCAGGGCCTGGCGGTGATCGAGGCGTACACCGTGCCCTTCGGCCGCGACGGCGAACCCGAGGCCGCGGTCGTGAGCCTCATCGCACCCGACGGCGCGCGAATCCTGCTGCGCAGCACCCAATCCGAGCTGATCGACGAGTTGCTCGACGGTGATCTGCTCGGCCTGCCGGTGACCGTCACCGACGCGAAGATCACCGTGCGGGCCCGCGAACGCACCGAACTGCCGCCGCCACCTCCGGCCCCGGTGCTGGTCGAACGCAGCGGGCCGGTCACCATCATCACCCTCAACCGCCCGCAGGTGCGCAACGCGGTGAACCTGGCCACCGCGCTGGGGATCGAACGCGCCCTGGACGCCTTCGAAGCCGACCCCACCGCACAGGTCGCGATCATCACCGGCGCGGGCGGATACTTCAGCGCCGGAATGGATCTCAAGGCCGCCGCCTCGGGCGAGGTGCCGATGACCGAGAACCGCGGCCCGCTGGGCATCACCGCGAAACCACCCACCAAACCGCTCATCGCCGCCGTGGAAGGCCCCGCCCTGGCCGGTGGCTGCGAGCTGGCATTGGCCGCGGATCTGGTTGTCGCCGCGCAGGATTCGACCTTCGGCATCCCGGAGGTCAAACGTGGCCTGGTCGCCGTCGGCGGCGGCGTGCTGCGCCTGGCCCGGCGCATCCCGCGCGCGATCGCGATGGAACTGGCGTTGACCGGCGACCCGATCAGCGCCGCCCGCGCCGCGGAACTGGGCCTGGTCAACGAACTCACCGAACCCGGCCACGCGCTGGATGCCGCCCTGGCGCTGGCCGAACGGATCGCGGTGAACGCCCCGCTGAGCATCCAGGCCAGCAAACGCATCATCGACGAGTCCGCCGACTGGTCGGTCCAGGAGGCGTTCACCCGTCAGGGCGAACTCGCCGCGCCCGCCCTGTCCTCCCACGACGCGGGCGAGGGCGTACTGGCCTTCGCGCAGAAACGGCCCCCCGTCTGGCAGGGCCGGTGAAACACGAACGCCGCGTGCGGGAAACACGCAGCCACGCGCACTAGCGTGAGGTCCATGACCGCGCAACGCGAACGAGCGACCTCCTTCGGTGCGATCGCCCAGGACTACGACCGGATGCGCCCCGGGCCGCCGGACAAGGCCCTGGACTGGCTGATCCCGCCCGGCTGCACCACCGCACTGGATCTGGCCGCCGGGACGGGCCTGTTCACCCGGGCACTGGCCGCGCGCGTGCCCGAGGTCGTCGCGGTCGAGCCCGACGAGCGCATGCGCGCGGTCCTTGCACGCCGCTCACCGCAGGTACGGGTGCTCGACGGGCGCGCGGAGGCCATCCCGCTGCCGGACGCGAGCGTGGATGCGGTATTCGTCTCCGCGGCCTGGCACTGGTTCGACCATCAGGTCGCGGTCCCGGAGATTGCCCGGGTGTTGCGCGCGGGCGGGCGCCTGGGCGTACTGTGGACCAGCCGCGACCGCACCGTGGACTGGATCTTCGAACTCGACCGCGGCCGCGCGGAACAACCCGAACCCACCCGGGAACACCTGGCCAGCCGATTCCGGTTCGCGTTGCCCGAACACAGCCCCTTCGGGCGGGTGGGCACCGCCTCGGTCACCTTCACCCGCACCATGACCCCGGACGAGATCGTCGCCTGGCTCAGCACCTACAGCCAGTTCATCGTCGCGGACCCCGAACACAAGCGCGCCCGCCTGACCAGGGTGCGCGAGCTGCTCGACACCCAGGCCGCGGGCGCACCCACCTTGGATATTCCGCTGACCTCGCAATGCTGGCGCACCGACCGCCTGCCCCGCTGAACATCGGCTCCCGATGATCCGCCCCGGCGCGTCCGATTCCGGGCCGGACCGGGAAGCAATCGCCCTCACACCGAGGCGTGTTGTGCCGATCCTCGACCTGTGCGCAACCCCCAGTGGCGCACAGGAATCGGGGTGGGGGAGCGGGGTCAGCTGTCCACGTGCACGTGCGGGCGCTGATGCGGATCGGGCACCGCGCGACGCAGGATCTCCCGGGTGACCGGCGCGACCTCACCCTCGCCGACGAACAGGAACTTGAGCAGATTCGTGATCGGATTGCCCTCGGTCCATTCGAAATACACGTGCGGGTTCAGTCCGGTCCGGTCGCGGATGGCCAGCAGAATCGCCGCGATCGAGTTCGGGATCGCCGCCGCCTCCACCGACAGGATCTTGTAGCAGTCCAGTTCCACCGCCCGCACATGCAGATCGGTGGAGAATTCCGAAGCATCGCGCACGATCACCTCGAGGAACAGGATCGGCGCCTGGGCGGGAATGTGACTCTCGAGCCGCTGCTCGGCCTCCTTCTGCCGATACTCGCCCGGCTCGCGATCCTCCACCCCCTCGAGGTCGTGGGTGACGATGCGGATCGTGCCGCTCGAGGCGATCTTGTCGATCAACCACGCGGCCTTGTCGTCGAAATCGACCTCGATCGCCCGCAATTCGAACGCGCGCCGGGCCCGGGACACGAACGACACCACGATGATCGCCACGATGAACAGCGAGGCCAGCTGAACACCCTCGGGCTTTTCGAAAATGTTCAGGATCGTGGTGTACACGAACACCGCCGAGACGATCCCGAACCCGAATCCCTTGGCGACCTCGCGTTTGCGCGCGGCCGACAACGTCACCGCCACCGCCGCGGAGGTGATCAGCACCAGCACACCGGTCGCGTAGGCGCCGCCCTGGGCGTCCACGTCGGCGTCGAAGTACCAGGTGATGCCGAACGCGATCACCGCGAACACCAGCACCAGCGGCCGCGTCGTGCGCGCCCACTCCGGCGCCATGCCGTACCGGGGCAGATAGCGCGGCACGAGGTTCAGCAGACCCGCCATCGCCGAAGCGCCCGCGAACCACAGGATAGCGATCGTGGAGATGTCGTAGATGGTGCCGAACCCGTCACCCAGATAGTGATGCGCCAGATACGCCAGCGCGCGCCCGTTGGCCGACCCGCCGCTGCGGAACTCCTTCTCCGGGATCAGCACCACGGTGATGAAACTGGTGACGATCAGGAACCCGCTCATGATCAACGCGGCGGTGGTGAGCAGTTTGCGCGCGCCGGCGATCCGGGTCTGCGGGTCGTCCTCCGATTCGCCGGGAGCCGCCTGGATCTGCGGCATGACCGCCACCCCGGTCTCGAAACCCGACAGTCCCAGCGCCAGCTTCGGGAACACCAGCAGCGAGACGCCCACCATCGCGAAGACGCTGCCGTGCTGGGCGGTCAGCGCGTGCGTCCAGTCCACCACCAGGCCCGAGGCGGTGAACACATGCCACAGCCCGACCACCGCCACCACGACGTTCAGCGCCAGATACACCCCGACCAGCACGACCGCGGTGCTGATCGCCTCGGCGAACCCCTTGAGGAAGATCGCGGCCAGCAACGCCAGCAGCACCAGCGTGATCAGCATCGCATGGCCGGTGAGCCAATGCGGGACCAGCGGATTCTCCACGATGTGCGCGGCGCCGTCGGCCGCGGACAGCGTCATGGTGATCACGAAGTCGGTCGCCGCGAAGCCCAGCAGCACCAGAATGAACAACTTGCCGGTCCAGCGCGGCAGCACATCGGTGAACATCGCCAACGATCCGCCGCCGTGCGGGCTCTCCCGCGCCACCCGCCGGTACACCGGCAGCGCGCCCAGCAACGTCAACCCCACCAGCACCAGCGTGGCCATCGGGGACAGCACACCCGCGGCGACCGCGGCGATACCCGGCTGATAGCCCAGGGTGGAGAAGTAGTCGACACCGGTCAGGCACATCACCTTCCACCAGGACCGCTGATGCGCCTCCTCGGCCTGCTTGACCATCGGGCCGGGGTGCCGGGAGTACCGGTCTTCGTCCGCCCCCTCCAGCAACCAGGTTCGGAATCCGGATCGCGGCCGTTGGTCGGTCGTGGTCACGTCGTGGTCCCCCTAGGGAGCGTCCATCCGGGAAACCCGGTAACTCGGCATCGTCGGGCGTCAATCTACGCGGCGGCGCGCGGCGTGTCGTTCCCGCCTGTCGTCGTGCCCGCGCTGAATCACGCCGCGAATCGGCGGAGCAGGGCACGTTGTCCGTCAGCGACCGTTCCTAGCCAATCGTGCCAAAACCAGCAAGTGTGACGACAATCACAAAATTGGATATAGTCACTGGTCGTCCCGTGTGCATGGCCATGTTCTCGGAGTGTCTCTCCGTTTGCCGCCGTGCCGAACCGGGTAAACGTGGCATTCGTTGCCATTCCGTAACCCGCATGGCGACATCAGTTTTCCGCACTGCGACAGCGCGGTGCTTCACCACCACGGGGAGAGGAGTTCGCGCGTGACGAACGGCGACTCACAACCGCAACAACGACGTTCCGTGGCCGCAGCGGCAATGGGCAACGCCACCGAGTGGTACGACTACGGCGTCTACGCCGCCACCGCCACCTACCTCACCCACGCCTTCTTCCCCGGAGCCCTCGGCACCATCGGCACCCTGCTGGGCTTCGCCATCTCCTTCGTGCTACGACCCATCGGCGGCATGTGGTGGGGCCCCCTCGGCGACCGCATCGGACGCAAAGCCGTCCTGGCCGTCACCATCCTGCTCATGGCCACCGTCACCGGCCTCATCGGCGTGATCCCCAGCCACGACACCATCGGCATCGCCGCACCCATCGTGCTGATCGTCCTGCGCGTCATCCAAGGCTTCTCCACCGGCGGCGAATACGGCGGCGCGGCGACCTACCTCGCCGAATCCGTCGACGACAAACGCCGCGGATTCCTCGGCAGCTTCCTGGAATTCGGCACCCTCAGCGGCTTCATCGGCGGCTCGGCCATCGTGCTGCTCATGCAGGTACTGCTCACCGACGACCAAATGCAACAGTGGGGCTGGCGCATCCCGTTCCTGGTCGCCATCCCGCTCGGCCTCGTCGGCTGGTACCTGCGCAGCAGACTCGACGAATCCCCGGTCTTCACCGAAGTCGCCGAACACGAACACCCCAAAGGCGGCCTGATCAAACTGATCACCGACTACCGCCGCGAACTGCTCACCCTCGGCGGCCTGGTCATCGCGCTCAACGTCGTCAACTACACCCTGCTCGCCTACATGCCCACCTACCTGCACGGCACCATCGGCGTCAGCGACACCCAAACCACCGCCATGGTCCTGATCGGACAGCTCGTCATGGCACTGGTGCTCCCACTCTCGGGCGGACTGTCCGACCGCATCGGCCGCCGGCCCATGTGGCTGATCTCCCTGGTCGGACTCGGCGTGCTGTCCATCCCCATGTACTGGCTCATGGGCAAGGGAATCGGCTGGGCCATCACCGGATTCATCGTGCTGGGCCTGCTGTACGTCCCACAGCTGTCCACGATCTCCGCGACCTTCCCCGCGATCTTCCCCACCCACGTGCGCTACGCCGGATTCGCCCTGTCCTACAACCTGTCCACCGCCCTGTTCGGCGGCACCGCCCCGCTGATCAGCCAATGGGTCATCGACCTCACCCACTGGGACCTGTTCCCGGCCTACTTCATGGTCGGCTCCTGCGTCCTGGGCCTGATCGCCTGGCTGTTCCTGCGCGAAACCGCGTAGAAAAAATTGCGCGGCACCGACTTCCAGAGCAGTGGCGAAATCCCCTTTGTCCCGACCAAAGAACAACAAAAAACCTCCTGACCCTCACCCTTCCTTTTCCCACACCCCCGCGCGAAACACGGCCGAACCAGGGGAGTGGGCAACCCGTCCGCTCACCCGCGTGAGCACCCCCCCGAAAACCCGCTACAGGCGCACCACCTTCCACCACCAACCGCGCAACGTCCCGTCGCCGGAAGCGCCACCGAAACGTCCGCCGGCATCTGCGCACCGACCGTGCGATAACGGCCACGCCGAGCCGCGAACGCCGTATTCGACACCGGTCGCCATCGCGCCCCTCTCCGACGTGCGGCTCCGAACCACCTGCACTCCAACGCCTTTCGCGCACCCGCGCCGCACCACCGATACCCCTCGCGAACGGCACCGAACACTCCGGTCTCCACACCGACGTGCTCCCGCATCGCCTCGACGCCGAACGACAGTCGCACGAGATGCGCCGCACCGCACGGTCCCACCCGGTCGCAGCCCACCAGCACAAGCGCCGCCGTCCACAACGGCTGATGTCGCAGCACACCCTCGGCCCACCGGGACAGTCAGCGCACAGATCCAGCAGGCCCCGCGCGCGCCGCCATCACCAGGTCATCGCCGACGGAAACACCCCGCCACCGCGACCCGTACCCCCGCGATCGCCCCGTCACCCGGGGATGCGCGAAAACCGCACGCGTCACCTCGGCTCGCACCGCGCAACCAGCCCCTACCTACGTAACCCCACCGCACTTACCGATGACGCCCGCCACCCACAGTGCCAACCTCGACCACACACCCCACCCGGCGACCACAACACCCGAGCCGAACAGCGAGACCTATGCAGTGAAAGCCGCAACGCCACAACCGCGCGGCACGACAACCCCGGACACCTGCCACATCCGGGTGCACTTCGACAGACCGCCCCTCGAATTCGACTACCAGGACGACCGCACCGTCGCACTCCGATTCGCACACGCCCTCACCGGACTCGACGCGAGCGTCACGATCGACATCGACCTACGCGAAAACCTGCCACCCCTGCCGTGCCGCCAACTCTGCACATGAGCACACCCCACCCCGCGCGCACACCCACACACAGGCAGGAGGAAACACATGAGCCGGATCCGGATACTGGGCGCCGGAGCATGCGGCCTTCCCCTGGCCCACCGGCTACTGCACGGCGGCGCCGAGGTCACCCTCGTGACCGACCACCGCGCCGAAACCGTCCTGTCCGGCCACCCGACCAGCACACAAGTCGGATTCCCGCCCACCATCGACCTGGAAAACACCGCGGGACAAGACTTCTGGCGAACCACCGCACCGCAGATCACCGGCATCCGCTTCAGCGTGGTCACCGACCGCACCCCAACCATCCACTGGGCCGGACGCTTCACCCGACCCACCCGCAGTGTCGACCAGCGCACCATCCTCACCCGATGGCTGCACACCTACCTCGCCGCGGGCGGCACACTCGACATCGCCGACCCCGACCTCGCCGATATCGACCACCACGCACCCGACTACGACCTCACCATCGCCACCCGGGCCCGCGCCGACCTCGCCGCCTGCTTCGCACCCGACCCCACCCGGCCGCCCACCGGACCGATCCGCCACCTGTCGGTGCTCTACCTCGACGGCGTCACCCCCGACCCCGAGGACATGGGCAGCTACATCGCGCTCCCCGGAATCGGCGAAATCATCTCCCACCCAGGACTCACCGGCCACCCCGGCGACGAACGCCGCTGCGAAATGCTCCTGTTCGAAGCCCGACCCCACAGCCCACTGGACGTCTTCCCGCACTACAGCAGCAGCGTCCAACGACTCGACCTGGCCCGGGAACTCCTGCGCGAACACCTGCCCGCCCACCTCGCCGACCGCTACCACACCGCGGAACTCACCGACGCCGGAGCAACCCTCGTCAGCGCGATCACACCCACCGCCCGCCGACCCATCGGCACCCTGCCATCGGGCATCCCCGTCCTCGGCGCCGGCGAGGCCATCGGCCGCACCGAACCCGCCGGCGCACCGGGACCCGACAGCGCCGCACACTACGCCCGCGCCATCCTGCGCCACACCCGCGGCCCCCTCGACCGCGAATGGATGACCGCCACCGCCGCGCCCTGGCTCACCGAGACCGCCCACCCCGCCACACGATGGACCGCCAACGTCACCGAACCACCCGCACCCGTCCGGCAGCTGATGCTCGCCGCAGCCCACCACCCCGCCGTGGCCACCGCATTCGCCGACACCTTCGCCCAACCGATCGGTCTGGCCGCCCTCCCAGCCGGGGCCTGATCACCACTCGTCCCGAACCGGCACGAACACCACCGGCAGCGCGACCGGCGCACGAGGAAAGATCCGGCCGACAAGCCAACTCGACCGCGACCAGAACCCACTCCGGCATCGACCGGTGCGCCGCATACGGACCGCCGGCGAACCGGGGGAGTGCAACCGCATCCGCTCCCGCCGCACATCCACTGGTGGTACCCGCTCCGCAGCAGAACTCCTGCCACAGAAATCCAGCACGGTAGGCGTCACCGGCACCGTGTCCGAGCGATTCAGTTCGCCGCGGTCTCCTCCGCGCCCGGCGCCGTCAGCGCCGCCTGGAAAACCGGCCAGGAGCGGTGCAGATCCTCCTGCCAATAGGTCCACGAATGAGTGCCCGTCGGGCGGAAATCGAACGTCGCGGGAACCTTCAACTGCCGCAGGCGATCCTGCAACTGGTGCGTGCACATATTGGTCACCGACTCCAGAGGCGCACCGAACAGCACCTGATACAACAACTGAACCGCATCACCGTGAGCGCCGTCGAGAGTATCGTGCGGACCCAGCACACCGCTGCCGGTCGAGACGTAGATCGCCGTGCCGCGCAACCTGTTCGCGTGCAGATACGGATCGTTCGCCGCCCACGCCGGATCGCTGGGCGGACCCCACATGTTCACCGCGTTACCGTGCTCCTGGGCCACGACCGCCTGCACCATGGCCTGCCCCATCGGATTACTGGTCCGCACGCAACCGCTGTAGGAACCGATCGCCCGATACAGTCCCGGAGTATCCATCGCCAACTGAAATACCGACGTGCCCGCCATCGACACACCCGCGATGGCATTCGCACCACTGCCACGAAATGCCGAGTCGATGATCGGCGGCAACTCCCGAGTCAACAGAGTCGCCCACCGCTGACGCCCCAGAATCGGATCGTCCGCACGCCAATCGGTGAAGTAACTACCCGCGCCGCCGAACGGAATCACCACGTTGACCTGCTTGTCACGGAAGAACTTCAGCAGATCCGGGCCCTGGATCCAGCTGCCGTCCGAACCGCCGTTCGCGCCGTTGAGCAGATACAGCGTCGGCGCCGGACGATCGGGGTCCACCGCTCGCAACACTCGCACCCGAGTCCCGGCGACCATCGCGGCCGAATACACACCCACGTCCAGAAACCGATCGGAAATCTGCCGGATGCCGCTGATATGCGAACCATCCTGGGCACTCGGTGATTTCGGCGGCCCGGGATCAGCCGCGGCCGGTGTGGGCAGCGCAACGTCGTTACCCACCAACGCCACGGCCGCCGCGGCGGTGACCGCCAACACGCCCCGGGACATCCGCGCGAACATCATCGCACTCCGATCCGAACACAATGAGCCGCGCATCCTGCCGCCCTGCAGCTCGCCCACCTGAATACGAATCCGATTCAACAACAGCGCGATTCCACCGGTCCACAACTCGCACCGACGTTGTGCTCGTTCCCAGAACACACCTCCCGTGGTTGGCAATGCTCCTCGAGGCGAGCGACACTAACGCGAGTTGTGCAGGGCGAGTATTGATTCCACAACCTCAGCAGCCGGAACCACTGGATTGCCGAGCGATTGCTGGGGTACTCTACCGCCGGAATACATCGGTTCGGATATCGGGAGTGTGGCGTGAGTCGTTTGATGCGAATAGTGGTTCTCTTACTGATCCCGGTGGTGGTCCTGGTCGGTGGCTGCAAGAGCTCGTCGTCGAGTGCGCCGAGCAGTGGTACCGACCAGTCGATCCCGGCGGATCCCACCGGCACCGCCGCCGACGCGCAGGCGGAGGACACCACCTGCCCGACCTCGAACACCACGGCCTTCGCCAAGACCAAATTCGTCGCACACACCGGCCTGGCCTTCGGCGCGTTCCATCGGTGGCTGTACAAGCCGATGAAGGCGGGCACCTTCAAGAAGGGCGCCAAGGGCCGGGTCACCGCATTCGTCAAGGGCGGTCTTGCGGCGTTGTTCATCAAAAGGGAGGTCCGCCTGGCACTGGCCGACGCGAAGGCCAATCCCACACTGTGCAAGACGATCTCGGCGCCGCTGGGCAAACTCGGCGACACCGTGCAATCGGCCTTCGACAAACTCAAGAGCGGTGACAGCTCCGGCGTGGACGGGCTGAACAGCCTGATCAGCCAGACCGAGAGCAGCTCCAAGGGTCAAGGCGTGGAGATCACCGAAAACGAGAACGGCGATCTGACCAAGTCGCCGAGCTGATCCACGTCTCGAAGCGCGCTTAGGGCGGGGCCACGGGGCCGACCTCGGTGTGCTCTTGTGTTTGGGGAGGGGAGTTGGGTGTCGGTTCGGGGGGGGGAGACCCGTA
>CBJNFW010000098.1:0-26648 GCA_966435935.1 uncultured Nocardia sp.
GCCGCAGGCTACCGGCTGTGTCTCACTCAAAGTAAGCGGCATTGGGCCTAGGCCGAGCGGGTGCGCGATTATCACAAGCCGCTCGAGGGAATCGACTCGCGCGGCGAGCGCTATCACGCCCCCAACCCCCACGTGTACTGGACCTGGCCGTTGCTGCCGGACCGGTTGCGGTATATGCCCCGCGCCTATGCGGGCGTCGCGCGCGAGCGCGGGGCCTGACCGCCTCACGCCATGATGTGCGGCAAACCGGCGCGATAGCGGGCCGCGTCGACCTGTTTGAACGGCTCGAATTCGGGCGGTTCGACCATCGGGAAGATCCCGGCGCGCGGGCCGGGATCGCCCGCGGCGTCCATGATGGCGTTGGCGGCCGCGCGCCCGGATTCGTTCGCGCCCTCCATCGTCGCCAGGTCGATGTGACTGCGCACGTGGTCGCCGCCGAAGAACAGGTTCCCGATCGCGCAGTGCGCCTCGGGGCGATGGTCGTACGAGCCGATCGTGTTGACCAGCAACGGTGTTTCGTTGTGGGCGGCGCCGCCGGACCAGGTCAGGCCCGGGTCCAGATGCCAGGACGCCAGATCCTCGTCGCGCAGCCAGTCGGTGGAGGTGTTCAGCCATGTCTTCAGTTGCGCCCAGCACTCTTTCGCCACCTCGTCGGCGCTGCACTGCCGGGCCGGTTTGCCGTACAGGATGCCCGGTGAATCCCAGTCCGAGATGTCGGCGCTGAGACATTCCACGATCCGGCCGTCACCGTATTTCGCCGCGAAATCCCCTCGCCACATGGGCGCCTGCCGCAGCGCGGTGATCGCCCAGGGCGTGCCGAGCGCGGCGATATGCCCCTCGGGCAATTCGGTGGGCCGCGTCAGATAGAACTGGATGCCGATCATCCAGTCGGTCATCAGCTGCCGCATGCCCGCCAGCGACGGATCCGCGTCCAGCACAGGGCCGTTCAGCAGCGCGGTCGCCTTGTCCACCGGCATCGCGCAGACGTACCAATCGGCGGTGACGGTGCCGTCCACTCCGCCACCGGCTACTCGCACACCGGTGATCCGGCGGTCCGCGACATCCAAACGTGTTGCGCGAGCGCCCATCACGAATCGCACGCCGAGTGAACGCAGATATCCCACCCACGGATCGATCCACGCCTCGTTGGTGGGGCCGCTCAGGATGCGGTCCGCCCCGCCCTGATATTGCGGGAACAGTCCGGTGCCCGCGAGCACGAGCCCCTGACCGATGGTGCCGATCGTGCGCGCGGAACTCAGGTGCGGTTTGGCCGCGACGGTGATGCGGGTCAGCGCGGCGACGAGATATTCCCGGTACGCCACGGATTTGCCCTGTGCCTGCAGCATATCCTCCCACGAGATGTACTCGAACTGCCCGAACCGCCGCTCGGTGCAACTGGTGAACCACATGGCGACCTGTTTGCCGAAGAAGGCCAGTTCGACGGGCGGCAGCGCGGGAATGAACGAAAACGCCGATACCACAGAAGATTCCACCAGCCGCGGTGTGAGCTGGGTGAGGCCGCGGAATCCGACCGGCGAGAAGATCGGCGGCCGGTGCTCGAACCCGACGACCGCGGACTCGACGCGAATCAGGTTGTCCCGCACGCCGTTCGGGTTGCCCGGAAACGGGATCCGAGCCATCGTGTCGGGGATGTGCTGATAGCAGCCGGGGAAGAACCGGAACCCGTGTTCGCCGGGCAGGTCCAGGCGTCCGCCCCGGCCGGTGCCGGGTACGCCCATACTGCGCGCCTTGCCGCCCAGGTAGGACGGCTCGTAGACGGTCACCCGGTATCCGCGTTCGGCGAGTTCGTGCGCGGCCGACAAGCCCGACATCCCGCCGCCGAAGATCGCCACCGCACGCCCCGGCGAACTCGCCCGCGCCGCGATCGGGCGAGCCGAGGCGCGCGGCGGATGCGCGCCCACGGCGGTGGCGGCCAAGGTGGCTCCCGCCAGGGCCGCGCCGCGCAGCACGGCGCGGCGGCCCACGCCTGTCGAATCGGAAGGGTCGCGATCGTCTTTCATGCCAAACTCCGGTGTTCGGTACGGCCCGAGGCCGCGGGGAGTGCGAAGCGGTCGGGTCAACCGGCGGCGATGCGCGCCGACGAGCCGAGAGAGGTCCGCGTGAACGGCGCGGGACACGATCGGATGCCCCGTCCGCACGCGAGCGCCGATGCGCCGTCGAGGAGAGCGGTGCCGGCGACATCCACATGCTGGGCTGCGGTTGCGGAGACCATCGAACTCACCCCGGTCACTATGTCTCGGACACTATGTCCGATGTTTGGGATGGTAAGCCGTGCGCCCCGGTCATGTCCGGGAAATCGCGACGGCGGGACACCAGCGCAACGCTTCAGGCCGAACCCGGGCGACCCGGTTGGCCCGACAGCCCCGTATCGCCCGCCCGACCGGCTGCCGATGCTTCCTGGCCGCAAACCGGCCGCCGATCCGGATGCCGGTCCGGTCGGCCGAGACCTGTTCCGCCGCGACGTCCCATAGCGGAGCATGCGCGTCGCGTGCCCATCCACTCGGTCGGCCAGTGCGAGGCGAATTCGGGTCGCCCCGCGGGCGGCGCACCCGACAACGTCCTGTCCGCGGGCGGGCATCCGCAGGTCGGCGATGCGCACGCGATGCCCGCCGCCCCAGCGGCGCGGACCCCTGAGCAGACCGCGGACTCACGGCCTGTGGTTCTGGACCTACGAAATTCGACTTGCGCGCGAAAACTCTACGTGCTCAACGGTTTTCATCCATCAGCTCGGTGACCGGCGTGCCGGCGAGCAGTTCGTCCAGACCGCCGGTCATCGTCGGGCATTCGCGGGCGGGATGTTCGGACGGACACCGCACGGCATGCGTCAGGAAGGTCCGGGCGGTGCGAGCCCGCGCGATGGCCGCATCGAGTTCGGCGATCTGCCGCTCGAGCGCCTCGCGCCACTGCGGACTCGGCGCGTCCAGCACCGCCGCCGCGGCATCCAGTGGCAGCCCCAGACTCTGCGCCACTTTGACGAAGGCGAGCCGGCGCAGCTGTTCCCGGTCGTACATCCGCTTGCCGCCACGCCGCGCGGCCGGACGCACCAGCCCGCGCTCGTCGTAATACCGCAGCGCGGAAGTCGCCATGCCCAGCTTCGCCGCGGCCTCCCCGATCGGGATCAGGTCCATGCCGACATTTGACCTCCAGTCGGCTTGAACTTGCAAGGTGGTGACACCAACCGTTCGCGAGAAGGACGTCCGATGAATCAGCCGCAGACCCTGCCGGTCAACCACCACGCCGACCATCCCGGATTCTCCGGCCTCGCCGGAGTCGCGGCGGGCGCGTTGATGTTCGCCGCCGGGCGGCGGCGCGCCCACAGGGTGATCACGGCGGCCCAGGTGCGCGAATCCGATCGGGTCGTCGATATCGGATGCGGTTCCGGTGCGGCGGTGCGGGCCGCGGCCCGGCGCGGCGCCCGGGTGACCGGGGTCGATCCGTCGCCGGTGATGTTGCGGCTGGCCCGCCTGCTCGTGCGCGGCTCCTCGATCCAGTGGGCCGAGGGTGCCGCGGAGCGACTGCCGCTACCGGACGAAGCGGCCACCGTGGCGCTGGCCGTGGCGACGGTGCATCACTGGCCGGATGTCACGGCGGCCCTGGCCGAGGTGGCGCGGGTGCTGGTCCCGCACGGCCGGTTCGTCGCGGTCGAGCGCTGGTCACCGGTGGGCGCCACCGGCGTGGCGGCGCACGGCTGGACCGAGGAGCAGGCGCGCTCGTTCGCCGCTCTGTGCCGCAGCGCCGGATTCACGGAACCGCACATCGAGCGAAACACCGTGGGGCGGAACGATTTCTGGATCGTCCGCAGCACTCGCACCTGACCCGGCACCTCTGGTGACGGGCGGGATCAGCCGTGCAGCATATTGCCCGCCAGGCGCGACTCGATGCGGGCGAGCAGGTCCATCGTCCGGAACGGCTTGCGCACATAATCCGACGCACCGCAGGCCATGGCCAGCTCGGCGGCCTCCGGATCGGATTCGGTCGATACCGCCAGGATCGGGGCCGAGACCATCTCGCGCAACTGCCGGCACACGTCCGGGCCGGGCAGGTCCGGCAGATCCAGATCCAGCAGTACCAGATCCGGACGCCACCGCGGTGCCGCGGCGAGCACCTGGCGGCCGGTGACGGTGCGCAGGGATTGATAACCGGCGTGTTCGAGAACCAGGACGACCATTTCGGCGGCGGCCGGATTGCCTTCGGCGACAAGCACTCTGGCCATCACGAGGTCTTCGTCGCCGACCTGGATGGAAGTATTGGGCACTGTGGACATCGGATGCGGATATCGGTTCATGGCACAGTCCTCGCTTGCGGGATCCCCCGACCCCTCTGCTGTTCCGCGTCGTCATCGACCTCGCTGCGGCGCGTGCCTCACGATGCCGGTTGTTCGATCGTCGGACCTCGACGCTATGCCTGGCAGCAATTGTTCAGCAATGAAAGCGCGAAGAAATTTCGCCCGGAACGTCGATTGCGACCGTTTCGTGACCTTTCATCGACCTGTCGTTAACCGGAGTCCAGCGCCGCCGCACCCGGCCGAGACATCCGTGACCAACCGGGAACGAGCGCGCCCGGCCGTGACTGAAGCGTATGTGGCCAGGCATATTGCCGTCGAATTGCCCAGCGACGCGGCGGATGACTGCGGGGATCACCCGGATTTCCCGGGGCCGGCCGCCCCGGCGGCGAGCTGCGGCTCCCCCTCGAGTTCGCGCAGCAGCGTCTCGAGCAGCGCGGTCACGTCGCGGTGGCCCGCGTCCACGCCGAACGCCTCCTCCATCCGCAGGAACCGGGAGACGCTGGACATCAGCAGCACCACCGCGGCAGGGGTGTAGATGTCCGAGCGATAGCCGTAGCCGTCCAGGATCCTGGTGACCTCGTCGAGCTGCAGCGCGCGAAAACGCTTGGAGGAGTTGGCGATTTCGGCCCGGATGGTCTTGCGATGGTTGGCCAGGGCGACGAATTCCATGGTCAGCGCGGTGTGTGATTGGTCGTGGATCGCCTCCCACAACGACCACAGCGGCTGCGCGGAGTTCAGCGCCTCGCTCTGCCGCTGGTAGCTGCGTTCGGCGCCGCGGCGGAACAGCTCGATGAACAGATTGTCCATGGTGCCGAAGTAGTAGTAGACGAGCGCGGGATTGGCTCCGGCCCGAGCCGCGAGCCGGCGGGTGCTCACCGCGGCATAGCCCTCCTCGAGCATGATCTGCTGCGCCGCGTCCAGGAGCGCTGCGCGAGTCGGGGAGTCCTCGGGACCCGTGCCCGGCTTCATTCGATGACCTCCTGCGGGCGCGCGACGCGCCGTCGTCGTCGGTGCGGCGGCGAACGCCCGGCAACGGCCGAGCTGTTCGCCCAGTGTAGGGCCGGCGAAACCGCGCGCCCGCGCCGCAAGCGCTTCCACCGGAACGCTATTGACAGCTTCGACAGCCCTGCCGTATATCTTAATCACTCGCCTAATTAGGCAGTCGATTAACACGCTCGGAGCTGGTCTCCGAGGCGATCCGAGAATGTGGTGCTGCGCGTGGCATTGACCCCGGCCTTCGACCGATCACCCGCCCCATCCGCCTGTGCGCGCGGTCTGCGAACGGAGCTGCGATGAGCAATGCGAACCATGCCGACCAGGGCCGGTCGCCCGATCCGGGCGCGCAGGCCCGCAATGGCGGCCGGGTCGCCGTGGTCACCGGCGGCGCCTCCGGAATGGGCCGGTCCATCTGCGAGACCTTCGCCGCGCACGGGTATCGCACCGTGGTCCTGGACATCGACGGCACCGCCGCGCACGAGGTCGCCGAGAAGCTCCGGGCCGGTGGCGCGACGGCGCTGGCGCACCCGGCGGACGTCACCGACCGCGAGGCGGTTTTCGCCGCGATGCGGCGGGTCCGGGCCGAATTCGGACCGATCGACATCCTGGTCACCAGCGCGGGACTGGTCGGATTCGCTCCGTTCACGCAGATCACGCCGGAGGACTGGAATCGGGTCATCGAGGTCAATCTGACCGGCACCTACCACTGCGCGCAGGCGGTGATCCCGGACATGCTCGCCGCCGGCTGGGGCCGGATCGTGACGATCTCCTCCTCCAGCGCCCAGCGCGGTTCGCCGGGCATGGTGCACTACACCGCGTCCAAGGGCGCGGTCGTCGCGATGACAAAGGCGCTGGCCCGGGAATACGCGGCGCACGGCATCACCGTCAACACCATCCCGCCCTCGGGCATCGATACGCCGATGTCCCGCAAATCGCAGGCAGCCGGGCATCTCCCCGACAACGCCACCATGGCCGGGGCGATCCCGGTCGGCCACCTCGGCGCGGGCGAGGATATCGCCGCCGCCTGTCTGTTCCTGTGCTCCGAACAGGCCGGATACATCACCGGCCAGGTCCTGGGCGTGAACGGCGGATCCGTCATATGACCGCGACCGGCGCTCCGCGACTGGCCCCGCTGCCGCCCGACCAGTGGGACGCCGAGGCGCGCGAAATGTTGCGTGGGCGAGTCGGTCTCGCGGATCGCTATCTGTCCGGCGCGCCCGACGCGCCCCCGATGCCGAACGTGCTGGGAATTCTGGGTCATCACATCGAACTCGGCTCGGCGTGGCTGGCCTACAACGGCGCGCTGCTCGAGCGGCCCGCCATCGAGCCGCGGCATCGCGAACTGGTGATTCTGCGGGTGGCCTGGCGCAGCCGCGCGGTCTACGAGTGGACCCAGCACGCGCGCCTGGCCCTGGACTGCGGCCTCACCGCGGCGCAGGTCGAGGCGGTCGCCCGCGGCCCCGAGGATCCGGTCTGGTCATCTGTCGAGCGGTTGCTGTTGTCCGCGACCGATCAGTTGCTCGACGGGTACCGCGTCGAGGATGAGACCTGGGCGGGTCTGGCATCGCATTTCGACGCCCGGAAGCTCATCGAGGTCCTGTTCGTCGCCGGGTCGTATCTGTGCCTGGCTCTCGTGTTCAACAGCGTTGGCCTGCAACCGGATTCGGATATGGACCGGCGCTCGCCGCGCACACCCACCGACATCGAGGAGTAAGCGTGACCGCGACCGTGAGGCAATGGCGAAAGCCCGAGGAGGGCAGCTGGACCGAGCACTACCCCGACCTGGGCACCGGGCCGATCTCGTTCGAGGATTCGGTGTCCCCGCAATACTTCGAACTCGAGCGCGCGGCGATCTTCGGGCGCGCCTGGCTCAATGTCGGCCGGGTCGAACAACTTCGGCGAACCGGCAGCTATTTCACCAAGGAGATCGACGCCGCCCGGGCGTCGGTCATCGTCGTGCGCGACCGCGACGGAGCGATCAACGCCTTCCACAACGTCTGCCGCCACCGCGGCAACAAACTCGTCTGGACCGACGACCCGCGTGCCGAATCATCCGGCGTCTGCAGGCAATTCACCTGCAAGTACCACGGCTGGCGGTACGGGCTGGCCGGGGATCTGGAATTCGTGCAGCAGCCGGAGGAATTCTTCGACCTCGACCCGAAGAACTCCGGACTCGTCCGCGTGCACTGCGATGTCTGGAACGGGTTCATCTTCATCAACCTCGCCGACGAACCCCGCCGGACGTTACGAGAGTTCCTCGGCCCCATGGTGACCGCCCTGGACGGCTACCCATTCGACCGGATGACCGAGTGGTACGAGTTCACCGCGGATAATCGCAGCAACTGGAAGCTGTTCGCCGACGCGTTCCAGGAGTACTACCACGTCCCCGGCCTGCATCCGCAGCAGATCCCGAATGCGGTGCGCACCGGAAAAGGCTTCGAGTGCGCGCACTTTCAGCTCGACGGCCCGCACCGGATGGTCAGCACCGGCGGCGCGCCCCGCTGGACGCTGCCCGCGGAATTCATGTACCCGATCGAGCGGATCACCCGCAGCGGCCTGGTCGGACCCTGGGAATCGCCCGACCTCGGCGAGATGCCACCGGGCCTGAACCCCGGCCGGGTGGAGCCGTGGGGTATCGACAACTTCCAGATCTTCCCCAATATCGAGATCCTGATCTACCGCGGCTGGTATCTGCTCTACCGCTACTGGCCGACGTCCTACAACACCCACCGCTTCGAGGGCATGCTGTGCTACCAGCCCGCGAGAAACGTGCGCGAACGCGTGGAGCACGAGGTGTCCTCGGTGGTGTTCAAGGAATTCGCCCTGCAGGACGCGGGCATGCTGACCGGCACCCAGACCGCGCTGGAACAGGCGTATCGCAGCGCCGGAATCACCGGCTTCCCGGTCAACGATCAGGAAATCCTGGTGCGGCACTTCCACAAAGCGGTCGCCGACTGGGTCGAGGAATACCAGCGCGAGACAGCGGGAGCGTGAGTGCCGTGGCCGAAAATCTACTGCCGCCCGAATTCGCCGAATTCGAAGAGTACGCACCCGTGTGGTGCCTGCCCACCGAATCCGAACGATGGCGGCGCCGGATGTCCACGCCCATGCCGGATCTGGTGAAATTCCACGACGCGTTCCTGCCGCGCCTGGAGGAGGCGATCGAGCACTGCGACAAGTATCCCCTGGATGATCTGCCCGATGACGCGCTGAACCTGCTGTACCTCATCTATTCGCTGGTGATGGTCGCCATGGCCGTGGAGATCTTCCAGCAGCGCGCGCCCACCGACAGCGCCGACGCGGAGTTGCACCGCGTCGCCGAGCCGACCCCGTAAGCCGAGGCGAATTCCCATGACGATCACCATCGAGCCGCTCGGCGCGGAGGTCGGCGCACAGGTGACCGGCGTCGAGCGGGCTCATCTGCTCGACGACGACACCCTCGCTGGTACCGTGCTCGACGCCCTCGAGGAGTTCGGGGTGCTGGTCTTGCGCGACCTGCACCTCGACCCGCAAACACAGGTCGCGTTCTGCCGCAGGCTCGGGCAGATCGACACCGAACCCGGACACCACCCGGTCCAGGGCATCTACCGGGTCAGTCTCGACACCAGCAAGAACTCGTCGGCGAACTATCTGCGCGCGACGTTCGACTGGCATATCGACGGCTGCACGCCCCAGGACGACGCCTACCCGCAGAAAGCGACCGTGCTCACCGCCAAGGCGGTGGCCGCATCCGGCGGTGAGACCGAATTCGCCTCCACCTACAAGGCTTTCGACAATCTCACCGAGTCCGAACGCACCCGGCTCGCGGCGCTGCGGGTGGTGCACTCGCTCGAGGCCTCACAGCGTCCGGTCACCCCGGACCCAACCCCCGAGCAGCTGGCCGCCTGGCGGCGTCGCCCGAACCGCGAGCATCCGCTGATCTGGACGCACCGATCCGGCCGCCGTTCGATGGTTCTGGGCGCGTCGGCCGACCACGTGGTGGGTATGGACCCGCACGAGAGCCGGGCGCTGCTGGACGACCTGCTGCGGCGGTGCACCGCGCCCGAACGCGTCTACCGGCACGAGTGGTCGGTCGGTGACACCGTGATCTGGGACAACCGCGGGGTCATCCACCGCGCGGCACCGTACGAATCCGGCTCGCCGCGAGAAATGCTGCGCACCACCGTACTCGGCGACGAGCCGATCCGATGACGCGGCGCCACAACACATCTCAGGAGTAACGCCATGCCCCGTTGGCCCAAGCCCGCCGAGGGCAGCTGGACCGAGCACTACCCGGAACTCGGTACCGCGCCGATGTCCTACGAGGACTCGATCTCGCCGGAGTTCTTCGAACTCGAGCGCGAGGCGATCTTCAAGCGCGCCTGGCTCAATGTCGGCCGGATCGAACAGCTTCCGCGCACCGGCAGCTATTTCACCAAGGAGATCCACGCCGCGCATTCCTCGATCATCATCGTGCGGGACCGTGACGGACGGATCAACGCCTTCCACAACGTCTGCCGTCACCGCGGCAACAAGCTGGTGTGGGACACCATTCCCGCCGACGAGGTCTCGGGCACCTGCCGCCAGTTCACCTGCAAATATCACGGCTGGCGTTACGGTCTGGGCGGCGCGTTGAACTTCGTTCAGCAGCCCGAGGAATTCTTCGATCTGGACCGGAGCGAGTACGGGCTGGTGCCGGTGCACTGCGAGGTGTGGTCCGGATTCATCTTCGTCAACCTCGCCCCGGAGCCGCGGCAGTCACTGCGAGAGTTCCTGGGCCCCATGGTCACAGCGCTCGAGGGGTATCCGTTCGACGCGCTCACCGAGCGGTTCGGCTACCGCTCCGAGGTGGCCGCGAACTGGAAGCTGTACATGGACGCGTTCCAGGAGTTCTATCACGCGCCGGTCCTGCACGGTAAGCAGACGCCGGACAACTACTCCAACGCCGCGCAGCAGGCCGGTTTCCAGGCGCCGCACTATCAGCTCGACGGGCCGCACCGGCTGGTCAGCACCTCGGGCGTGGTCACCTGGGAGCTCGACCCGTCGATGCGCAAACCCATGGAGGACATCACCCGCAGCGGGCTGTTCGGGCCTTGGGACACACCGGATCTCGGGCCGCTGCCCGCCGGAGTCAATCCCGCCGGATGCGATCCGTGGGGCTTGGACTCGTTCCAGCTGTGGCCCAACTTCGTGATCCTGATCTGGTCCGGCGGCTGGTATCTGACCTATCACTACTGGCCGACCTCCCACAACACCCACATCTTCGAGGGCAATCTGTATTTCCCGCCGTCCCGCAACACGCGTGATCGAGTCGCGCACGAGATGGCCGCGGTGACGTTCAAGGAATACGGACTGCAGGACTGCAGCACACTCGAGGCGACACAGATGATGCTGGAATCCCGGGCGGTGACCGCGTTCCCGTTGAACGATCAGGAGATACTGCTGCGCCATCTGCACAAGGTGGCCGGCGACTGGGTCCAGGACTACGAGCGCGAGCGGACGGGAGCGGCGCGATGAGCGAAACACTGTTGCCGCCCGAGTTCGCCGACCTCGAGCCTTTCGCCGAAACCTGGTGCCTGCCAACCGAACCCGAACGCTACGCCAAACGCCTGGCCAGTACGGTCCCGCAGATGCAGGAGTTCTACGACGCGATCACCCCGCGCGCCGAGGCGGTGATCGCCTACTGCGACCGATTCGGGCTGGACGACCTGCCCGAGCAGGTGCGGAACCTGCTGTATCTGTTGTACTCGATGATCACTGTGTCCTTCCCCGTTGAGGTTTGGAGCCAGCCGTGGGTGCCCGACAGCGGCACGACAACTCTGGACTGCGTGGTGGAGCCGATCCCATGACCGAACAGAGCACGGTGCTGCGCGCGGCTCGCCGCGTCGACGTCGAGACCGGAAAGGTGCACTCCCCCGCGACGATCGTGGTGGACGGCGCCACGATCACAGCGGTCGATCCGCCGCGGGAGCCCGCGGGCGCGCGCGTGGTCGACCTGGGCGATCTCACGCTGCTTCCCGGTCTGATGGATATGGAGATCAACCTGCTCATCGGCGGGCCCGACACCCCCGCCGGACTGCCGAATCCGATGCACGGCGTGCAGGACGACCCGGTCTACCGCACGCTGCGCGGCACCGTGAACGCCCGCACCACGCTGCACGCCGGGTTCACCACGGTCCGCAATCTGGGGCTGATGGTCAAGTCCGGCGGCTATCTGCTGGACGTCGACCTGGGCCGCGCCATCGAGCAGGGCTGGGTGCAGGGGCCGCGCATCGTCGGGGCCGGGCACGCGATCACCCCGACCGGCGGCCACCTGGATCCCACGATGTTCCAGCGACTCGCGCCGCACATCATGCCGGTCAGTGTCGAGGAGGGCCGCGCCAACGGTGTGCCGCAGGTGCGCGAATGCGTGCGCTATCAGATCAAATACGGTGCGGGCGTGATCAAGATCTCCGCCTCGGGCGGGGTGATGTCGCACGGCACCGTCGCGGGCGCGCAACAGTATTCGGACGAGGAACTCGAAGCGATCGTGGACGAGGCGCACCGGGCCGGAATCCGGGTCGCCGCACACGCGCACGGCGACGAGGGAATTCGGGCCTGCATCCGCGCGGGTGTGGACTGTATCGAGCACGGATCGCTGGCCAGTGACGACACCATCGAGATGATGGTCGAGCACGGCACCTTCCTGGTGCCGACGAGCTATCTGTCCGAGGGGCTGGACATCTCCAAAGCCGCTCCGGCACTGCAGAAGAAGGCCGCCGAGGTCTTCCCGCGCGCACGCGAGACCCTGCGCAAGGCGATCGCGGCGGGAGTCAAGATCGCCTGCGGCACAGACGCTCCCGCCGTCCCGCACGGCGACAACGCCAAAGAGTTGTGGGCACTGGTGGATCGGGGCATGACACCCGCTCAGGCGCTGCGCGCGGCCACCATCACCAGCGCCGAACTCATCGACGCCGACGACCGGGGACGACTGGAGGCCGGGCTGCTCGCCGATATCATCGCCGTACCGGGCGATCCCACCGCCGACATCACCACACTGCAGGACGTGCGCTTCGTGATGAAGGACGGCCGCATCGTCAAGAATCTGTGATCCGCCGCCGCCACTACCACGGACAGGACAGGACAGCGTCCCGATGGCCGAGGGAGTTCGCAGCGGATCGGGCACGCTCGAAACTGCTGTCGCACAACATGATCCGCATCGCGCCCGGGCATTCGGACTCACGAGGAGGTAGCCGTGCCGGCTCATCGACATCTGTTCATCGGCGGCGAGTGGGTCGCACCCACCTGCGGTGACACATTCGAGGTGATCTCCCCACTCACCGGACAGCCCATAGCCGAGGTGCCCGCGCCGACCCGTGCCGACGTCGATCGCGCGGTGGCGGCCGCGCGCGAGGCGTTCGACGAGGGACCGTGGCCGCGCCTGGCCCCGGGCGAGCGGATCGCGGTGATCCGGGAGCTGGCCGCGCGGTATCAGCCCCGACAGGAAGAACTCGCCCGCCTGATCAGCAGCGAGATGGGCGCGCCGATCACGTTCTCCCGCTCGGCGCACGCGCGGCTGCCCGGCGCGATGATCGGCGCGTTCGCCGACGTCGCGGCCCGGCATCCGTGGCGCGAGGTCCGCGCGGGCGCGTTCGGTGGCGAGGTCGCGGTGCGCCGTGCTCCGGTCGGAGTGGTCGCCGCGATCATCCCGTGGAATATGCCGATGTTCCTGACCATCGCGAAACTCGTTCCGGCACTTCTGGCCGGCTGCGCCGTCGTGCTCAAACCCTCGCCGGAGACAGCGCTGGACGCGTATTTCACCGCGGAGTTGCTGACCGGGCTGGGCCTGCCGCCCGGTCTGGTCAGCATCCTGCCCGGTGATCGCGAGATCGGCCGGTATCTGGTCTCGCATCCGGGCGTGGACAAGGTCTCCTTCACCGGCTCCACCGCCGCGGGCAGGCAGGTCGCCGCCGCGTGCGGTTCCGCACTGCGCCGGGTGAGCCTCGAACTCGGCGGCAAATCCGCCGCGGTCGTCCTGGACGACGCCGATCCGCAGACCGTCGCGGAGGGCATGACCGTGGCGGGCTTGATGAACAGCGGCCAGGCATGTGTCGCCCAGACGCGAGTCCTGCTGCCGCGCAACAGGTATCGCGAGTTCGCCGACGCGCTGGCCGGCACCGTGGAAAATCTCCCCGTGGGCGACCCGTTCGACCCCGCGACCAGGATCGGCCCGATGGTCTCCCAGCGCCAGCAGCAACGCGTGCGCGGGTATATCGACCAGGGCGTCCGGGAAGGGGCGCGGCTGCTCGTCGGCGGCCCCGGACTGCCGGAGGGAATCGACCGCGGCTGGTACGTGCGCCCGACGCTGTTCACCGACGCCGACAACGCCATGCGCATCGCCCAGGAGGAGATCTTCGGCCCGGTGCTGACGCTCATCGCGCACGACGGCGACGAAGACGCGATCCGCATCGCCAACGCCACCGAATACGGCCTGTCCGGCTCGATCTGGACACCCGACATCACCCGCGCGACCGCCGTTGCCCACCGAATCCGCAGCGGCACACTGGGAATCAACGCGACCTACAGCATGGATCCCGCCGCGCCGTTCGGCGGCGTCAAGGCCAGCGGCATCGGCCGCGAATTCGGCCCCGAGGGGCTGGACGGCTTTCTCGAAACCACCTCGGTGTCCATCGCTCCGACGCCCCCCGCTCGCCCGCGACCTTCCTGACCGAGGACCACCGTGTGCACGAGCAGCCCGCTCGGGTATTGATGCCACCAGACGCTAGTTGTTGCGGGCCAACGCATTGTCGACGACTCTCGCTGCCCGGATCGTCCCGCCGGCGGCAACCCCGGTGCCATCACGATGCCTATTGCGGTTGACACTTCGATATGCCCTTCCCGGGGAGGATCCCCACATTCTTTCGTTGCGGAAATCGGAATTTTATGGCCTTTACGCAGTGCCGTTACCGTCGAATTCATGGAATGGAATTTTCGGTCGGCACAAGAACTTTCGGCCGCGTTGCGTGCCGGTGAAGTGTCGTCGGTGGAATTGACCGACGCGGCGATCGCTGGGATCGAGCGGGACGACGAGGTGATCAACGCGATCTGTGTGCCGGACTTCGATCGCGCGCGGGCGGCGGCGCGGCATGCCGACCAGGCGCGCGGCCGGGGCGAGGATCGGCCGCTGCTGGGTGTTCCGGTGACGGTCAAGGAGTCCTACAACATGGTCGGGTTGCCCACGACCTGGGGTATGCCGCAGTACCGGGACTTCGTACCGGCCGAGGATGCGGTGCAGGTGTCCCGGTTGAAGGCGGCCGGCGCGGTGCTGCTCGGGAAGACGAATGTGCCGTTGGGACTGCAGGATATACAGAGCTTCAACGAGTTCTACGGCACCACCAACAATCCGTGGGATCACGCCCGCACGTCCGGCGGATCCTCCGGCGGATCGGCCGCGGCCCTGGCGTCCGGCTTCGGTGCGCTGTCCATCGGCTCCGATCTCGCCGGTTCGCTGCGCACCCCCGCGCATTTCTGTGGCGTCTACGCACACAAGCCGACACTCGGGCTGACAGCGATGCGCGGAATGACCCCGCCGCCCGGCCCGGCCTTGCCGACCGAGGCCGACCTGGCTGTTGTCGGCCCGATGGCGCGCACCGCCGGTGACCTCACTCTGCTGCTCGACGTGATGGCCGGGCCGGATCCGCTGACATTCGGTGTGGCACAAAAGGTTACGCTGCCACCCGCGCGGCACGACCGACTCGTCGGCTTCCGGGTCCTGGTCCTCGACCAGCATCCGCTGATCGCGACCAGTGCCGCGGTCCGCGCGGGCGTGAACCGGGTGGCCGACGCGCTCGTCGCCAATGGCGCCCGCGTCGAACGGCACAGCCCGTTGCTGCCCGACCTGGCCGAAGCCGCGACTCTGTACACGAAGCTGCTGGTCTCCGGCTCGGTGGCACGATTTCCCATCGACGCGTACGAGCAGCTGCGCGCCCGCGCGGCCGGGCTGAGCGCGGACGACCAGAGCCTCGACGCGGCGCGGCTGCGCGGAATGGTGCTGACTCACCGCGATTGGATGGAGGTGTACAACCGTCGCGAGATCCACCGCCACGGCTGGCGGCAGCTGTTCGGCGAGTTCGATGCCGTGGTGTGCCCGATCACGCCGACTCCGGCGTTCCCGCACGACCACAATCCCGATCCGCTGGTACGTCGGCTCGACATCGACGGGGTCGAGTACCCGTACTTCGACCAGCTCGTCTGGGCCGGTCTTGCCACCATGCCCGGCCTTCCCGCGACGGCCGTACCCGCGGGCCGGTCGCCCGAGAATCTGCCGGTCGGCGTGCAACTCATCGGCCCGATGTTCGAGGACCGCACCACAATTCGGCTCGCCGAGCTGCTCGAGCAGCACCTCGGCGGCTTCCAGCCACCGAGGTAACGGGTAGACCGCAGGCGCGTCCTCGGCCCGCGCCTCCGATAGGCCCGAGCCGCAACGCGATTCGAGTTCACCATGAAAAAGTGGTAACCACAGCCATTTTCACCAGTTCGTTCTAATATTCGGGACCCGAGTCGGACAAGGTGCTCGAATCGGTTGGCGCAGAACGGATGGTGAAGATAGTGCTCGCACTCGAGCAGGCGGTCGGATCGGCCTTCGCTGCGACGGCGCTCCTCGCAGGGACGGTAGCTGTCGCCGCTCCCGCGAACGCCGTTGCGACCCCGGCCGAGGCGTGTGGCAGCAACTACCACGAAATAGACCACCAAGACCTCGAGGGCGCAGTCATCCATCTCCTTTACAACGGTTCGACAGATTGTGTGGTCACCACGAAGACTTCGAATCTCGGGAAAAAGACCTGGGTCGGCGCGGAAATCAAACTCGCCGGTCCCCGGGCCCACTGCGGCTGAGCGGGCCTGAGCTTGTGGTTCGAGGTTGATTCTGATCCCGCACATCTGTATCAGTTCGGTCCGGCGGTCAGTTCAGCCAGGTGCGGGCCGCGACGACCAAGGCCTCGACACCCGTGCCGAGGGTGGGTTCTATTTCCGGGGCGAATTCGGGGGAATGGTTGGCCGGTACCTGATCGAGGTCTCGGCCCGCGAGATCTGTTCCGCCCCAGAACCAATAGACGCTCGGTGCGCCCGCGGAGGCGCCCAGGACACCGGCATCCTCGCTGGCATTGACCTGGGGTATGGGCAGGATGCGGTGTTCGCCGAAGTGGTCGGTCAGGGCGGCAATCGTGGTCGCGGTCGCGGCCGGGTCGTTCACCAGGACCGGGGCGCTGATGTTCCAGTCGAATTCCGGTTCCCGTTCGGCGCCGGAGGCGGCGGCCTCGGCGCGCACGATGCGTTCGATGGCCGAGCGGACCACGGTTCGGATCTTCTCGTCGTAGGTACGGATGTTGATGCCGAGTTCGGCGCTGTCCGGGATGATGTTGTCCTTGGTGCCCGCTTGCAGGCGGCCGACCGTCACCACCGCGGTCTCGGCGGGCGGCACCTCACGCGCGACGATGCCCTGCAACCGGGTCACCACGTTCGCGGCCATCAGGACCGTGTCGATCGCGGCCTCGGGCCGGGATCCGTGTCCGCCTCGGCCGTGCAGCGTCACCTGCACCGAGTCCATGCCGGACATCACCGGGCCGGTGCCGTAGCCGATCATCCCCGCCGGTAACGGGCCGACGTGTTGCGCCAGCACGACATCCGGTTTCGGGAATCGCTCGAACAGCCCGTCCGCCACCATATTTCGCGCACCACAGGCCAATTCCTCGGCCGGTTGGAACACCGCCACCACGGTCCCGGACCACTCCGCGGCCGAATTCGACAGCAGCGTGGCCGCACCGATCAGACAGGTGGCGTGCATATCGTGTCCGCAGGCGTGCATCACCGGAACGTCCGCGCCCGATTGATCTTGCGCCCGAACCGAACTCGCATACGGCAGACCGGTCTTCTCCTCGACCGGCAGCGCGTCGAAATCGGCACGCAACAGCACCACCGGCCCGTCACCGTTCCGCAACACCCCGACCACCCCGGTTCCCCCGACCCCGGTGGTCACCTCGAACCCCGCCGGCCGCAACGCCTCGGCGACCCGCTGCGCGGTCCGGAACTCCTGCAACGACAACTCCGGATGCCGATGCAGGTCGCGATAGAAATCGGCGAGTTGCTCACGCAGTCCCGGACTGCGGTCCCACGGTAACGCGGCCATTCCGGACTCCTTCCGTCGGGATCGTTACGCCGACTGTACCGAGCAGGACACCCGCCGACCACGACCGCCGAAAGTACCGGCCCAGGCGATCGTGCAGATATCACCGTGTCTTTTCGTCGGGTGACTCCCAGAATCCCGACGACCCCGACGGGCGGCTGCTCCTGCACCTCCCCGACCGGTTCTGCGACCGCCACGGAACCGATTCCAAGCTAGCTCACTCGCGACGATGCCCCGCTACGGGTCAGCTGATCGATGTCCGCCAGGGTGTGAGGTTCTGTGGTTCCAATACTCTTGTGGTACTTGTTCTCCAACACCCTCGCCGCCGGTCCTCAACGACTCCTTGGCATCGACCAGGTGGGAGTGGCCCCCGGCCGCGAGCGGTATCGCCGGACGCACTCGAAGCTGCAGAACACGCGGTCGTCGTATCGGTAGACGACCTGATTGGGGCCTCCGCACCAGTCGCACCACAGGTCGTCCTCGCGGCTCATCGCGGTGGCCTCACATTCCGAAATGAGGTTGATCCGCGGGGACGATGCGGTGTGCCTGAATCAATCTCGCCTTCGCCTGCCGCTTGACCGCGCAGACCGTCACCGGACAGTCGATGTGCCACTGCATGATCCAATGCGCCAGCTCGATCGACATCGACGCCAAAGGTGTGTGATCGGTCGGCGGAAGTATCTCGGCCAACGCGCGTCACCCGGCCGCGGTATCAGTAGATGCCCACGCGCGCAACGCGTCTCGAACACGCAGCAGCAGGTCCGAGGTGGGTTCGTCCACCTGTACCAGGTCGCGCGCAGCCGGGCAGATCACATACCGCACCCGGGCGGCGCCGGGGACTCGCCGAGGCAACACGCCATCCGTAGAAATTCTGAACATGCTTCCACCCCTTCGTATTTCATGGTATTCAATGAGTAATCCCCGAACCGACGCGGCGGGGCAGCGCCCGACCGGGCGCAGGGATCGCGAGTTGACGCTCGACGTGATCCCCTCGGGCACTGGGTATATGACACACCCGCGCCACCCCCCAGTCACGCCGAAACGGAGTCTCCGAAGGAATCTCTCCGAAGCGCCTGTGCGATTGCGCACTGGATGAGAACATTCCCCCGATCCGGAGATTCTCATATCCCCGAAACGGAGACCCCATGCCAGAGGCACCCAACATCGGCTCGACGCTGCCGAGGCGGCAACTCGGGCGTTACCTCGTGGACTGGCGCACCCGCGCCGGTTACACGCAGGTCAAGGCGGCCCAGCTGCTCGAGATGGGCGCCACCAGCCTGAACCGCCTGGAAAAGGGCGAGACGGGCCGGATCAAGAACATGGTCATCCAGGCCATCTGCGATTTGTACAACGTCCCACCGGATCTCGCGGAGGCGTTCAAGGGACTCGCACAGCAGGCCAATGTGAAGTCCTGGTGGCATCAGTACGGCGATCTCATCCCGAAGAACTTCGACGTGTACGTCGGATTGGAAACGGCCGCAACACAAATCATCACGTACCAACCGGATCTCATTCCGGGACTGCTCCAAACTGCCGATTACAACCGGTCTTTGGTGCAGGCGGCCTGGACGGACGAGACGCCCGAACAGTGGGATCAACGAGTACAGATCAGGACCCAACGCCAGAGCATCGTTACTCGCAGGACGCGACCGGTCACGTTGGATGTCGTGATCGGTGAAGCTGCCCTCTACCGTGTAGTGGGAAACCGGGCGATCATGGCCGATCAACAGCGCCGTCTTGCCGATATCAGCACGAGGGAGAACGTCACTGTCCGAGTGCTGCCGTTCGATGCGGGATTCCCCGGCGGAGTATCTATGCCGCCGTACGTAATACTCAGCTTCGGACAGGACCGTGGCGGCGCAGAAGTCGAACCTCCGGTGGTCTATCTCGAAGGCGCAGTAGGCGAGATATACCTCGAAAAACAAGAGGACGTACAGATCTACACTGGACGACACGAGACCATCAAAGCGGCAGCCCTCGACGAGACGACGAGTAGGAATCTGCTGCGGCGGGTAGCAAAGGGAGTATGAACGTGAGCGTTGATCTGTCAGATGCCAAGTGGTTCAAGAGCAGTCGCAGCCAAGCCGGTAGAGAGTGTGTCGAGGCAGCCTTCCTCGACAGCGGCTCAGTGGGCGTCCGCGACTCGAAAAACCCGACCGGTCCCGCGTTGGTCTTCACCCCAAGTGAGTGGGACTCATTCACCGCCGGCCTCCAGAGCGGCAAGTTCGACCAGGCTTGAGCACCGAACAGACGCCGGTCGGCAAAGAGAGGCGTGCGAACATGAGCACTGATACCTCGGGTGCGAAATGGTTCACGAGCAGCCGCAGCCAAGGTGGTAAGGAGTGTGTCGAGGTGGCGTTCCTGGATTGCGATGGCGTCGGTCTTCGCGACTCCAAGAACCCGACCGGCCCGGCACTGGTGTTCACCCCGAAAGAGTGGGACACGTTCACCGCGGGCATCCAGAATGGCAAGTTCGACCAAGCTTGAGCAACCGATCGTCCGCAACGGCCCGGTTCCGACATCGTCGGAACCGGGCCGTTCGCGTAAGCCACACCGCCACAACCTCATTCGGCGAAAGTTACCCGGACCGAGCCGCTCCTTCGATCGCGCACACCCGCTGATCGCCGAACAGCTCGCACTTGCCCTCCCCCGCTCCCGGAAGCCGCCCGGCAAACCTCCCGGAAACCATCGGGCCTTGACACAGCACCTGTCACAGATTTGACTTACCCCAAGCTTGTGTTACCTCATCCGACAACGCTCCGAGAGGTGGACATATGCAAATCAACTGGTCAATGGCCCCCGAACGGCGGGCCGGATCGTTTGCCCGGCGCGGAACCATATCGGTACTGGCAGTGATCGGTACGTGTCTGCTCTCCTTGGCGGTCACCCGGACGGCCGATGGCGAACCGGTGGCGAATAACGCCGACACCGGGTTCGCGGTGCCCTTCGCCGGGGCACCCGCCTACCAGCAGGTGGCACCGACGCAGATGACGGGCCGGAACCAGCTCAATCAACCGCTCGGTCAGGCGCAAGCCGACGCGATCGCCGCTCAGATCGGCCTCGGCAGGGCCGACGCGCTGACCCAGCAGCAGTATCACGACCTGAGCACCGGCGGCGGGGTCGGCGGCAACCGCCAGGCGGCCGATGTCATCGACGCCAGCGTCCAGATTCTCACCAATACCGTTGGCCGACCGCTGTATTCGCAGGTCAACGGGAAGAATACGCCGTCGGTGCTGGCCAGTTACGGGTTGTACGTGAACCCCGCCGGGATGCTGGAGAGCCCGGCCAACGCCGACGCGCCGACCGGGCAGGTGAACACCCTGATCGCGCCGGGCGGTTATGTCGGCACCTGGCTGCGCGACAACGGCGCGGAGCGGAGCCTGGGCGCGCTCTATCGTTCGGCCTACTCGAAACAAGCCGCTTACGGCTTTGTGGCGCAACAGCTTTCGGGTTCGTCCCAGTTGGTGACCAATACCAGCGGCGGGGTGCGATCCGAGGTCGGCATGTCGATGGCTCCGCCGCTGTGGATCGTGAACTTCGCCCTGATCTACGTCCTGAACCCGGCCCTGGCCGCCCAGATGCCCGCGCACTGGGCGCCCATTCCCGCCCAGGTCGCCGACGCCATCAAGGCGAGCCCCAGCGGCCAGGTTCCCTTCGGCAACTACGCGTCCTACTTCCGTTGACGGGCCGTCGTCCCGGCGCGTGTGTTCGATAAACCGATTGCCACAGAGCTGTTCCCAGTCGACTCCAGCGAGAGGGTGTTCGCATGACTCGTCGGTCCAAGCACTCCAAGCCCAGCGCGTGGCGACGCGCCATGCTGCCCGCCCTCGGCGCGATACCGGTAGCCGTCGTGGTGAGCTGCGCCGGGGCCGCGGGCAACGCCGCGGCACAGCCGAGCCTCCCGGCTCCCGCGCCGGTCGATCAGCTCTGGACCAGCGCGGTACAGCACGCCATACCCCCGCGCGCGACAGTCCCCGCGATCGTGCGGAACCTCGGTCTGGTGCACTACGGCATCGCCGCGCCGGTCCTCCCCCCGAGCGGTGACCACGCGATCCACGACAATCACCGGGCGACTCGGCTTGCGGAACCCGCGCGAGCGATCGACCGGCAGCATCCGCACTCGCCCGGATCCGTACGGATCGGCGGGCTGCGCCCGGTCCCCGTCGACAGCAACTTTTCGGACCGGGTCACCCAGCAGACCGTGAACGGCGGGACCGCCGGCGCTGTCATCGGCACGGCTGTGGGAGCAATCCCGGCAGCGGTGCTCGGGGCGGTGCCGGGAGCGATCGTCGGGGGTGCGATCGGCGCGACCATCGGCGGGGTCGCGGGCGGTATCGCCCTGGCCGTTCCGACCCTGGGGATGGGCGCGCCGGCGGGAATCATCGGAGGCGCCCTGGCGGGGGCCGGCGTCGGCGCGGTGGTGGGCGGTGTGGCCGGAGCGGTGTTCACCGCTGTTCCCGTCGGCATCTTCGGCGGGGTCGTCGGTTACGAGCTCGGCGCGGCCACCGGACTCGGCAACGGTCAGCAGGGCTGAGCAGCACCTTCGGAACTCGCAGGCACCCAACGGAATTCACCATGCGTCACGGGGAATTCACCATCTCACCGGACAATGAGGGCGCAAGGTTCGTCACGTCCTCGGTCCGATGGGAGCCAGCGCCATGCACGATGACCGCCTGCTGATCGAAGGCCGCCTCGCGCGCGTCCTCGCCGAACGGATCGCCCCGGCGATCCATCCGGAGTCCAGGCCGCTCACCGCGAGCATCTGGGTGGCGCCCGGTGAACCCGTCCCGGTCGCCGAGGGTCTGGCCGCACCGCGCACGCCGATCGAATCCGGCGCGCGCTGGGGCGCGCCGTGGGGAACCAGCTGGCTCACCGTCGAAGGGACGGTGCCCGGTGAATGGGCCGGGCGGACGGTCGAGGCGATCATCGACCTCGGCTTCGACCCCGGGATGACGGGGTTCCAGTGCGAGGGGCTGGTCTATCGGCCCGACGGTTCGCCGGTGAAAGGGCTGCACCTGCAGAACAACTGGGTCCGGGTGGCGACGCGGGCGGTGGGCGGGGAGCATGTCGTGCTGCATGTCGAGGCGGCCTCGAACCCGGTCGTGCCGTTTCCCGGGCCGACGCCGCTCGGTGACCGGACCACCGCCGGTGACGAGCCGCAGTACCGGTTGGGGCGGCTGGATCTGGCGATCTTCGACGAGGAGGTCTGGCAGCTGGTCCAGGATCTCGAGGTGCTCGGCGAGCTGATGCACGAGATGCCCGACAATCCGGCCCGGCGCTACGACATCGTCCAGGCCATCGAACGGGCATTGGACGCGATCGACCTGCAGGACGTGAACGGCACCGCCGCCGCGGCCCGCGCCTGCCTGACCCGGGTGCTCGCCGCCCCGGCCGTGCCCTCGGCGCATACCGTCTGCGCGGTCGGGCACGCGCATATCGACACCGCGTGGCTGTGGCCGCTGCGCGAGACGGTGCGCAAGATCGCCCGCACCGCCGCGAACATGTCCGCACTGCTGGCCGACGAGCCCGAATTCATCTACACGATGTCCCAGGCCGCGCAGTACGATCTGCTGGCCCGGCACCGGCCCGAGGTCTACGAGAAGGTGCGCGCGGCCGTCGCGCAGGGGCGGTTGGTGCCGACCGGCGGCATGTGGGTCGAGGCGGATACGAATATGCCGGGCTCGGAGGCGATGGCGCGACAGTTCGTGTACGGCAAGCGATTCTTCCTCGACGAGTTCGGTATCGAGAGCCGGGAGGTGTGGTTGCCGGACACGTTCGGGTTCGCCGCCGGGCTGCCGCAGATCATCCGCGCGGCCGGATGTACCCGGCTGCTCACCCAGAAGATCTCCTGGAGCCGGACGAATCAGTTTCCGCACCACACCTTTTCGTGGGAGGGAATCGACGGCACCCGGATCTTCACCCATTTCCCGCCGGTGGACACCTACAACTGTGCCATGATGGGACGCGAACTCGCCCATGCCGCAAGGAATTTCAAGGAGAAGGGCCGCGCGTCGACGTCCCTGGCCCCGACCGGCTGGGGCGACGGCGGCGGCGGGACGACGCGCGAGATGATCGCCAAGGCCGCTCGCATGCGAGATCTCGAGGGCGCACCGAAGGTGGTGTGGACCGAGCCCGCCGCCTTCTTCGACCGCGCCGAGGCCGAATACGCCGATCCCCCGGTATGGGTGGGCGAGTTGTACCTCGAACTGCATCGCGGCACGTTGACCAGTCAGGCCGGGACCAAACAGGGGAACCGGCGCAGTGAACACCTGCTGCGCGAGGCCGAGCTGTGGGCCGCCACCGCGGCGGTGCGCGCCGGTGCGGCCTACCCGTACGATGACCTGGAACGGATCTGGAAGACGGTGCTGCTGCACCAATTTCACGACGTTCTGCCGGGATCGTCCATCGCGTGGGTGCATCGCGAGACCGAGGCGGCGCACGCGCAGGTGTCGCGCGAACTGTCGGCCCTGATCGAACAAGCGCAGTGGACGCTCGGCGGCCGGGAGGCCGGGCCGAACCTGTTCAATCCCACTCCGCACGAATGGTTTTCGATCCCGGCGGGGGCGGCGGGCCCGGCGCAACCGCACCGGCCGTGCGCGGTGACCAAGCGCGCCGAGGGCGGTTACGTCCTGAACGACGGCTTGCTCCGGGTCGAGGTGGATGTGCGCGGGCTGGTGATCTCGGTCTACGATCTGGCGAGCCGGCGCGAGACGATCCCGCCCGGCGCGGCCGCGAATCTGCTGCAACTGCACCCGGATCTGCCCAACGCCTGGGACGCCTGGGATGTGGACGTGTTCCACCGCAACCGGGTCACCGACCTCACCGACGTGGATTTCGTCGCGGTACAGCCGGATTCGAGAGTGGGCACGGTGGTGCGGATCGGCCGTTCGTTCGGTTCGTCCACCGTCGAGCAGACCCTGTCCCTGCGGGACGGCGCCTTGCACATCGAGACCGACATCGATTGGCACGAGACCGAGAAATTCCTGAAACTGGCCTTCCCCCTGGACATCCACGCCGACCGCTACGCCTCGGAAACCCAGTTCGGGCACATGTTCCGGCCCACCCACACCAATACCAGCTGGGAGTACGCGAAATTCGAGGCGTGCAACCACCGCTTCGTCCATTTCGCCGAACCCGGCTGGGGGGTCGCCCTGGTCAACGACGGCACCTACGGTCACGACGTCACGCGCGCGGTCCGGCCCGATTCCGGAACGACCACGACCGTGCGGGCCTCGCTGCTGCGCGCGCCCCGCTTCCCCGATCCCGAGGCCGATCAGGGCCCACATCGCTTCGCGCACCGGCTGATTCCCGGCGCGACGATCGGCGACGCGGTGCGCGAGGGCTACCGCATCAATCTGACCACGCCGCGTCGCGGTGTGGCCGAACCGGTGGCACCGCTGTTCACCATCGACAATGACGCCGTCGTCACCAGCGCGGTCAAACTCGCCGACGACCGCAGCGGCGATATCGTGCTCAGGGTGTACGAAGGGCACGGCGGCCGCGCCGCAGCCCTGGTGACGCCCGGCTTCGATACCTCGGGATTCCGGATCTGCGATCTGCTCGAGCGTCCCGTCGCCGACGAGACCTCGGCGATCGCAGAGAACTCCCGAGTTCGGCTGCGGCTCAGGCCGTTCCAGATGATCACGCTGCGCTTCCAGCGATCGGTGAACGGCGCCGGCTGAACGGACGGCCACGCCGGATCGCCCGCGAGCCGACGTCACCCGACAAGGGCCCGCCCCTGCGAAGCTTCCAGCGTGGCCTGACCACCGAATCCGGCACAGGCGGCGCGTCCTGCTATCGCAGGCCGCGACTACTCAGCTCCCGATCGGCCGACGTGCGTCTCGGGCGGCCGATCAGGGCAGCGGTATCGTGCTGGGCGGTGATCGTTCGGCATCCGCACGGATCGCGGCGCCCCGGGATAAATGCTCCCGGAGGGCGGTGCGGCGCTGACGTAGTGAGGTGATCGTGATGGCCGATGGCGAGGTACGGCGGGATTCGCTCCGGCCGGGCGGGTTCGCGCGCACGCCCGAGCTGTACGCGGATCTGTGCGTCAGCGAACTCGTGCGCGCATGGGCAACGCAGATCCCGGACGCCATCGCATTCGTGACCGCGGAACGATCGATGACGTGGCGCGAATACGACCGGTTCGCCGAGGACATCGCCACGCGACTGCGGCAGACCGTTCCGAACTCTCCCGTGGCCCTGCTGCTGCCGGACACCGGCGTCATCCATGCCGCCTTGTGCGGGGCGTACCGGGCGAACCGGATCGCGGCGGCGATCGCGATTCGCTCCGGAGTGCGCGAGATCGCACACGTCATGGGCCGGGCGGGAGCCTCGACGCTGGTCACCGTCGAGTCGATTCGCGGGCGTTCGTGGCGGGAATTACTCGCCGAATTGCGGGAATACGACATCACACCGGCGAATGTCGTTGTGCTCGAGGAAGAGTCGGCCGACATCACCCGGCACCGGCTCGCCGGCGACGAGACCGCGCACGAATCCGAACCTTTCACCGGTTCGAGCGTCACAATACTCAACTCCACCTCCGGCACGACCGGACTGCCGAAGGTGGTCACCCACACCGAACGCCGCTGGGTCGCGTTCGCCCGGGAAGCGATGTCCGGCGGGCGGATCGGCCCCGAAGATGTGATCTGCTCGGTCGTCCCGGCTCCGTACGGCTTCGGACTGTGGTCGGCGCACTTCCTGCCCGCACTGCTCGGCATCCCGGCCGTGCTCACCGCCAGGTTCGACCCGGCCGAGACAGCGATGCTGATCGAACGTGAGAGGGCGACGGTATTATGTTGCGTCAGTACACAATTCAAGATGCTGCTGCGCTCCGCGGCGGCGGGCGGGCACGACCTGTCCGGCCTGCGGGTGCTCTACACCGGCGGTGAGCCGGTCCCCTACGACGACGCGCTCGCCTTCGAACAGCGCACGGGCGCGAGAGTTCTGCAATTCTACGGGTCGAACGAGTCCGGCGCGGTCAGCCGGACCACTCTGGACGACGACCTCGACACCCGCCTGCGCACCTGCGGTCACCTGCTGCCCTCGATGGACGTGCGCATCATCGACGACTCCGGCGCCGACGCCGCGGGCAGCCCGCGCCGCGGCCGACCGGCGGTGCGCGGGCCGCTCGTCTCGCCCGGCTACTGGGACGATCCGGCCGCGAACGCGGAGCTGTTCACCGACGACGGCTGGATGCTGCTCGGC
>CBJNFW010000099.1:0-26427 GCA_966435935.1 uncultured Nocardia sp.
CTCCAGGTGCTGCATGTAGGCACGGCCGGCGGCGCTCAGCGGCGTGCACACGAGAAACCTTGTCTCGCTGGGCCATTCCCACTCGGTCATCTGGATGCGCAGCATGGTCGCGGTGCCGCGGTTGCTGATCTGCACGCCCTTGGGCTTGCCGGTGGTACCGCCGGTGTACGCGAGGCTGAACACGTCGTCCATGCCCGAGCTGGGTCCGACGAGTTTCTGCGGCTCGAACTTCTCCGACTCGGCCAGCAGGTCGGTGCCCGCCTCGGTGGGGCCGAAGGCGAGCAGATTCTTCAATCCGGGAACCCGCGGCGCGAGCTGGGCGGCGCGCTCCTCGAAGGCGCTCGGATCGTAGACGAGGGTGTCGATGCCCGCGTCCTCGAGGACGTAGGCGTGATCGTCCAGCGACCCCATCGGGTGCAACGCCATCGACCGGATCCCGGACAGTGCGTTGGCGCCCTGGGCGATCAGCACCTCCGGGCGATTCGCGGACAGGATCGCGATCGCCGAACCGGATGCGATGCCCAGCGCCGCGTATGCCTGGGTGAAACGGCTGATCTGATCACGGACCTGCCGGTAGGTGAGCTCGTCGTCCCCCACGTACATCGCCGTCCGATCGGCATAGCGATCCAGGGACCGGATCAGGATGTCGACCGGCAGCGGTTCACGGTGCAGGTAGTCGGGCTCGTCGTGCTGCGGGATGACAGGTGCCATCGGTCATGCGCCTTTCGCTGGGTACCGGACACCTCCCAAGTTAGAACACGTTCCAGAAATTGCCTAGTGGAACCGTTCAGACAGCCGTCAGACGCACCGGAAGCGCGGCCACGTCGTTCTGCGTGAGCACCGGCAGGTTCCGCAGTTCCCCGACCGGAACGGCCAGGTCCAGGTCCGGGAAACGCTCGAAGAGGGCGGGCAGGGCGATCGCGGCCTCGAGCCGGGCCAGGGCCGCGCCGGGGCAGATGTGCGGACCGTAGCCGAAGGAGATGTTGCGGTGCGCGGTCGGGCGGGTGATGTCGAAATCGTCGGCGTCCGCGCCGTGCACCGCGAGATCGCGCCCGATCGCCCGGTACGACATCACCACACCCTCGCCCTTCTCGATCACGGTGTCGCCGACGGCGATGTCCTCGGTCGCGAATCGCATGAGCAGGTGGATCACCGGGCCGTCCCAGCGCAGGGTCTCCTCGATCACCTGTTTCCACTCGACCTCGCCGCTGCGCACCAGTTTCAGCTGGTCCGGATGGGTCAGCAGCGCCCGCACGGCCGAGATGATCAGGCTGACCGTGGTCTCGTGCCCGGCGGCGATCAGGGCGCGCAGATTGCCCTCGACCTCCTCCTCGGTCAGCGGCTCACCACCCTCGTCGGCCTGGATGAACGCACTGGTCAGGTCGTCGGTGGGGTGCGCGGTGCGCTCGCGCACCATGGTCGTGAAGTACGCGATCATCTCCTCGATGATCCGCAGCCGATCCTGCTGCGGGGTCAGCAACGAGAAGAACGCCTTCCAGCGCTCCAGCAGCATCGGATGGTCGGCGCGATCCACGCCCATCAGCTCGCTGATCACCCGCATCGGCAGCGGATAGGCGAAGACCGCCTTCAGGTCCACGACCTCGCCGTCACTCCCCGCGGCGGCGAGATCGTCCAGCAGTTCGCCGGTGAATCGTTCGATCATGGGCCGCAGCGCCTCGAGCCGCCGGGGCGTGAGCGCCTGGGTGGTCTTGATCCGCAGCCGCCGGTGTTCGGGCCCGTCGACGGTGAACATCGATCGACCGGCGTCGATCATGCCGATCAGCGGCCACTCCCGGGTGACCGTGCCGGAGGTCCACAGCGACCAGGAGCCGATGTCCTTGACCAGGCGCGGGTCGACAAGCAACTGCCGGGCGATCTGGTGATCGGTCACCGTCCACGCCGGAACGCCCAACAGCTCGATCCTGGTCAGCGGGCCTTCGTCGCGCAAGCGCGCGGTTTCCCCGGCCAGATCCCCGATCATCGGGTCGACGACGAGGGGACATTGGTTGCTCACGACATACCTCCGACTGCACGAACCGGTGTGAAATTGACTGGGAGCGAAGACATTCCACGAAGGAATGGCGACGGCCGGCGCACCAGCCGGTCCGGCGGCACGGCGAGATCGATATCGGGCAGCCGATCCAGCAGCACCTCGATACCGGTGCGGGCGATGATCTCGGCGATCTGCTGCGCCGGGAACGGGCACCGGTATTCACCGTGGCTGAACGCGAAATGCGCGCTGTTACCCGCGTGCACGAGATCCGCGCCATCCCCCAGGTGCGCGCGCACGTGCGGGTCGCCGTTGGCCGCGCCCAGACCGAGCAGCAGCATGTCGCCCGCGCGAATCACCTTGTCCGCCAAGCGAGTGTCGCGCGAGGCCCAGCGGCCCGCGAGAATCTGATTGGGCGCGTCCTCCCAGAGTGCCTCGTTCATGGCCTGATCCACGCTGCGCCGCCCGCCGCCGAACGCGACGGCGAAACGCTCGTCGGTCAGCATCAGCCCCAGCGAGTTGATCAACCAGTCCGCCGTGGTCAGATGTCCCGCGGCCAGTACCGCCTGCACGTCGTAGCCGTACTCCTCGGCGGTGAACGGCTCCGGGAATTCGATCATCGCGGTGATCATGTTGTGGCCCGGATGTTCTCGTTCCCGATGCACCCTTCCGTGCGCGAGTTCGGTGAACCGCTGATACGCCGCCTGCGCCTGAGCGCCGCCGTCGGCGAGAGTCTTCATCGCCCACGCGAGTTCGGGCGCCTCCGCCTCGGAGAATCCCATCAGCCGCGCCAGCGCGAGCACGGGCAACGGTTCGGCGAATTCGGAAACCAGCTCGGCCTCGCCCCGGCCGCAGAACACGTCGATCATCCGATCGGCGAGATCCTCACAGGTACTGCGCAATTCGAACGGATCGATCGATTCCAGCGCGGGTTCCACCATCGCCACGTGCCGCCGGTGCTCGGCGCCCGCGGTGAAGTAGATCGAGGGAATGGGCTGACCGACCATCGGCAACAGGGGCCAGTCCGGCGGAATGTTCGGCCACTGATTCCACAGGGCGACGTTGCGCGGGAACAGATCCGGATCGCTGGTCACCTGATGCAGTTCCCGGTAGCCGATGACCAGCCACGCCGGAATCCCGCCCGCCAGCTCGACCGCCACCACCGGGCCGTGCGCGCTGCGCATCTCCGCGTAGAGCCGATGCGGATCGGTATGGAATCGCGGTCCGCTCAACGGCACCACCGAGGAGTCCGGGTGCACCGGGCAGCCCGCGATGTGGTCGTAGCCGGCTTCGGGCGTTGTCATGGCGCGGACTCCGGGGTCGGGGCGGCACCTGCGTAGAGATGCTCGACGAGGGTGATCAGGACCTGCTTGCCCGAATCCCGGGACCGGGCATCGCATTGCACCAGCGGGACGTGCGGATCCAGATCCAGTGCGGCGCGCACCTCCTCGGGATCGGTCACCCGGGTGCCGAAGTCGTTGCACGCCACCACGAACGGCGTGCGCTGATATTCGAGCCGGTCGATGGCGTACCAGCAGTCGGCGATCCGGCCGGGGTCCACCAGCACGATCGCCCCGAGAGCGCCGGTGAACAGCCTGTCCCACAGGAACCAGAACCGCTCCTGACCGGGCGCGCCGAACAGATACAGCACATGTTCGGCGTCGATGGTGATCCGGCCGAAGTCGAATGCCACAGTGGTGGTGGACTTCCCGGGCACGGCGGACGGATCGTCCACGCCCGCGGCGGCATCGGTCATGGTCGCCTCGGTGTCCAGCGGCCGGATCTCGCTGACCGACCGGACCATGGTGGTCTTGCCGACCCCGAAACCGCCCACGATGACGATCTTCAGCCCCTGCTGCACGGTGTCCTGCAGCGGTGCGTCCGCGCGGGCGGGCCGATCAAAGTTTGCGGAGTCCAACGAGCACCTTCTCGAGGGTGGAGGCATCGGCGACTCCGGTCCACCCCGCATCGCGGTCGGTGGAGCCGGAATACGGATGCCGCACGGTGATTCGGCCGGCGTGCAGCAGATCCGACAACAGGATCGTGACGATGCCGACCGGCAGACGCAGTTCGGCCGCGATCTCGACGACCGCGGTCGGGGCCCGGCACATGTCCAGGATCGCCACGTGTTCGGATTGCATGCCCGAGGTGGGAGCGCATTCGCTGACCACGAGGGTGACCAGGTCGAACGCGTCGGAATCGGGTTTGCTGCGGCCACCGGTGAGCGTGTACAACCGGTCGGGCCCCTCGTCCCGGACGGACCGGCTCATCGCGAATACCTCACGCCGCGCCCCCGTTTCGTGGCTGCGCGACCAAGTGGTGGCCGAGTTGTTCGACCAGTTCGGCCATGTTGTGCCCCACCAGGCCCGCGTCGGCCTCCTCGTTCGCGACCACCGCGAGATGCGTGCCCAGTCCGGACTGGACGATGAACAGGATTCCGCCGTGGAATTCGGTCATCGATTGGCGCACACCGCCTTTGGCGTCACCGAACTCGACCGACGCACCGTGCGACAGGCTCTGGATCCCCGCCGCGATCGCGGCCAGCTGATCGGCCTTGTCGACGGTCAGCTCCGGCGTATGGCACATCTTGAGCCCGTCGCTGGACAGCAGCAGCGCGTGACGTGTCTGCGGGGTGCGAGACAGCAGCTGTTCGAGCAGCCAGCCCAGCTGGGACGGCGCGGATGTCGTCATTGTTCGTTCTCCACGGTCGGGGACGGATCGGTGGTGTCCGCGCTGTCGCGTCCGCTGATCGCGCGCTGGAAAGCCCCCAGCGCAGCGGGTTTCGGCGGCGGGGAGACCGGCGCGCCCGGCGGTTCCGCGGACTCGCCCAGTCCTTCGGGATGCACGGCGGCCCGGGTGCTGCCCTTGCGTCGTTTCGGCAGCGGCGAGGCGGTGGGTGCGGTGGCGGTTGCGGTTCCGTTCGATTCGGCGGCCGCGGCGATCGCGTGTACGGCGGTATCGAACCGGGCGGCGGGCAACTGCTGGAATTCGGTGCGGGAGGAGGCGATCGAAACCGTCGCGGGCGCACCACGATCCACTCGGACGATCAGATCACGCGGCACCACCACGACCACGGCGGTGCCGCCGATCGCCGACGGGCGGTACGACACTCGCAGGCCGTGCTTGCGGGCCAGATGGCCGACCACCGCGAGGCCGAGCCGAGTTCCGGTGAGCGAGGACAGATCCGAGCGCTCGCCCGTCCCGGTGCCCGATACCGCCTCCTCCGCGCGACGCAGCGCCGACTCGCTCATCACCAGGCCGCTGTCCTCGATGGTGACCACCACGCCCGCGGGCACTTCGGCGGCGTAGACGTGCACCTCGGTGGTCGGCGGGGAGAAGTTGCAGGCGTTGTCGAGAAGTTCGGCCAGCGCGTGCATCACGCCCTCGGCCGCGTGTCCGGCGACGCCGATATCGGCGATGACACGCAACCGCACTCGCTGATATCCGGCGATGCGGCCCATCGAGCCGCGCAGAATCGACTCCATCGCAATGGGTTTGGCCCAGCGTCGCCCGGTGCGCGCACCGCTGAGCACCGCGACGCTGTCGGCGAGGCGACCGGCCTGTGCGGTGCGGTGATCGAGTTCCAGCAGGTCGGCCAGGACCTTCGGGTCGCCGTGGCGGTGTTCCATCTCGCGCAGTTCGGCCAGCATGCTGGTGGTCATGGCCTGCATCCGCCCGGCCGCGCCCGCGAATGCGGCCAATGCCGAGGCACGGCGGCGCTCGCTCTGCCGGGCCTGCGCGGCCCGGTCGGCCACGGCCCGCTCGGCGGCCTCGATCCGCAGCGCGGCATCCTCGCCCACCGCGACCAACTGCGCCGAAAGTTCCTCGCGCACAGCGCTCACCCGCGCCGAAGCCTCCCGATGCACGGCCTCCAGGGTGCGCTCGGATTCCTCGGCCAGCGTCCGGTACCGGCGCGCCTGCGTCGCGTAGTAGACGCCCGTGGCGGCGATCGCACACACCAGGACGGCGGCCGCACTGCACCCGATCGCCATCGACAACCGTTCATCGACGGGGGTGACGAACACCGCGCCCATCACCGCGACCGCCGCGACGACCGCGCACGCGCCGAACGCGCTGCCGGCCGCGCGCAGATCTCGATTGCCGGAAGCGGTAGCCTGACCGTTCTGCGAATTTACTGATACGGCCAACTTCTACACTTTCCGCTTCGTAACCGACCATTAATCGAAACAGCACGGGTGTACACCCCGTATACACCCGAATCCCCTGTTGGAGGCCCCGATTCATTACGCGCTGCAGCATAGCCCGGCGGACACGGCGTCGCCACCCGACGGGATGTGACCCGGTCGAGTTACGGTCCAGCATTACCTGCCGGATGAAAGATTCATATTGAAGTTCGAACCATAAGTACCCCGGGACTGCACGGCGAAAACCTAGGACTTCCGAACATCTTCAGCCGACGTTCGACATTCCGAAATCCGCCGATCACACCTCGATCACGCACCGATCACGGTGTGGCACACCGAAGCTCGCGCGGAGCCGCTTCACCTCACCCCGCGCGCGGGCAGCCCTCGCCGGAGCCGCCCACGCCCGCAAGTTACCGGCGCATCACCACCGCGGCCCACCGCCGCGGCGGCCGGTCAGCGAGCACCCAGCAGATGCTCCAGAGCCAGCTGATCGAGCCGCTCGAAGGCCATCCCGCGCCGACCGGCGGCCTCGGGATCGAATTCCTCGAAGCTGGCGCGGTCGGCCAGCAGCCCGGCCAGACCGTCGGCCGCGGTCGGCACCGTCAGTTCGTCCACCCGCGAATCCCGCAGCGCCTCTTGCACATCTGGATCGGCCCGGAATGCCTTGGCGCGGTCGGCCAAGATGAGATAGTTCCGCATACACCCGGCCGCCGCAGCCCAGACCCCCTCGAAATCCTCGGTGCGCGCCGGCTTGAAATCGAAATGGCGCGGGCCCTGATAGTCACTGCGTTCGAGCAGGTCCACGAGCCAGAATGCCTGGCGCACATCACCCGCGCCGAAACGCAGGTCCTGATCGTATTTCGGGCCGGTCTGACCGTTCAGGTCGATATGGAAGAGTTTGCCGTGCCACAGTGCCTGAGCGATGCCGTGCGGGAAATTCAATCCGGCCATCTGCTCATGTCCCACTTCAGGATTCAGGCCGAACAGTTCCGGGAATTCCAGCTCGTCGATGAAGGCCAGGGCATGGCCGATCGTCGGCAGCAGGATATCCCCGCGCGGTTCGTTCGGCTTGGGCTCGATGGCGAAGCGGATTCCATAGCCCTGCTCGCGGACATGCGTGGCGAGCAGGTCGAAAGCTTCCTTCAGCCGATCCAGCGCGAGGCGCACATCCTTGGCCCCGCCGGATTCGGCCCCGTCCCGGCCACCCCAGGCGACATAGGTGGACGCGCCCAGCTCGGCCGCCAGATCGATATTGCGGAGTGTCTTGCGCAGGGCATAACGCCGCACGTCACGGTCGTTGGCGGTGAACGCGCCGTCCTTGAACACCGGATGGGTGAACAGGTTGGTCGTGGCCATCGGCACGGCGAGGCCGAACTTGTCCAGCGCGGCCCGGAAACGCGTGATGATCTGCGCCCGTTGGGATTCCGATGCGTCCAGCGGAATCACATCGTTGTCGTGGAAGGTGATGCCGTACGCGCCCAGTTCGGCCAGGCGCTCGATCGATTCGACCGGATCCAGCGCCGGGCGCGTCGCGTCGCCGAACGGATCGCGGCCCTGCCAGCCGACGGTCCACAGGCCGAAGGTGAATCGGTCGGCGGGGGTGGGAGTGAACCTGCTCATGCGCGGCTCCGAACTCTGCGCGGGACGAATCCCTATTTGTTAAGTCGAAAAACAAATATAGTGGGCGGTGACCGGGATGGGAAGACCGTCCGCACGACCACGGCAGGAGCGTGACCATGACTGTTCAACGCGTCGTCCTCGGCGTCGACAGTTCGACGCAGGCGACCAAGGCGCTGGCGGTCGACGCGGATTCGGGGAAGGTGCTCGGCGAGGGGCGCGCACCGCATGCGGTCAGTCCGGGCCGGGCTCGCGAGAGCGATCCGCGGCAGTGGTGGTCGGCACTGTGCGCGGCGGTCGAGCAAACCGGGTATTCCGCACGGGCCGAGGCGATTTCGATCGGCGGACAGCAACACGGCCTGGTGACCCTGGACGCCGCCGGCGAACCGGTCCGCCCGGCGCTGCTGTGGAACGACGTACGTTCGGCGCCCCAAGCCGAGGCGCTGGTCGAGCGCTTCGGCGCGCGGTGGTGGGCCGAGCGCGCGGGCTCGGTGCCCAATGCCTCCTTCACCGCCGCCAAGTGGGCATGGCTGCGCGAGAACGAGCCCCGCAACGCCGAACGCGTTGCGGCCGTGCGACTTCCGCACGACTACCTCACCGAGCGGCTGACCGGCATCGGCGCGACCGACCGGGGCGACGCCTCGGGCACGGCCTGGTGGACGCCCTCGGGATACGACCAGGAGGTGCTCGCGGCGATCGGACTGGATTCCGCGACGCTTCCCGCGCTCGCGCCGCCGGACCGCGCGGTGGGCCCGTCGCGCGCGGACGGACCTGTGCCGCAAGGGATTCCGGTCGCGGTAGGCACCGGAGACAATATGGCCGCGGCGCTGGGCCTGGGGCTGGAGGCGGGCACACCCGTCCTGAGCCTGGGCACCTCCGGCACCGTGTACGCCCGCACCCTGGCACGCCCGGGTGACCCCACCGGAGTCGTGGCCGGATTCGCCGATGCCGGGGGCGATTGGCTGCCCTTGGCGTGCACGCTGAACTGCACCCAGGCCATCGACCGCGTCGCGACGCTGCTGGGTCTGGACCGGGAGCAGGTGGAGCCGGGCGGCAGCGCGGTCGTTCTGCCGTATCTCGACGGGGAGCGCACCCCTCGCCTGCCCTCCGCGAGCGGCTTGATCCACGGTCTGCGCCACGACACCACCCCCGGCCAGGTTCTGCAAGCCGCCTACGACGGAGCGGTGTATTCACTGCTCGCAGCACTGGAATCGGTTCTCACACCCGGCGCCGCGTCGCCGGACCGGGACACTCCGCTACTTCTCATCGGCGGCGGGGCCCGTGGAACGGCTTGGCAGCACACGGTTCTGCGTCTGTCCGGCCGCGCGGTCCGGATCCCGCCCGCCGGGGAACTGGTCGCTCTCGGTGCGGCCGCCCAGGCCGCGGCGCTGCTGACCGGCGAGAACCCCTACGCGGTCGCGCGACGCTGGGGCACCGCCGAGGGCCCACTGCTGGAACCGGTTCCGCGCGACAGCAGCGCGGCCGACCGGATCGCCGAGACACTTCGTTGCGCCGCACCGCTTTTCGGCGAAGGCGCAGCCGACTCGGCCACATCCAGGAGCGCCGGATGAACACGAAACTCCTCGGCATCGTCCACCGGCTCGCACCGGATGCGACACTCGAACCGGCGATCGCTCGCCGCGCCGGGCGTGGGCGCGCCGGGACAGGCATCGTCCGCCCCAGCGAACGCCTGCCCCGCGTACAGCGACGCACGACCGGCGCCGCCCGCCACCGACGATCGCCGGTCACACGGCCGACAGCGCCGTCCGGTCCTGCGCGATCCCGCGCCACGGGTGCCGGCGCATGACCGAAATATCACGCGGGGCCCCCGACTCCCGCAACGTACGACACGACCACAGCCGAACCGCACATCGGGAGATCGCGCCCGCGCACTCCCCGGGCCGGGCCGCATCCCAACTGGGGATGCGCAGGCAGAATCTGGCCGTCGTCCTGCAAACCGTGGCAGCGCATCCGGAATTGTCCCGCGCCGACGTGGCCGGGCGAACCGGCCTCACCCGTGCGGCGGTCTCCAGCCTGGTCGACGAGCTCATCGCCGCCGAACTCGTGCGCGAGGGGCCGACGGCATCCTCGGGACGCGCGGGCCGTCCGGGGCGCACGCTGACGCTCAACGACAGCGGACCCGCCGGATTCGGACTCGAGATCGGGGTGCGCCACCTGGGCGCGTGCGTGGCCGATCTACGCGGCGAGGCGCGGGTATGGCGGCGCGCCGAACGGGCGAACGCACATCACGATCCGACCGAAGTCCTTGCCGCACTGGCGAACCTGGCCCACGAGGCCCGGTCCGAAGCCGAAACCCTGGGCCTGCGCCCGCAGTCCCCGATACTGTCGGTACCCGGCCTGCCCGGACCCGGACCCGCGATACTCACGCACGCACCCAATCTCGGCTGGCACGACGTACCGATAGCCGAACTCTGGCCCGGGCCGGCGACACCGGAACTGGCGAACGAGGCCAATCTCGGTGCCCTCGCCGAACTCTGGACCGCACACGCCCCCGGCAACTTCCTGCACGTCTCCGCCGAGGCCGGAATCGGCGCGGCCCTGGTGATCGACGGACGGCTCTACACCGGATCACGCGGTTTCGCCGGAGAACTCGGACATATGCCGGTCCACCCGGACGGACCGGAATGCAGCTGCGGCAGTCGCGGATGCCTGGAGCTGTACGCGAACCAGGACGCGGTACTGCACGCGGCCGGACTGCCCGAGCCGACCGCCACCGATCCGGTCACCGTTCTCGCCGAACACGCCCGCGCGGGACATCCGGGCGCCCTGGACGCGATCGAACGCGCAGGTGACGCACTGGGTATCGCCCTCGCCGGTGCGATCGGCCTGTTCGACCCCGCCGCGGTGGTGGTCGGCGGAGCCTACGCCGAACTCGGCACCTGGCTGCTGCCCCGCATTCGCCGGCAGCTTCGAACCCGGCTCACCGTAAGGCCTTTCGACCCCCAGGCGGTCACCGCCTCACCGCTGGGCCGGCGCGGGCCAGTGCTCGGTGCGGCTCTGCACACGATCCAGGGGATTCTGCGAAGTCCGGGCGGGCCGAGTTAGGCCCGCCGCATCGTCGCGGCGACGTCGTCCGGACGAAATACGTTGTGCGCATTCGCGATAACGCTCCGGCCGAAGGTGAGGTTACCCGCGGCCCCCACCACGGCGCCGATGCCGATCGGCAATGTCTTGCCGAACAGGAGCACGCCGCGTCTGACGATGAACTGCACGATGAACCGTTTCGCCATGGCGTTGTCGATATTGCGCACGATCGGGAGTTTGTCGGCCACCACATTGGCCCAATCCTTGGCCGACTGACTGGCATTGCGGCCCAGCAACGCCATACCGCTCTCGCCGAGCACTACACCGACGACGCGAGCGCGCTGCTCGTCCGGCGGCAACGTCTCGATGCCGTGCAGCGCGCCCACCGAGGCGGCGTACAGCGCGGAGGCTTCGAGGAAGAAGACGGATTCGATACCGCTGGCGGCCAGTCCGATCAGCGTGCCCACCCCGGGCACGACGGCCGACAGACCCGCGATGGTGCCGCTCGCGGTGACGACGATCAGGTAGTTCGACTCCAGCTTCTTCTCGAGATCCTCTGAAGAACGGTCCGGATGCCGCTGCCGCAACCGGTCGACGTATCTCGCCGCGAACGGCACCTGTACACCGGTTCCGCCGCGCAAGAGCATTTCGACGGACTTCTGTATCGTGCGTTCGAACAAGACGGCGTTCCCTTCCCTGGCCCGACGTGCTGGTCTCGATACTGCTCCCGGGAGCATATCCGAGCGCGATCGCGACGGCGGTGGCGTCGAGCCCGGTTCGTCACGTCGTCACCGCTCGGCGACCGTGATACCCGCGACCCACGACTCTATGCGCCCGCCCTCGATGAATTCGGAAACCTCTTGCGGTCCCGGTAGTTTCGCCCGGCAAGTGCGATTCCGCCTGGCTTCCATCCAATTCCCGGCACCCCGCCCGCGCCACCCGGCCGCCCGTAAACCCGGCGCGCTCGGTGAATGAACGGCGCGTCTTCCCGCATCGCGTTCGCCGGACCCGGCATGCTGTGCTGCGAGACGGGCGGACTCCGTGAGAAAGGCGTACCCGCATGCGAATCGTGGCCGATATTCTGGTCGGACTGCTGGCGATCCTGCACATCTACATCGTCGTCATGGAGATGTTCCTGTGGACCACCCCGCGCGTGCGTGCCTCCTTCGGCAACACCGCCGAATTCGCCGCGCAGACCAAGGTGCTGGCCGCGAATCAAGGCCTGTACAACGGATTTCTGGCCGCGGGCCTGATCTGGAGCCTGATCGCCGCCGACCCCGTCGGTCACGACGCGGCGATCTTCTTCACCGCCTGCGTCGTGGTCGCGGGGCTTTACGGCGGCTTCACCGCCGGACGGCGCATCCTGCTGGTTCAGGCGTTGCCGGGCGCGATCTCCCTGATCGCGGTACTGCTGGCGGGCTGATATCGCGAGTCAGGCCGCGCGCGGGCGCGATCACGACGCCGGGACCGCGAATTGCGCGGGCGCGAAGGTGAATACGTGATACCGCCGCTCCCCCAGACTGAATCCGGGTACTTCGTTCATTCCGTAATGACGATGCACGGCAAGCGATTTGCGGTTCGCGTCCTCGACGAACGCCACACCGAGATCGAACCGGTCGCGCAACTGCTCACACAGCCCCCGCAACAGCAGGGTCAGCACACCGCGACCCTGGAACCGCGGATCGACCGCGGCCGGTCCGTACAGGAACAGCCGCCGGTCGCCCACCGCGGCCCGCGCGGCCTCGGCGGTCCGGCGCGGCGGTCCGTCGGGCGGGTCGAGGGCTTGGGAGGTCATCGCGAAGCCCGCGAGCCGATCGCCCTCCTCGGCGAGGAATACGCCGGTACCGGCCTCGAACCGGGCGAGCACATCCCGGTCCATCGTGCCCTGCACGAAGCCGCGTTCGGCGCGCTCCTGCGGCGAGAGCCCGTCGCCGCGCGACGCTTCCATCAGCCGCAGTATCGCGGCCCGATCGTCCGGCCCCGAGCGGCGTACTTCGATTGTCATGACCCGATCATCGCAGCACCGAGGCCCGGAACCGAGTAGCGCCTTCCCAGCGATCAGCCGATGGTCGACCCGGCCGTCATTCCGCCGTCGGCGACGAATTCCGCGCCGTTGCAGTAACTGGACTCCGCCGAGGCCAGGAAGACCACGAGAGCCGTGATCTCCTCGGGAAGACCAAGTCGTGCAAGGGAATTCGATTCGACGTCCACGGCCGGAGCAGCGCCCGGTTCGGCGACCGGCGCGCCGATCATCGGGGTCATGATGCCGCCCGGATGTACGGAGTTGACCCGCACACCGTGCGGAGCAAGTTCCAGCGCGGCGGATTTGGTGAGCCCCCGCACGCCGAATTTCGACGCGGTGTACGCGTGCATCCCCGCGACACCCTGAATGCCCGCGGCCGAGGAAATATTGATCACCGAGGACGGGCGCGATTCGACCAGCGCGTCCCGGGCCGCGCCAAGGCCCAGGAACGGCCCGGTCAGATTCACCGAAAGTACACGCTCCCATTGCTTTTCGGTGTAGACGCCCAAGGGCCCGCCGTCCAGCAGGCCGGCATTGTTGACCAGAACGTTGAGGCCGCCGAACCGCTGGACCGCGGTGTCGACCGCCGCCGCCCAATCGTCCGCGCGGGTCACGTCGAGGTGCACGTAGACCGCCCGCTCGCCGAGTTCGGCCGCCAGCCGCTCACCGGTGTCGTCGGCGATATCGCCCAGCACCACCGCCGCGCCCTCGGCGACGAAGGCGCGCGCGTGCGAAGCGCCCATACCTCCGGCCGCGCCGGTGATCAGCGCGATGCGTCCGGTCAATCGTCCTGCCACAGTTGCAAACTCCTCGTTCGGTCGGTCGCGGTTCAATCCGCGGCGGCGGGCTGATCCAGGCGCAGCACGCACCGCGTGGTGGTGTAGATGGTCGGCATACATTCGTTGCAGTGAATGCAGGCCGATCGGGTCGCGGGATCGGATTGGATGCGCCGCAACAGGTCCGGCTCCCGCAACAGCGCGCGGCCCATGGCGACGAAGTCGAAACCCTCCGCACGGGCGAGCCGCATTGTCTCGAGATTCGTGATGCCGCCCAACAGGATCAGCGGCAGCGACAACTCGCGGCGGAACTGCCGGGCCAGGTCCAGCAGATAGGCGTCGCGGTACGGATATTCGCGCAGGAACTTCTTACCCACCACGCGAAAACCCCATCGCGCCGGCCCCGGCAGCGTCTTCGCGAACGCGGCGCGCGGCGCGTCACCGTGGAACAGCAGCATCGGGTTGAGCAGTGAACTGCCTGCGGTCAACTCCAGCGCGTCGAGGCAGCCGTCCTGTTCCAGCCACCCGGCGACCCGCAACGACGCGGCCGGCCCCAGACCGCCGCGCACGCCGTCCGCCATATTCAGCTTGGCCGTCACCGCCAGCCGCCCGCCCACCGCGTCACGGACCGCGCGGGCGATCTCACGGGCCATCCGGGCGCGATTCTGCTCCGAACCGCCGTATCGATCGGTGCGCCGGTTCAGCAACGGACTCAGGAACGAACTGGCCAGATAGTTGTGCCCGAAATGGATCTCCACCGCGTCGAATCCGGCCTGCTCGGCGTAGCGGGCCGCATCGGCATGTGCCGCAACGAGTTCGGCGATCTCCGACTCGTCGGGAACCTTCATCATCCGCATTCCGAGCGGACTGAACATCCGGCTGGGCGCGAGCGCGGGCAACCGGTTGGACGCCGCGTTCGCGACGGGTCCGGCATGACCGAGCTGAGCGCTGACCGCCGCACCCTCGGCATGCACCGCGTCGGTGAGCCTGCGCAGTCCGGGCAATGCCTCCGGGCGCATCCAGATCTGATGCCGATCGGTGCGGCCGCCCGGAGCGACGGCGCAGTAGGCGACGGTCGTCATACCCACACCGCCGGCGGCGATTTCGCGATGGAACCCGATCAGCTCGTCGGTCACCAAGGCGTCGGGGGTGCGCCCCTCGAAGGTCGCGGCCTTGATCACCCTGTTGCGCAAGGTGATCGGGCCGAGCTTCGCGGGGGCGAAGATGTCGTTCATCGATTCTCTCCTGTGGGAGCGGTCAATCCGGCCACGACGAAATCGCGCAGTGTCGCCACCGCACCCGTGGACAGTTCGGAACCTTGTGATTCGACGCTGCCGAATCGCATGATGATCAGGTCGAAGGCGAGCATCCACCGGCGACGGCTCTCGCGTTCGCTCACGCCCGGTAGCAACCCGTCCCAGGTATCCAGGCGGAACCACGGCCGGCTGAATCCCACCGGGCGGCGGCCGAGCACGAACTGCGCCATCAACCGCAGGTGCAACCGCCCCACCGGATCGGCCGCCAGCTCGACGAACGGCTCGATCACCGCGTCGACGACCTCCGGCACCGCGGCATGCCGCGCGGTCAATTCGGTGAGCCGGGTATCCCACAACGCACCGAGACGATCCTCGATCAGCGCCGCGACGAGCGCCTCCTTGGAGCCGAAATGGTAATGCACCGCAGCGGAATTCGCGCCCGCCGCCGCGCAGATCCCGCGCACGGAAACCTCGTCGTACCGCCCGGTCAGCAGCAACTGCTCCGCCGCCGCGAGCAGCCGCTCACGGGTACCCGCCGCGTTCTCGACCTGCTCAGCCATGTCACCGAGTCAAACATATTTCAAACGATGATTCAATCACTGATTGAACAGTCTGGAGGGTCGCGGCTCGCCTCGGCCGCACGGACTACAGGACATCTACGTCAATGATTGTTTTACAAGATGCGGAGCCGACTTGGAGCGGTCCAGCATCGCCACGCGAAGCACACGCTGATCGACTGCGCAAGCCTTGTGGTACCTACGTCGGGATGTTAACTTCGACATCCAGATTGTTCGACAATCATGCGCGCATGGTGTGGACACCGAGCCCGGACGCGCGGGACCTCGCACTGCGGCGCGCTCGAACGCCGGACAGGTCGCTGCTGCGGGTCTGTTGTGCCCGTAACCAGTTCGAGGAGACGAAGATGTCGACTGTCCAGGACGATCCGCCGCCCGACGCACACGATTCCCGGCGAACGCGCAATGCGGTATTCGGTGCTGCGTTCGGGTTCTTCGTCGATATGTACGACGTGTACCTGCCGACGGTGACGCTCGTGCCCGCGATGATCTACTTCATTCCGGCCGATATGCCGCCGAACACCAAGGCCGTCACCTCGGCGCTGGTTTTCGTCGCGACCCTGCTCGGCCGGCCCGTCGGCTCGATGATCTTCGGCTACTTCGCCGATACGGTCGGGCGACGCCGGGTGACGCTCTGGGCGGTGGCCGGATGCACGATCGCGACCGCGCTGATCGCCGTCCTGCCCGGCTACGCCGATATCGGCCTGGCCAGTACGGCACTGCTGATCGTGCTGCGATTCGTGGACGGGGTGTTCATGGGCGGCGGGTACACCGGGTCTACGCCGCTCGCCATGGAGGCATCGCCGAAGGGGCGGCGCGGATGGTACGGCGGTTTCATCGGCGGCGGCTCCGCCCTCGCCAACTGCGTCATCGCCGTGGCGACCCTGGTCGTGCTGCAATTCGCGCACGAGGGTGGTCCCCATGCGGCATATACGGTGTGGGGCTGGCGAATTCCGTTCGCGTTCGGCGCGGTGCTGTCGATCGTCTTCCTGATCTACTACGCGCGGTCCGTGGACGAATCGGCGGCCTGGACGTCGACCCGGAAGACGAAGAATCCGATCCGCGAGATCGTGCTGGGATCACAGCGTCGCGACTTCGCGCAGATCTTCGTGCTGATGACCGGAGTGTGGTTCGCGTCGAGTATGGCCTCGGGCATCCTGCCCACCGCGCTGCACGAGGACAGCCACCTGACCGCCACGCAGGTCACCGGCGTGCTGGTGATCGCGCAGGGGATCCACGCGCTGTTCTTCCCGTTCCTGGGACAGCTCAGCGAAAGGATCGGCAGGCGCCGCTTCATCGCATGGAACGGAGTCGCCGTCTGTGTGATCTGCGCGGGTAGTTTCGCGCTTCTCGCGCTGGGCCGGTCGAGCGGATTCTTCGCACTCGTGTTGGTCGCGTTGGTGATTCGGATGACCGGCGGCAGCGTCTTCGCGGTGACGCCGTCCTACCTGTGTGAGCGTTTTCCCGTCGCGGCCCGCGGCACCGGCTTCGGACTCGGTTACAGCACACCGCTTTTGATCACCTCGTTCTACGCCTACTACCAGAACTGGCTGGGGCACTTGATGCCACGCGATTTCACCCCGGCCGTACTGCTGGTGCTCGGTGGCGTACTGATCACCGGCGGCGCGCTCCTGGGTCCCGAGACCCGCCATGCCGACCTGTCGGACGACTCGGGACGCGTCGGGAAGAACATCGCGGTCGGCTGAGTCTCGGTAAGCGGCACCGGACTACCCACGCACGCCGCGGCAACCTCGCCGCCTTCGCCGCACCGCGCAAACCGCCGACACTCACCATGCGAACGGAGAGGCCGTGACGACGAACGACAGCAGCGATGACAACTCGACCACATTGCCGCGACGGCAGCTGGGCCAATACCTCGAGGAGAACCGATCGGCAGCCGGACTGAAACTCGAAGACGTTGCACCACTGATGCAATGGTCCACATCCAAACTGTCACGTATCGAAGCGGGCAAGTGCCCGAACGTGCGGGTCGTGGATGTCGAGGCGCTGTGCAGGATTTACGACATCGAGGACGAGAAGGTGATGGCGGGTCTCATCGGCCTGGCGAAACAGAGCGCCGGGAAGAGTTGGTGGCAGACCGTGGCATACGCCCGGTTATCGGAGCAAGCTGCTCATGTTGTCCCGCGACCTGAGCGCCGGGACCGTGGCCGGCACGCCGATTCACTTGCTTGGTCCCGACCCGGTCTGCCCTCGGTACGGTGCGCACGCCGGGGCGGTGGGCGTTCGGGACCGCTACCTTTCCGGTACCGCACCAAGTCGCCGGTGATACGAGACCATTCGAGCCAGCTCTGAAACCCACCGGTCTCCTGGCGTCCAGGTGATGCGGGCCGACCGAGGTGCGGCTGCCCGTAGCGTGGCGCCTGCCACGCAAGCGTGCCCTGACGTACCGTTGCACTTCGAGCTTCGATCGCCGCTGCCCCTACCGTGCGGAAGAGCAACCGCTATGGATAAAGCAGGCCCCTACACGCCCGCAGAGCGACAGAGAATTCGACGTGACCAGCAAGATCCGTCCTGGACGGCCTGGCTGGCCCGCATGGACGAGCAGATCGAGACGTTTCTGAACACGACCGTGCCGGACATGCCATCCGACCCCTGGACAGCCGACGGACTGCGTCACGCCGAACGGGCTGCGCTGCAATTGTTTCCCAGCGGCACGGCGGGAAATTCGCAGGCGCTCATGCGGGTGACCGACCAGTTCCATCGGTATTTCGGCGAAGTGTTCCGCCGCAATTTCGCCGGAGAGTGGTTCAATGCCCCCGCGGACCGATCATCCGTTGGCGTGATCGCACCGATGCTGAAGGAACCTTACAAGCCGGTATATCTGGACATCCTTCCGATACTGGCGGCAGCGCTGGTGCTGGGCACCGGCGAGGTGTGGCGACAGATTTTCACGTGGTCCGAACAGGAGTATTTGGACTGGAAGTTCGCCGGGCAGGCGCCGATCACCAGGTGGGTCCACGCCCGCCAGGACGGCCCGGGCCCAGGCGGATTCGGCTGATCCATCGGGACGCGAAACATACTCGAGAAATACGCTGCGCCAAACCACTTTCCACCTCACGAGCCGGCGTTGCCATGTGTTTGCGGGCAGTGTTCGCGGGTACTCGCGCTGAAAACGGGTCAGAGCCGATCGATTTCGAGCGGTGACGGGCTACGCGGCCCAGGCAGGTCGACGAGAGGATTGATTGCGATGACGGTTGGTCTCGACGTTCGATCCGAGCGAAAGCGCGTTGCCCGCGCATGCCGCCCGGGCCGGCCCTTGCCCGATTTCGCCTACAGCAACGACGAGAACGCGCTGTGGTCGCGTGTCTTCGCGACGCTTCGCGCCATGCACGAGCAACTCGGTTGCGCACACTATCGTTCGGCCGCTCGCCGCATCGAACTGCCCGCCGCCCAGGTGCCACAACTGAGCGAGGTCTCCCGCACGCTTCGTTCGCTGACCGGCTTCGAGCTCGCGCCGGCCGTCGGGAGCCAGCCGGGTCGGCTGTTCTACGGCTCGATGGCCGACGGCATCCTGCACGCGACCCCGGATGTGCGGCCCCTGACCGAGCAGGCGTTCTCGCCGGACCCCGACATCATCCACGAACTGGTCGGACATGCGGTGATGCTCGCCGATCCGGAATTCGCGGAACTGTATCGCTGCTTCGGGCGCGCCGCCAACCGCGCCGACTCGGATGAGTCGAGGACAGCGATCGCGCGGTTGTTCTGGTTCACCCTGGAGGTCGGCGTGGTCGCCGAGAACGGGAGGCCACGCGCGTACGGAGCCGCGATCTTGTCCTCGGTCACGGAAATGGAGTCCTTCGTGAACGCGGATTTGCGGGAGTTCCGAGTCGAGGACATCATCGCCAGCGGCATCGACGACAGCGTTTGCCAGCCAGTCCTTTTCGTCGCCGATTCGGTCGGCCACATGATGGACGAGGTAAAAGGCTTCCTCGGGGAAAGCGTCGCTTCGTGACGGCCCTGCCTGCTGCTGTCAGCGCGACTCCGGAACCGGACTTCTTCGAATTATCGGTCGCACAGTACGAACTGTGGCTGGCACAGCAATTACATCCGGAAGTTCCGTTCACCATCGCGCAATACACGGACGTGCGGGGCCATCTCGACCTCGAATTGCTGCAGCACTGTGTCCGGGAAGCCGGCCGCGAATTGCAGTCTCCGCACGTGCGATTCGCGATTGACGATGGCCGGCCTCGGCAATACCTCGACCGCGACCTGGACACCGGGTTCGACTGCGTGGACCTGAGCGATCACCCCGACCCCGAACGTGCCTCACAGGTCTGGATGAGCCGCGACCATCAAGCCGGCATCGACCTGACGGACGCCGAGGGACGAAGACGGTGCTGTTCGCCCTCGGCCCCGATCGATACCGCTGCTACGCGCGCAGTCATCACATCGCGGTGGACGGCTTCGGCGCTGCCCGAGTTCTCCAGCGAACGGCCGAATTACATCGCGCCGCGACCGAAGGCCGGACCGCACCGCCGTGCCGTGCGGTGTCCCTGACCGAGATCGTGGCGGCCGAGCAGCGGTATCGAACCTCGCCGCGTTTCGCGGCCGACCGCGTGTACTGGGCAGAACATCTCGCCGGTCTCGATCACGTGACACGGCTGAGTGCCCGGTACGCCGCACCGTCGGCGCGGCCGCATCTCGCGCATGCCACCGTCGATGCGGCGGTAATGGCCCGGCTCGCCGCGGCCGCCGAGCGGTACGGCACCGGTATGGCCGAGATGCTGGTCGCGGCGGTGGCCGCGTTTCTGGCGCGAATGACCGGTGACACCGATATCACGGTCTCACTGCCGGTCGCCGGTCGCACCACCGCGGCGCTGCGGCAATCGGCGGGGATGGTTTCGAACGTGGTGCCGTTGCGGGTTCGGGGCGTGGCCGACAGCTCGGTCGGTGAGCTGGTCCGAAAGGTCCGCCTGAGCATGATCGGCGCGTTGCGTCACCAGCTGTACCGGCACGAGGACCTGCTGCGTGACCACGGCGTGGGGCAGGCCGGCCGCCACGGTTACGGCCCGCTGGTCAACGTGCTCACCATGCCCGGCAGCATCGCCTTCGGCTCCGCCCGCGGACGAGCGCAGCTGCTTTCGGCCGGACCGGTCGAGGATCTGGCGATCAGTTGCTACCGGTTCGGCACCGAGCCCTTCACGATCGATTTCCATGCCAACCCCGGCCTGTACGGAGCAGAGGAGGTAGCGGGGTACCAGCAGCAGTTCATGAACTGCCTGCCGCGGTTCGCGGGCGCTCACGGCGAGGACAGGGTGTTCGCGGCTGTCGCCGGTGAGCACACGATCGCTGCCCCACGGCAGCCGAGCCGGCGGCGGTTGCTGCCGGAGTTGCTCGCGAGCGGGATCGGTTCCGGCGAACGGATCGCACTGCGCGGCCCGGACCGGTCGGTGACCTATGGCGAACTGGACCGGACGAGCGCACAGTGGGCGCGTGAGCTGATCGCGCACGGCGCCGGGCCGGAAGTTGTTGTCGCGGTGGCCTTGTCCCGGTCGGTGGAATCGGTCATCGCACTGTGGGCGGTTGCCCGTGCCGGCGCGGTGTACTTCCCGGTGAACCCCACCGACCCCCCGGTTCGGGTGGCGAGGCTGATCTCCGATTCGGGTGCGGCGCTGGGACTTACTCGCAGCGAGTGGCGAACTCCCCTGGCGGACACGGCGATCGACTGGCTGATGCTCGACAGCGCCGAGTTCACCGCCGCCGCTGGATCACGGTCCACCGCCGCGGTGACCGACGCGGACCGGACGACACCGCTGCGTGCCGCTCACTCCGCCTATCTGATCTACACATCCGGATCCACCGGAGAGCCCAAGGGGGTGCTGAGCACCCACGAGGGCCTGGCCACACTGGCGGACGATTTGCGCACCCGCAACCGCATCAGCAGCGAATCAATAGTGGTGCAAGCACATTCGCCCTTCTGCGATGCGTCGATGCTGGAATATCTGTCCGCATTCGCCGCCGGGGCGGCCCTGGTGGTCCTGGCGCCGGACATCGTTGCCGGACAGCGGCTTGCACAGGTGATGCGGGACGACGCGGTCACGCACCTGGTGGTCACACCGGCGATTCTGGCAACGCTCGACCCGGACCGATTGCCGGCGCTGCGGACCGTCACCGTCGGCGGCGACAAATGCCCGCCCGGACTGGCCGCACGATGGGCGAGCCGGTTGCCGATGTTCAACTCCTACGGCCCCACCGAGGCCACCGTCGTGGTGACGCAAACCGATCCGCTCGACCCGGACGCTACGATCACGATCGGCCGGGGACTGCCGGGAGTGCAGACTCTCGTGCTGGATTCCCGCCTGCGCCCGGCTCCTCGCGGCGCCCGGGGCGAACTGTATCTGGCCGGTGCCGCGTTGGCGCGCGGGTATCTGGGACGGCCCGGGATCACCGCGCACAGTTTCGTGGGAAATCCCTACGGGCAGAATGGAAGCCGGATGTACCGCACCGGCGACGTCGTCCGCGAGCAACCGGATGGAACGCTCGAGTACCTCGGCCGGGCCGATGTTCAGATCTCGCTGCGGGGACAGCGCATCGAGCCATCCGAGGTCGAGCGCGCGCTGGCCGCGGACGACGCGGTCGATCAGGCCGTGGTGCGGGTGTGGGCGTCCGAGACGCTCGGCGACCGGTTGATCGGCTACGTCGTGCCGGCAGCGGCGGCGAAGGAGCACTTCGACCGCGCCGCCGTATCGGCCCGGTTACGGACGGTCCTGCCGCCCGGCATGATTCCGGCAGTGCTGGTCCCGTTGACCGAGATACCGATCAATCCGAGCAGCGGGAAGACCGATCGATCCGCTCTGCCGGATCCACAGACGCTGCCGCGCCCGGCATTTCGCGCGCCGGCATCGCAAATCGAGCGCACGGTGGCGGACACGATCGCCGAGGTGACCGGGCAGACTCGGATCGGCTTGGACGACAACTTCTTCGAACTCGGCGGCAACTCCTTGCTGGGAGTCGAACTGTGCCGGCGACTATCGGAACGGACCGGCACCACAGTGCCGGTCGCGTCGCTCTTCACCCCGACCGTGCGGACGTTGGCTGCCGCGATCGAATCCACCGCCGCGGGCGCGAACAACGGTATGCCCCTCGGCGAGTCGGCGCTGCAGCCGGTTCTTCCGTTGCGGGGCAACGGTTCCGGGACGCCGTTGGTATGCCTGCATTCGGCTGTTCCGCTGTCATGGTGCTACTCGGGCTTGCTGCGATATGTCACCGACAGGCCCGTCTACGGGCTGCAATCCCCGGCCGTTTCCGGGCAGTCGCGGCGATATCGCAGCGTCGAGGAACTCGCCGAGGTGTATCTGGACGAACTCGCGCGCGTGCGGCCCGAGGGTCCATACCATCTGCTGGGCTGGTCCCTGGGCGGGCAGCTCGCGCACGCGCTCGCCCTCGGGCTGCGCGACCGAGGGCAGCAGGTGGATCTGCTGGTCATGCTCGACAGCGTGACCTTCGGCGACGGCGCGCCCCGGCCCTGCCCGCCTACCGTCCGCGATCTGGTCACCCACCTGCAGGGCAATGAATCAGCCACTCCGGACACCCGGCCGCTCACTCTCGATGAAGCGGTCGACCTGCTCGCCACCAGCACCGGGCCCGGACACGGGCTGACCCGCCGGCAGCTCGAGCGCCTGCACCAGGGCTATGTCGACAGTGTGGCGATGTCCGCGGCCTACCGGCCGGGGTCGTACGATGGCGATCTGCTGTACTTCTCGGCGAGCAAAGGCATCACCGGCGAACTGACCGCCGATATGTGGCGACCGTATTTCACCGGACAGATCACGCAACATTCCGTCGACGTGACTCACGCCCAGATGACCAACCCCGAGGCGCTCGCGGTCATCGGGCCGATCCTGGAAGCCGAACTGAATCGGCGGCAGGGCGAAGGGAAGGACATGTGAGCAAGCATTCGGCTGCCATCACGGCATCGGCAGTATCGGTCGCGTCGTCGATTCTGCTGAGCGCGCGACGGCCGAGAGTGCTCGGTCTGCCTCTGCCCCGGTCGGTGCTGGCCGCCATCGCCGCACTCGCCCTGGCAGTCGCCGCGAACGAGTGCGCCGGCAAACCGGTGATGTTTCTGCGCTGGTCGTATGTGCGGTTCCTGTTCGGCCTGCGGCACATGGGCGCCACCTGGCAGGTCGGCGACGGTCGCGAACAAGCCCTGGCCGACTACGTGTGCGCGCATGCGCGCAAGGACGATATCGACGACGTCATCCGGACCATCGATGAGTTCTCCTACACCAAGAGTTACCTGATCAACATCGGTGACGAGAAGGGCAGGATTCTCGATCGCGCCGTCGCCGCGGCACATCCGCACCGCCTGCTCGAGCTCGGAACCTACTGCGGTTACAGCGCATTGCGGATCGCACGCGCGATGCCCGCCGACGCCGTGCTGTACTCGATCGAATTCAGCCCGGCGAATGCCGCGGTCGCCCGGCGGATCTGGGATCACGCGGGCATCGGCGAGCGCATCGTCGTGATCGTCGGCACCCTGAGCGACGGAAAGACTCTCGACACACTGCGCCGCGAACATGAGTTCGCGCCCGGCACAGTCGATTTCGCGTTCCTCGACCATGAGAAGGACGAATACCTTCCCGATCTCCGCCGGATTCTGGACCGCGCCTGGCTGCACCCCGGTTCGGTCGTCGTGGCAGACAACGTCAAGTACCCGGGCGCCCCGGAGTATCGCGCATTCATGCATCGCCATGAGGGCACCCACTGGCACACCCGAGAACATCGCACGCACGCCGAATACCAGAAGGTCCTCAAAGACCTCGTCCTCGAATCGACCTATCTCGGCTGATCGGACGATGCGGCCGGCTCAGTAGGTAATCTCCGGTCAGCCTGGGTGCATCACTCGCGGGCGGCGGGCCAGGTTTCGCGCCCGCCTGGTCGGCGTTCGATGCGTTCGGCGGACCTTCGGGCCGCCCTTCGAGTGGATGATCAGTTGTCCCGCAGCTCAGTGCTGCGCGGCGAAGTCGTCGATCAGGGTGCCGGTGGGGCCGGGCTCCTCGATCATCGGCGTGTGACCGCAGTCCAGGGACACGATCCGGATGCCCGGGACTCGCCGGTAGTCCTGGTAGGACGTCGGCATGAAGCGCTTGTCCCCGGAGCCGTAGATCACCATGGTCGGCACATGCAGCGCCACGAGCCGGTCCGGTTCGGACTCGGCCCGCAGGTAGGCATCCGACGCGTTCGAGGTTTCGGTGAGGCTGCGGTACGTCATGCCCCGGACCGCGGCGACGATCGGGGCGGGAATCGACACGTCGCGAGTGAAGGCACTGCTCAGCAGGTACCGAATAGCGGCGTCCGGCAGCAGCGGCCACAGCGGTTGCCCGATCGCCGGGTTGAAGAACAGACCGCTGACCGGGCTGTTGTCGGTGTACGCGTCGAGCCGGGCACCGGTATCGATCAGCCCGAGCGCCGACACCAGACCACGGCGCTGTTCCGCCAACGAGGTCGCCACATAACCGCCGGTGGAATGTCCGACGAGAACCGCGTGGCGCACGCCGAGCCCATCGAGTACCTCGCCGACCCGCCTCGCCTGCTCGGCCATTTCGTAACCGCTGTCGGGCTTGGCCGATTCACCGTGCCCGAGCAGATCGATCCGCACCACGTACCGATTCCGCAGGGCGGGCATCACCTGGTCCCACCATATGGTCGATCCGGCCAGCCCATGCAGCAGAACCACCGCATGCGCGCTGGGTACCCCGCTGGCGACGACATGGATATCGCCGCCGGGAAGATGGACCATTCGATCCGCGGATGCGGGCGGCGCGGCTGTCGCGACGCCCGGCATGTTGCCCGCGAACATCGCGGCCGACACCGCGGCGATCATCAGTGCGATCCGTCGACGCCGTGTCTTCGCGGTGGTGGTGGTGGTCTCGTCCATCGGTCCTCCTGCGGTCCGTTCGTGAGACCACCACCCTGCTGGCAGACGACGGCTTGCGTCTTGAAGAAATGTCAGGGTCTCGGTACCGGCCGACCGATTCGGACAGGCGATCGTTGCACAGTGGCCTATGGTTCCGGTCACAATCAGTCCGCTGCTCGGTCCCGGGACCCGTTCCTGTGTTCACTGTGTCCCCGGCAGGACGCAAATATGAGCAACCTGAAAAACACCTGGTCGTCGCAGGTTTGCATCGGGTCCGAGACCGCGATCTGACGCGGGCAGGCCGACCGCTGTGACGCGACTGGGTTGCCGTCGAGGTGCTTCCGCCCCCGACCGAGCCCGTGTGGCCGGCGGGAACGGCGTATTCGGTGCCAGCGGTCAGTATGGCGTGGGCCGCGCTGAACACCGCAGCCATCGGGTGAGGGTGTGGATCGCGGCCAGGTAGACACACTATCTGCGGTAATTCGCGACGACCTGGGCATACGCATTAGCGGGTGATCCCGCGTTGGCTTGACTCAATTGCACGACGGTTCAACCACCACGGAACCAACATCACGAGATACGCCTCTGGCGCAACGGTTTTGCCCACCAGTCACGCCCGTCGGGAGGCAGTCCCCTCGGAACGGTCCGAGGGGCCGCCGCCGAGTTGGACGGAGTAGAAGATCGATACCTGCTCGGAGGCGGAGTGCGGCGGATGTTCCGGGCCGAACAGCGGGATACCTCGAGGCGCGCGAAGCGGGCGGCGAAGCGGCCTCCGGTGTTGCTGTAGCACAGGCACATTGCCAGGTCCGTGTCGATCCAGCAGGTGTCGATCGTGTGCAGCGCGTGGGGCTGGCGCGAATACCACACCACGTTCTCGGCGACCGCGATCGCCCAGCGCTGCCGGTCGCCGGGCAACAGATCGCCGTAGAGCGAATCAGACAGCCGCTCACCGCCATCGGCGGTTCATGCGGCGGAGGCGGCCTTCGCGTAGCCGTCCTGCAGCGCCGGCCAGCCGCCATCGGAGCCGACCGCGTCGCGCATGGATTGCCAACCCTCGCCGTGGTTTTCGAATCCGGAATGCACCAATGTGACCGCGGTGCGCCCGCTGTCGACAGCGGTG
>CBJNFW010000100.1:0-26225 GCA_966435935.1 uncultured Nocardia sp.
CTTTCCTCCTTGCTGGTGGCGTCGGGGAGGGTCGAGGGGGGGGGGGGGAAAGCCGGTTGTGGTTGTTCCCTGTTTGTCCTTGCCCCCCCCACAGCCGGCGAGCGAAAACTACAACCAGGTGTCGAGAGTGGTTGTGGTGAGGAAATGTTCGAGGTCGGCGCGCCAGGGTGCCGGGGTGGTCTTGTCCGGTTCGATGGCGGTGTACTGGCCTCGGTAGAAAAGCAGCGGCCTGCCGGAGTCGGTGGACTCCGACAGGGCCTGTACTCGGCCGATCACCACGTAGTGATCGCCGCCGTCGAGCACGTTGTCCACTGTGCACTGGATCGTGGCCAACGCGCCGTCCAGGGCGGGGAGGTTAAGTTCCGTTGTGTGCCAATCGATTCCGGCGAACTTGTCGGGTTCGCGGGAGCCGAAACGGGCACAGACGGGCTGCTGTTCCTCGGCGAGCATGTTGACGCAGAAGCTTCCGTTGCGCTCGATCGCCTTCCAGGAGCGGGACTCCTTGGTCGGGCAGAACAACACCAGCGGCGGGTCGAGCGACAACGCGGCGAAGGACTGGCACGCGAAGCCGATCGGCGCCGCGTCCTCACCGAAGGTGGTGATCACGGTGATGCCGGTGCAGAACTGCCCCAGCACGTTTCGGAACTGGCGCGGGTCGATGACGGGTTGCTCACTCGTGGTCATGGTTCGCGGCCCTCTACTTGAATCCCACCGAGAAGTCGTGACCCCACAGGCTCACCGCGGTGGACTCCCGCGCGATCCAGGAGTGATCGTCGACTTCCAGTCCCTCGCAACCGTATTCGATGTCGAAACCGCCGGGGGTCTTCATGTAGAACGACAGCATCTTGTCGTTGATGTGCCGGCCGAGCGTGGCGGACATCTTGACCTTCTTGCGCATCGCGCGATCCAGGCACAGCCCGACGTCGTCGGAGTTCTCCACTTCGACCATCAGATGCACGATGCCGGTCGGGTTCGGCAGCGGCAGGAACGCCAGCGCGTGATGGCGCGGATTGCAGCCGTAGAAACGCAGCCAGGCCGGATCGCCGTCGGCAGGACGCCCCACCAGCTGCGGGGGCAGCCGCATCGAATCGCGCAGCCGGAAGCCCAGCACATCCTGATAGAAAGCCTGTGCGGCGGCGTCGTCGGTGCAGGTCAGCACGACGTGACCGAGACCCTGTTCAGCGGTGACGAACTTGTGCCCGTACGGACTGACGAACCGCCGGGCCAGGTACTGCGCGCCGTAGAACGCCTCGAGCGTGTTGTCCGAGGGGTCCTGGAACCGGATCATCCCCTCGACGCGGCGGTCGGTGAGTTCTTCCTTGGTGGCTTCGGTGAACGCGACGCCCGCCTTGGACAACGTCTCCCGAAGACGTTGCAGCGCAGGGGCATCGGTGACCTCCCAGCCGGACACCTGCAGCCGGTCCTGCTCGCCGGGGAGGATGACCAGGCGGGCGGGGAAGTCGTCCATGCGCAGGTAGAGGGCGTCGGGGTTGGGGCCCTCGCCCTCCATCATGCCGAGCACCTTCAGCCCGTACTCGCGCCAGGCCGCCATATCGGTGGCCTCGATGCGCATATACCCGAGCGCACGAATACTCATGATCGCCTCTCCTGTGACTTGCGGGACACCCGCACTCGGTCGGCCGGATGACAGGCTGCGCCACGGTATGTCATCGGGCCTCCTTGACGCCGAGCAGGAAATCGGTTGTCAGGCGGTTGAATTCGTTGAACTTCTCCGCCTGAGCCCAGTGGCCGCAGCCACCGAACACGTGAAGTTGTACCCGGGGAATGGACTTCACCGCCACCAGTGCGCCGTCGAGCGGGTTGACCCGGTCCTCGCGGCCCCAGATCAGCAGGACGGGCTGACGCAGCTTGTAGGCGTCGCGCCAGAGCATGCCCTTCTCGAAATCGGCCGAAGCGAAGGATTTACCCATCGCGCGCATGGCCGCGAGGGATTCGGGCGTGCGGGCGAGTTCGAAACGCTCGTCGATCAGCTCGTCGGTGACCAGCTTCTGGTCGAAAACCATGATCCGGATGAACTTCTCGATGTTCTCCCGGGTCGGCTCGCCGACGAAGGTGCTCAACGCCTTGACGCCCTCGGTGGGGTCGGGGGCGAACAGGTTGGTGCTCACGCCGCCGGGGCCCATCAGCACGAGTTTGCCCGCGCGATCGGGATAGTCGAGTGCGAAACGCACCGCCGCACCGCCGCCGAGCGAGTTGCCGAGAATGTGTACCCGGTCGGTGATTTCGAGGGTGTCGAGCAGGTCTTTCAGCGCCGAGGCGCTGTGCACGAAGTACTGCGGATGCTCGGTCGGCTTGTCGGACCGGCCGAATCCGGGCTGGTCCACGGCCAGCACGTGGAAGTCCTTGGCCAGCACCGGAATGTTGCGTGCGAAATTGGCCCAGGACGACGCGCCTGGACCACCGCCGTGCAGCAGCACGATCGTGGGGCCGTTGCCCACGCCCGCCTCGTGATAGTGCAGCTTCAGATCCGGCCGCACCTGGGCGTAGCGGGAGGTGGACTCGAAGGTGATCTCCGAAACCGTGGTCATCACACCATCCCGTCGGTGACCGGCATGCCGAACGCGTGCGTGCCGTACATCGTGTAGGCGCGCTCGGGATCGTTGGCGGCGTGCACGCGCCCGGCGTGGGCGTCCCGCCAGAAGCGTTGCAGCGGAGTGCCGTTCGCCAACGCGGTGGCGCCGGAACTCTCGAACATCTTGTCGATCGAGGCGATCGCGCGGCCGGTGGCGCGAACCTGATCACGACGCGCGGCCACGCGCAGATCGAATGGGATCTCCTCGCCCGCGACCAGCAGTTTGTACTCGTCGGCGACGTTGCCCGAGAGCTGGCGCCACGCGGCGTCGATATCGCTGGCGGCCTCGGCGATGCGGACCTTGGCGAACGGATCGTCCTTGGCCTTCTCCCCGGCGTAGGCGGCGCGCAGGCGCTTGCCCTGGTGCTCGACGTGCGCCTCGAGCGCGCCGTAGGCCATGCCGACGATCGGGGTGGAGATGGTGGTGGGATGGATTGTGCCCCACGGCATCTTGTAGACCGGGTCGGTGTTCTCGGTCAGGCCCGGCGCGGTCAGGTCGTTCATGGCCTTGTAGCTCAGGAAGCGGTGCCGCGGTACGAAGACGTTCTCCAGCACCAGGGTGTTGGAGCCGGTTCCCTTGAGGCCCACCACATTCCACACGTCGTCGATGCGATAGTCGGTGCGCGGCACCAGGAAACTGCCGAAGTCGACCGGTTTGCCGTCCTTGATCACCGGGCCGCCGACGAAGGTCCAGCTGGCGTGGTCGCTGCCCGAGGACCACGCCCAGGAACCGTTGACGATGTAGCCGTCGCCGCTCTCGGTGACCACGCCCGCGCCCATGGGGGCGTAGGAGGACGAGATGCGCACCGAGGGGTCCTCGCCCCAGACCTCTTCCTGGGTCTGCTGGCTGAACAGCGCCAGATGCCAGTTGTGCACGCCGATGATGCCCGAGACCCAGCCGGTGGAACCGCAGGCGCTGGCGATCTTGCGCACGGTGTCGTAGAAGATGACCGGATCGCACGCGTACCCGCCCCACTGGCGCGGCTGTAGCAGCTTGAAGAAACCGGTTTCCTGCAGCGCCTTCATGGTCTCGTCGGGGATGCGGCGCAGATCCTCTGCCTCCTGCGCCTGTTCGCGCAGCTTCGGCAACAGCGCTTCGACCCGTTCGGTCACTTCTTGCGTCATCTCGGTGGCTGCTCCTGGCTCGATCGGTGCGGTGATCCTTCACCCCGGGGGCCGATATGTCCCCGGGACTGATGCTTACTCTGAGACTAGAACACGTTCTTGTTCATGTCGAGAACGGGTGTTCGCCGAGGGTGTCGGGTGACCCGTGCCTGGTAGTAGCGGGAATAACTGGCGCGCGGCCGGACAATTTTGTAACGTGTTCTAGTAATCGTAGAGGAGGGATCGCAATGGCAGTAACCCCACCGCGGGGCGGTAAGGTCCGTGAGATCGATGTCGGCACCGTGCCCACCCGGTATGCGCGGGGATGGCATTGCCTCGGCCTGGCCGCACCGTTCCGGGACGGCAAGCCGCACGCCATCTCGGTGTTCGGCACCAAACTGGTGATCTTCGCCGATAGCAAGGGCGAGTTGCAGGTGCTGGACGCGTACTGCCGGCACATGGGCGGCGACCTGAGCATGGGCGAGATCAAGGGCGATTCGGTCGCCTGCCCGTTCCACGACTGGCGCTGGGGTGGCAATGGCCGCTGCACGGAAATTCCGTACGGCCGCCGGGTGCCTCCGCTGGCCCGGACTCGTTCGTGGACGACGCTCGAACGCAACGGCCAGTTGTTCATCTGGCACGACCACGAGAACAACCCGCCGCCGGACGACGTCACCATCCCGCACATCGAGGGCCCCTACACCGACGCCGACGGAAATCCGACCGAGACGATCGACGACGGCTGGACCGAGTGGACCTGGAACTCGATGCTGATCGAGGGCGCCAACTGTCGCGAGATCATCGACAACGTGGTCGATATGGCGCACTTCTTCTACATCCACTTCGCCTATCCGACGTTCTTCAAGAACGTGTTCGAAGGGCATGTGGCCTCGCAGTTCCTGGAGACCAAGTCGCGTCCGGACGTGGGAATGGGCTCGCAGTACGGTGATTCGCTGCTCAAGTCGGTGGCGGCGTACTACGGCCCCTCGTACATGATCAATCCGCTGCACAATTTCTACGGCGGATTCGAGGTCAAGAGCGTCCTGATCAACTGCCACTATCCGGTGACCCAGGATTCGTTCGTGCTGCAGTACGGCATCACGGTGCAGAAGCCTCAGGGCCTGGACGCGGAGTCCTCCCAGAAGCTGGCCGAGAAGATGACCGAGGGCATCGGCGTCGGCTTCCTGCAGGACGTGGAGATCTGGAAACACAAGTCCAAGATCGAGAATCCGCTGCTGTGCGAGGAGGACGGGCCGGTCTATCAGCTGCGCCGCTGGTACGACCAGTTCTACGTCGATGTCGCCGATGTCGATCCCAAGAGCACCCAGCGTTTCGAGTTCGAGGTCGACACGACCAAGGCGAACGAGGCGTGGGAGGCGGAGGTCGCCGAAAACCTGCGCCGCAAACGGGAATCCGATGAGGCGGCCGCCGCGGAGGCGGGAGTCTGATGACCACCTGGGCGAAAGCACCGGACTTCGCGGACCGTCCGGAACGGCGGAAGCAGGTGCGCGCCCAGACGGTCGCGGACAAGCAGCGCTATCTCGAGGACGGGATGACTCCGGTCTCCTGTGTGACTTGTGCGGCGAAAGTCCTTGTGCGCAAGTCCAGTGCGCAACAGACCTCGGTGCAGTGGATGGTGAATCCGGCCGATCACTGCCCGGTGTTCCAGGAGTTGGCCGGCGGGCCGGGCCGTCCCGAGGGGTGCCCGAACCTGCATCGCGCGATCGAGCACGCCGTGCACGAGGGGATCATCCCGGTCGGGGATTAGCGACAGAGCCGTTGCGCCCGAACGCATCCCGCCCGATCATTCGGGCGGGATGCGTTCGCGTGTCCGCGGCGCGGTGCTCGTCGCCAGGAGAGGCGGGTTCAGGGCGCCGGGCAACCCGGTGGCTTGGTGAAGTCACAGGGCGTGAAGAGCAGCAGGAGTTGCTGCGACCCCGTGGACAGCAACGACGCGGAGCCGGTCGCGGGCAGGTTGGCGACCTTCTGTCCGGACGGCGTGTCCGTGGCCGGGGTGGCGGGCTGTAGCGGGATCGTCGCAGAGGCCGGGCTGACGACCGGTCCCAGCATCGTCGCGCCCGCGATCGCAGTGCCGAGTACGAAGCGTTTGATGGCCACTATGATTCTCCTATCGATCCATCGAACGTAAGAACTGTAAAAGTGAGAAGTACGTTCTGGAACGACACGATTTGCAGTGCCCCGGAAAAGGGGGTTCCGCCTTCGGGTTCAGTCGAGGCGGAAGTCGGCGAAGTCGAATCCGGGGGCGACGATGCAGCTGACCAGGACGTACTCGTCGGTGGCCGGTGCGGCGGACTGGCTGACTCCGCCGGGGACGACGGCCTGGAGTAGTTGTCCGCCTTCGACATCCGGCCCAAGGGTGATTTCGTCGCCGCCGATGTTCAGCAGCAGCGGTCCGCCGCGCTGCCAGAGCCAGATCTCGTCCGAGCGGACCGTGTGCGGTGCGGAGTGTTCGTGCGGAAGCAGCAGGAAGTGGATCGCGGTCGCGGCCGAGCGTCGGCCCTCGTACCCTTCGGGCGCGAATTCCACTGGGCTGCGGTAGGTTTCGCGGAACCAGCCGCCCTCGGGGTGGGGTTGCAGGTCGAGAGCGCGGGCGAGTTCGGGGCGGTCGGTCACGGTGTCCTCCTGGGCTGGCGGATGCGGTCCATCGAGACGATCGTGTCGTGTGGTGCGGGTGAATGCGAATCGGGGCCGTGCTCAGCCGTTCTCGCGCGGCCGGCTGTAGGCCAGGGCGACGTGGGTGAACAGGTCGACGCGCTGGGCGTGCGCGGTGCTGCTGTCCGGCTCGAGCAAGCATTGGGTCCCGGTGCCGTCGTGGACGGCGACCAGGGCGCGGCCCAGGGCACGCGGATCGGTCACCGTGCGGCCGGCACGGTCGAGCAGAGCTGCCCACACCGGCAGCAGCGCGGCGACGATCGCCTCCTCGCGCGAGGCCATCACGCGCCGGAGCGCGGGATTGCGCAGGGCGTGCGCGGTGAACTCGTAGGTGATCCGAAACCATTTGTCGTCCAACGGGATCGCACGCAGGACCCGTTCGACTCCGGCGTGCAGGTCGTCGACTTCCGCGACCTCGTCGAGCACCACGGACAATTCGCGCAGCATAGCCGCCGACCGCTGCTCCCACATCGCCAGGAACAACTCGTCGAGCGAGGTGAAATTCGAGTAGAACGCCCCGCGGGTATATCCGGCCCGCTCGCAGATCTGCTCGACGGTGCAGCGGCCGAAACCCTCCTGCGCGAACGCCTCGAACGCGGCATCCAACAGCCGTTGCCGAGTTTCGGCACGCCGCTTGGTGACCCGGGGTGCGCGCGGTATCGGCGCGCCGGTCTCGTCGGCCTGCACGGACATCGCCACCTCCCGCTCCAATGGATACACGACCGTATCAAACTCCGGATCAGCGCTGGTAGCTCGGTGTACGCCGAGCGGTTTCGGGCATTGCGGCCGATGCGCGGATTAGTGTGTGGAGTATGAGCTGGCGGCGGCGTGGCGGCTCGGTTGGAGTACTGACCGGCGCGGGAATTTCGACCGATTCCGGAATTCCGGATTTTCGTGGACCGCGCGGGGTGTGGACCGAGGATCCGATCGCGGAATTGCTCTCCACCTACGACAACTACATGGCCGATCCCGAATTGCGCCGACGTGCCTGGATCGCGCGGCGGGACAATCCGGCCTGGCAAGCGCGGCCCAATGCGGCACATCGCGCACTGGTCCGGCTGGCGCGCGAGCGCACGGTCGGCATCATCACCCAGAACATCGATCGACTGCATCAGCGCGCCGGATCGCCGCCGGAATCGGTGGTGGAAATCCACGGCAACATGTTCGAGGTCGAATGCACCGTCTGCGATTTCCGCACGACGATGTCGGCCACCCTGGCGCGGGTGGCCGCCGGCGAGCCGGACCCGCCCTGCCCCGAATGCGGCGGCATCCTCAAGGCGGCGGTCATCATGTTCGGCCAGCAATTGGATCTGCGCAGCATGCTCACCGCCCAGCTCGTCGCCGAAACCTCGGAAATCTTTCTGGCCGTTGGTACTTCACTCCAGGTGGAACCGGCCGCCTCCCTCTGCGCCGTCGCCGTGGAGCACGGCGCGGACCTGATCATCGTCAACGCCGAGCCCACTCCCTACGACCTCATGGCCACCGAGGTCATTCACGAACCCATCGGCACCGCCCTGCCGCACCTGGTCGAAGACCTGCTCGTCGCGCCCTGAGCATGGCGCCGGTCAGGCCTGGCGACCGGGCCGGCCGGTGACGAGGAAGTCGCGGACCGCGGTCAGGATCTGCTCGGACAGGTCGTCGCCCGCGGTGGCTCGGGCGAGTATCACCGCGCCCGTGATGGCGGCGAGTTCGACCAGGACTTCCCGGTTGTCCTCGGGTGCAACCGGATTCAGGCGGCCGAGATCGTCGACCATCTGCCGCAGGCCCTCGAGATACGCCTCACGCAGCGGGCTGCCTGGGGCGGTGCGGGCAACATCGCCGGCCAGGGCGGCGATGCCGCAGCCTTGCGCGGGTGTGTCGCGATGTCCCGGGGACAAGTAACGGTCGAGGAAGGTGCGGCGTGCGGCGCGTTCGTCGGGACCGGCTTCGAGCAGATCCGCTCGTTCGCGTTCCTTTTCCGCGCACGCGGCCGAACATGCCTGTGCCACAAGGTCTTCCTTGGATCGGAAGTGCCGGTAGAAGCCGCCGTGGGTGAGTCCGGCCGCGGCCATCACATCCGGCACTGTCACGCCGCCGACCCCGTCGCGGCGCATCAGTGCCGAGGCCGCGTCGAGGACCTCCCTGCGGTGCGTCTCGGCCTGTGCGCGCGTTGCTCGCGGCATGGCGTCCCCTTTCGCTGATCTGTGCGTCGCCTCACCAGTCTTGCGCATCAGAATAGATGATGGACATAATCTAAACACTGCCGGGTGCGGGCGGACGTACCCGAACCGAATCGAAAGGACGGATATGACCAGGATCGAAGGGGTGAGCGCGCTCGTGACCGGCGGTCAGCGCGGTCTGGGCGGCGCGTTCGCCGAGGAGTTGTTGCGGCGTGGCGCGCGGAAGGTCTACGTCACCGCCCGCCGTCCGGTCGATGTCGAGGATCCCCGCATCGTGCCGCTGGCGCTCGAGGTCACCGACCCGAATTCCGTCGCGGCCGCCGCGGCCCGAGCCACCGATGTGAGCATCGTGGTCAACAATGCCGGTGTTCTGCGGCCGGGCTCACTTCTGACTGCCGAGATCGCCGATGTCGCAGCGACTTTCGAGACCAACGTCTTCGGCCCGCTGCGCGTCGCGCAGGCCTTCGCGCCGATTCTGGCGGCGAACGGCGGCGGCGCGCTGGTCGACATTCATTCGGTGCTGTCGTGGGGCTCGGGCGCGGCGGCCTACGGCGCGTCCAAGGCGGCGTTCTGGTCGCTGACCAATTCGCTGCGGACCGAGCTCGCCGCGCAGCACACGCAGGTGGTCGGGGTGCATCTGGGGTTCGCCGACACGGATATGACCAAGAACATCACCGCCGAGAAGATCAGTCCCGGACAGGTCGCGGAGGCGGTGGCCGACGGTCTGGAAAAGGGGGAGACCGAGGTGTTGGTCGACGATCTGACCAGGCGGGTCAAGGCCGCGCTGTCCGGTCCCGTGGAGAACCTCGCATTGCCTATCGGTGGCTGAGCGCCGCCGGACCCATCCGACCGTAAGGATTCGACCCATGCCGCTGTGGCACATCCACCATCCCGCCGACGTCTACTCCGAACAGGACAAACGCAATTTCGCCGCCGATATCACCAGGTATTACACCGACGTCGGTCTGCCCGCGTTCTACGTCGTGGTGCAATTCCACGAACTGGCGGCGTCCGATTTCTTCGTCGGCGGCGCTCCGTCGTCGGACACCGTGCGTATCGTCGTCGCGCATCTGGCTCGGAGCATCGATGATCCGCAGCGGCGAAAGCGGATGACCGAGGGCATCAACGCGATTACTCTCCCGTACACCCGAGAACGTGGGCTGCACTGGGAATTCCACATCGACGAGAGTGCGCGCGATCTGTGGATGATCGAGGGACTGTGGCCGCCCGCCGCGGGTAGCGATGCGGAGAAGGCCTGGGCCGCAGCGAATTCACCGATACCGGAATCCTGACCACGACACCGGAACGGGCGGCGGCATCTCGGGGTGATGCCGCCGCCGTGACTTGTGTTCGGCTCATTCGCCGCTCGGCCGTCCTGCCTGTACCTGGCGTTCGGTCAGGCGAACGGGGACTTCGGGCGGGTTTGGAGTTCGCCGTCGAGGTAGATGTCGACTTTTTCGTTGTAGAAGCAGGCCAGGCCGGTTATCTTCTGGCTTTCCGGTACCGGGGTCCGGTAGATCCAGACCAGGTCTTTGTGCTTGGTGCCGTCGATTTCGAGATCGAAATAACCGGCGGTGCCCTTGTACGGGCAGTGGGTTTGCGTATCCGAGGGCGCGAGGAGGTCCTGGCGGGTATCGGTGAGCGGCAGATAGTAGCGCGGCGGAAGGCCGGTCTCGAACAGAATGCGCGGGGTGTGGGAATCGGCGACGGTGACGCCGTCCACCACGACCCGGACGTGCCGGGAACTGCTCAGAATGTCCACGCGGGTGTAGGGATTGCGCGGGTGGACGTAAATCGGTTCGTCCTCCTCGAACCATTCATCCATCGCACTCCACTCGAGCCGGACCAGATCGCGCAGTTCCGGGATCGGGGAATCCGGATAGCGCAGCGCCGCACCGGATTTGACGACGCCGTCGACGGCGACGTCGTACACCTGGCCGTCGCCGCGGCTGGGGGAATGCCGGGTCTGCCCGGTCGCCTTCAACTCGGCGCGCACATCGTCCAGCGGCACGTAGTAGGCGGGATAGTACGGAATTTCCCAGACCAGGGTGGGATGAATGGTGTCGGCGATGAGCCGACCGGCGGCGTAGGCGCGTACACGCTTGTGTCCGGGCTCGGTCCTGACCCGGCCCCGATTCGTCTCGCTCATACCCGCCCAAGGTACGCCCGCGAAATGACGTTCCCCGGTTTATCGGCGGCGGTTCTGCGACCGGTTTCGATGGAAACGAGGACGGCCGCCGCGGCATCTCACCGAAGAGATGCCGCGAAGGCCGCGCCGCGAGCTACCGGATCAGTTGCCGGTGATCAGGCGGAAGAAGGTGGAGTTGATCTGGGCGCTGTTCGGGCTGCCGATCGCGCCGCCGATGGCCGCGCCGAGCGCGCAACCGGGCAGGACGAAGAACCAGAAGCCCAGCAGGCAGCCGATGATCGCGCCGACCGCGCCGCCGTGCTGCACACCCCAGACCCACTGGTTGATCAGCGCGTTGCCGGTGTCGGTGAACGCGACCTGCTTGAGGGTCATCGAGCGGCCGTTGTTGCTGATGGTGGCCGCGACCGGAACGGCCTTGCCCTTCGTGGTCATCGGGATGGACTCGGTGGTCTTACCCGCGGCGTCGAGGATGTCGATCGAGTGGGTGGTCGTGTTGTCGACGAAACGACCCGTGGGCAGCGTCGCGGTGATGGTGTGCGCCGACGTGTCGTTCGTGGCGGAGACCACCTGGGTCTCGACGTTCTGCGGCTGCTTGACCGGGGCTGCGCCCGAGGTGCTGGAACCGATGATCACCGCGCCCGCGGTGAGGACGGCGAGGGCCACGCTGCGGCCGAGGGTCTGGATCGAAACTGACACGAGGATTCCTTCATCAGCGCAATAGTGTCGGGTCATGGCGAAAGGGAGCGTCGAAAAAACAACGCCCCGTTCGACATTGCGCTCACACTATGTGGAAATCGGCCGCATGTAAATTGGTGATCACCCGACGTCCGAATCGGCGAACCGGGCAATCGATGTTCTCGTCCGGTAGTTGTCGCAAATGTGCCATGAATTCGCTGTGGGCCGCTCCGAGATGGAGCGGCCCACGATTCGCGCCTCACGAACAATCCGCGATCAATCCTCGCCGACGCTGATCGCCTGCGCCTCCTCGACGCTGTGCGGCTCGGGATCGTGATCGTCCACGTGGGCCAGGTACGAACGCCCGGCCAGCAGAACGATCACACCGGCCGCGGTGCACGCCGCGCCGACCCAGAACGGCAGCGCCATATGCTCCTCGCCGAGCTTGCCGGCCAGGTAGGGCGCCGCCGCGCCGCCGACGAAACGGACGAAGCTGTACGCGGCCGAGGCGGTCGAACGCTCCACCGGCGCGGAGATCATCACGGCCTCGGTGATCAGGGTGTTGTTCACGCCGAGGAACAGTCCGGCCAGGACGGTTCCGGCGATCAGCACCACCCTGTGGTCGGCGCAGATCGCCATCACCGCGAGGTCCGCGGCGAAGAGGGCCAGGGCCAGGGCGATCATCGGCACGGTGCCGAACCGGCGTTGCAGTTTCGGTGCGAGAAATACCGAGGCCAGCGCGAGCATCAGACCCCAGCCGAAGAAGATGAACCCGATCGAGTAGGTGCCCATGTTCAGCGGGAACGGGGTGTAGGCGAGCAGGGTGAAGAAGCCGTAGTTGTACAGCAGTGCGGTGATGCTCACCAGCAGCAGGCCGCGGTGCCGCAGTGCCTTGAACGGTGCGGTGACGGAGGTGTGGTGTGCGGGCTCGGGCATGTCCGGCAGGAGGGTGACGATAGCGATGAAGGCCACGGCCATCAGCACCGAGACGCCGAAGAACGGTGCGCGCCAGCTGATTCCGCCGAGTACGCCGCCCACCAGCGGGCCGGCCGCGATGCCGATGCCCAGGGCCGCCTCGTAGAGGATGATCGCGCGCGCGACGCCGCCGGTGGCCGCGCCCACGATGGTGGCCAGCGCGGTCGCGATGAACAGCGCGTTGCCCAGGCCCCAGCCCGCGCGGAAGCCGACGATCTGCCCGACGGTGCCGGAACTACCCGCCAGGGCGGCGAACACGACGATGACCGCCAAGCCCGCCAGCAGCGTCTTCTTCGCGCCGAAGCGGCTGGACACCACGCCCGTGATCAGCATGGCCACGCCGGTTACCAACATGTAGCTGGTGAACAGCAACGTCACCTGCGAGGTGGACGCGTGCAGTTGTTCGCCGATCGGTTTGAGGATCGGATCCACCAGGCCGATGCCCATGAAGGCGATGACCGAGGCGAATGCGACGGCCCAGACGGATTTGGGCTGTTTCGCCGAGGTGGAATGGGCGGTGTGCGGTGCGTCGGCGGTGTCGGCGCGCGGAGACACAGTGCTGCTCATCAGAGACGCTCCTGGGTGATCTGCTTGTTACGCGGCCGATTTCAGGGCCTCGAGCAACTCGTCGAGCTCGCCGCGCAGATGGGCGAGCCGGGCCGCGTCGAAGCCGGGCAATCGTGTCGTGAGGGCGGTGCCGATCGCGCGGCGGGACACGGCCAATCGGTCGCGTCCCGCCGGCGTCAGCGCGACGACCACTGCTCTGGAGTCGCCGGGATCTGCTGTGCGGCTGACCAATCCGGCTGTCGCCATTCTGCCGATCAGCGTCGTTGCCGTCGGCTGTGAGCAGCCGTCGATCCGAGCGAACTCGCTGACCCGCAGGGCGCCCCGCTCGTCCAGGACCGACAGCGCACGCAGCATCGCATGCGGTAGATCGTCCTTGCGGAGCACGCGGGCCAGCCGAGTCAGTTGCGCCGTGGCGACCACGATGTCGACCAGGTGCTCCTCCCGCGGTGTGGGGGATTCGGACTCGACTGCCTGGTTCAACTGCACACCTCTAATTTACATAGGCTAACTATCTATGTACATAGCCTACCTATGTAAATGCTTGTGAGGTCCCCCACCGGTGGAGTCGAGTGGGTTCGGCTCGGCCGGTCAGTGCTGGTGAGAGCGTCGGCGAGGCCTTCGGTCGAGGGCCGGAGCGAATCGGGAGGCGGAAGTGAATTCCGCGATTCGAGGATCGGTGGGAGTCCTGCTGGGTCCTGATGTGCGGAGCGGCAAGGCGGCGGTGCGGGTGCGGATCCGGCCGGAGACCCTGTCGAGGCCGACATGGGTCGGATGGCCGGTCGGTAAGCTCGGCACTGCCGCGGGCCGGTGGTCCGCGAAGATCGATCGTGCGGTGCTGTCCAGTGGGCGATACATCCCGGGCTCGTATGCGGGGCACCTGCCGCGTACCGGTGCGGCGGCTGCCCGGGGCGGACGGTTCACCCAGGTCAGGGCTCTGTTTGCCGGTGCGGCGGCATCCCTCGTGACGCCTCGTGCCGCAAGTGGCGGGACGAGCGTCCGCGCGGCGCGACCGACGCGCTCTGTTTGAACCGGAGACGCTCGGGAATTGCGAGTTCATTGCATCCAACAACGTTGGGATACATCATGATTGCACTCGTCGGTTTGATCGTATTGATTGCTGCCGTGGTCGCCGGTGTCGCGGCAGTGACCGGGAACATCGGCCAAAGTCACCTTCTGACAACGGATTTCAACATCTTCAACCAGCACTACACCGGCTCGGCGGGCGAGGTGTTCGCCGCGGGCATCGTCGTCGGCGCGGTCGGCGCGATCGGTGTGGCTCTCCTGCTGGTGGGGTCTTTGACCTCGACCCGCCGCCACTGGGCGACCCGCCGCGAGCTGCGCCGGTCGCGGCGTGAGGTCGACGCCACGCGCCGCGATCTCGACCGCACCGCGCCCGGCAAGACCCGGACCGCGACGACGCGCCGGGCTCAGCCGCAGGCCTGACGCGCAGGTCCCGGCCCTCGCACGGGGCTGCCCCCCGAGGCGGACGTTATATCGAATGAGCGAGGGGCGGACCGGTTGGTCCGCCCCTCGTCTCATATCCGGATCAAGCCGGTCGGGCCAGCGGGCGCCCGGGTTGGCCGAACAACTGGGCGTCGCCATGGGCGCGCTTGAAGTACAGATGCGCCTCGTGCTCCCAGGTGATGGCGATGCCGCCGTGCATCTGCACGGTCTCCCCGACGATCGCGGAGAAGGCGTGCGAGCAGTGAATGCGGGCGGCCGCGATGTCCAGCGGATCGACATCGCCCGCCGCGAGATCGGCGATCACGGCGTAGGCGGCCGACCGGGCCGATTCCACCAGCACGTACATATCGGCCATGCGGTGCTTGAGAGCCTGGAAGCTGCCGATCGGCCGGCCGAACTGCACGCGGGACTTGCTGTATTCGACCGTCATCTGCAGGCAGGCATCGGCCGCGCCGACCTGTTCGGCCGCGACTGCGGCCCAAGCGATTTCGCGCAGCCGGGTGATCGCGGCCGCATCGCCGCCCAGGGCGCGCGCGGGTGCGTCGGTGAAGGCGATCTCGGTCAGGCGACGGCTCGGATCCATCACCGGTGCGGCGGTGCGGGTGAGTCCCGGTGCGGCGGCGTCTATTTCGTACAAGCCGTCGGCGGTGACCACTATCAGTGTGTCGGCGATCTCGCCGTCGAGGACGTAATGCGCTGTGCCGGTGAGCTTTCCGGCTTCGGCGCGAACTCCCGGCTGGTCCCAGCCCGCCGCGCTCGCCCAGCAGACCGCGAGGGTGCGGGCGCCCTCGGCGACGTCGGGCAGCAGCCGCTCGCATGCCTCGGTATCGCCCGAGAGCAGCAGGGCCTGCACACCCAGCACCGCCGAGCCGAGCATCGGCGGCGTGTGCAGGGTGCGGCCGAGTTCCTCGACCACCGTGAGCGCCTCGACCAGTCCGGCGCCGATCCCGCCGTATTCCTCCGGTACGGCCAGCGCGGCCACCCCGACCTGCTCGCACAGCAGCGTCCACAGCGCCGGGTCGTAACCGGCCTCACTGTCGATCGCGCGGCGCAGCACAGCACGATCACCGTGCTTGGTCAGCACCGCGCGCACGGTGCTCACCAGTTCCTGCAGTTCGGCCGTGCTGCTCACGGTGTTCCTCCTGTGTTCTCGGCGTCGGAGACGCTCATGCGGCATCCGGATCGCGCAGCGCGGCGGCAACCCGCGAACGATGGAAATCTGCTGTGCCCCAAGCAGATTGCAGCGCGGTAACCTTGGTGAGCCACAGCGACAGGTCGAATTCGGCGGTATAGCCGATCGCGCCGTGCACCTGCAGAGCGATGCGAGCGGTGCGGTGGGCGGCGTCGGCGCAGGCGATCGTGGCCGCCGAGATGTCGCGGGAGTTGGGTTCCAGGGCGGCGCGATACAACAGCGGCTGGGCCATTTCGAGGCCGATCAGGGCATTGGCCAGGTGGTGTTTGATCGCCTGGTACTGGCCGATCGGCTTGCCGAACTGATGCCGCTGCTTGACGTACCCGACGCTGGTGTCCAGCAGTGCCCGGCCCGCGCCGAGCAGCACCGCGGCGGTCGCCAGGGCGCCGGCGTCGAATGCCGCGGTGGCGGCCGCGCGCACCGAATCACCCTCGGCCAGAAGCTCGTCGGGAGCGACGGAGAACAACCGGCGGGCCCGGTCGACGGACCGGACGTTCGCCGTGCGGCGCGCGGTGTACAGCCGGTCGCCGTCGACCAGCAGGATCACCTCGGCGGCGTCGGCGTCGACCGCGGGCTGATCGGGGGACAGCGCCAGCGTGCCCAGGGCGCTGCCCCCGGCGAACCCGCCCAGCCAGCGCGAGGCCGGTGCGCTGTCCGGAAGCGCTTGCAGCAGTGCGGGTATCGCCGCGGCGGTTTCCACCAGCGGGCCGGGCACCGCGGCGCGGCCGAATTCGGTGAAGGCGACCACGGAGTCGATCGTCTCCGCGCCCATGCCGTCGTGCGCCTCGTCGATCGCCAGGCCGAGCGCGCCCGCACCGGCGAGCTGGCGGATCAGTCCGCGTCCGCCGTTCTGGTCGCCGTCGCCCCAGGCGCGGATGATGCCGGGGGTTCCGGCAGCGTCGCTCATTTTGCGCAGGCTGTCGGCGAAGTCGCGCTGTTCGGGGGAAAGTGCAAATCTCATCGATCGGTCCAATCCGGGTCTGGCGAGGTCAGCGGGGCAGGCCGAGCAGGCGTTCGGCGATGATGTTGCGCTGAATCTCGTTGGTGCCCGCGTAGATCGGGCCCGCGAGGGAGAACAGGTAACCATCGGTCCAGGCGCTCTCCTGTTCGGCGGCCGGGCCGAGCAGTTCCAGGGCGGTCTCGTGCATGGCGATGTCCAGGTCGGACCAGAACACCTTGTTGACCGAGGATTCCGCGCCGAGCTTGCCGCCCTCGGACAGCCGGGTGACGGTCGCGAACGTGTTCAGCCGATACGCCTCGGCCCCGAGCCAGGCGTCCACCACGCGATTTCGCGACGCGGTGTCGCTCGCCTCGGTATTCGACCGCCACAGTTCGATGAGCCGTTCGGCGGTAGCGCTGAACCGGCCCGGACTGCGCAGTGACAGTCCGCGCTCGTTACTGGACGTCGCCATCGCCACGCGCCAGCCGTCGTTCGGCTCACCGATGACGTCGCGGTCGGGCACGAACACGTTGTCCAGGAAGATCTCCGCGAAGCCGGGTTCGCCGTCGAGCTGCGGGATCGGCCGCACGGTGACCCCGTCGGCGGACAGCGGGAACATCAGGTAGGTCAGCCCGCGATGACGTTCGGCCTCGGGGTCGCTGCGGAACAGCCCGAATCCCCAGTCCGCGAAGGAGGCTCGCGAGCTCCAGGTCTTCTGCCCGTTGAGCACCCAGCCGCCCTCGGCGCGCCGGGCGCTGGACCGGATGCCGGCCAGGTCGCTGCCCGCCTCGGGCTCGGACCACGCCTGCGCCCAGATATCCTCTCCCCGAGCCATTCTCGGCAGGATCCGGTCGAGCTGCTCGGGCGTGCCGTGTTCGAACAGCGTCGGCGCGAGCAGGAAGATGCCGTTCTGGCTGACCCGTCCGGGCGCACCGGCCGCGTAGTACTCCTGCTCGAACAGAACCCATTCCAGCAGGGAGACATCGCGTCCGCCGTATTCGCGCGGCCAGGCGACCACCGAGAGCCGGGCCTCGGCCATGGTGGCCTCCCAGCGCCGGTGCGCCTCGAAGCCCTCCGCCGTGTCCATCGACGGCAATGGTGTCGCCGGGACGTTGGCGCGCAGGAATTCGCGCACCTCCAGCTGGAATTGCTCTGCGGCTGAACCGAGTTCGAGATCCATTCAATTCGCCCTGTTCTGTGCGGTGCTCGCGTCGGGTCCGGCGGCGGCAGCTCGCGTGACCATCCGGGGTCCGCGAGCGCCGCCGTCGGACACAGTGGATACGGTGGCGGTGGTCTTCATCGACCGGTCACGACTTCTCCTCGCGCAGTTGCCGTTTGAGTACTTTTCCGGCCGCGCTGTAGGGCAGCTCGTCGCGGAACTCCACGTAGCGCGGGACCTTGAAGTTGGCGAGTGTCTGCTTCGCGTGCGCGATCACGTCCTCGGCGGTGAGCGTCGAGCCCGGACGCCGCACGACGAACGCCTTGCCGACCTCGCCCATGCGCTCGTCCGGCGCGCCGATCACCGCGGCGTCCGCGACGCCGTCCAAACGGGCCAGCACCTGTTCGACTTCGGCGGGGTAGACGTTGAATCCGCCGCTGATATAGAGGTCCTTGAGCCGGTCGGTGATCTTCAGGTAGCCGCGCTCGTCCAGGACGCCGACATCACCGGTGTGCAGCCAGCCGTCGGGGTCGATGGTCTTGGCGGTGTTCTCGGGATCGTCCAGGTAGCCGAGCATGACGTTGGGCCCGCGCAACAGCACTTCGCCCTGGTCGCCGATGCGCACCTCGAAGTCCGCGATCGGGCCGCCGGAGGTGTTGGCGACCGTCTCCGTGTCGTCGTCGGGCAGGCACATGGTGCCGAATCCGGCCGATTCGGACAGCCCGTAGGCGGTGACCACGACGTCGAATTCGAGTTCCTCGCGCATCCTTTCGATCAGCACCACCGGAACCGTCGCCGCGCCGGTGACCGCGACCCGCAGGCTGCTCAGGTCGAAGTCGGCTCGGGCGGGGTGGTCCAGGATGGTCTGGTAGATCGTCGGGGGACCGGTCAGCACGGTGATCCGCAGCTCGTGCACCATCCGCATCGCCTGCGGCACATCGAAACTCGCCTGCGGCACGATGGTCGCGCCGGTCACCAGGCAGGCGAGCATCGCGGCCTTGTAGCCGAAGTTGTGGAAGAACGGCGGGATGACCAGGTAGCGGTCCTGGCTGTTCAACGTCGAGCACGCCACCCACGCGCGCACCACGCTCAGCGCCTGCCGGTGCGCGACGAGGGTGCCCTTGCTGCGCCCGGTGGTGCCGGAGGTGAACAGGATGTCCGAGATATCCTCGGGCCCAACCGATTCCCCGCGTGCGAGGACGTCCTCGCGGGAGACCCGCGACGATACCGCGGCAAGTTCGGTCCAGCGCAGAACCCCCGCGTCCCGCGCCGTGCCCGCCGAATCCCATTCGGCCGGTTCCACCGGCATCACGATGATCGTCTCGATATTCAGATTCGGTGCGGCAGCGCGCAATTCGGCCAGACGATCGCGTCCCAGGAAAGGCCCGGAGATGAACAGCGCCTTGGCGTGCACCCGCTCGAGCACATCGACGGCCTCGTCGGCGACGTAGCGGGTGTTCAGCGGGACCAGCGCCGCGCCGGCGTAATGCGAGGCGAGGGCGGCCACGACCCAGTGGAACGTGTTCGGGGCCCAGATCGAGATGCGATCACCGCGCTGCACGCCGCGGGCGATCAGCGCTCCCGCGACCTGTTGGACCTGGTCGAGCATTTCGGTCCAGCTCAGCCGCACCTCGCCGTCGTGGACGGCCGGTGCGTCGCCGTAGGCGCGCGCCGCATCGTGCAGGGCCCGGGGGGTGGTCTGCGAAAGGGTGGTCACGGGCGTCCTCCCGCGGCGAGCCGCGATTCGAAACTGTCGGTCTACAAAGCAAGTGCTTGGTAGGTTACTCTACCGGAGTGAGTGTGATCCAGACCCCCGATACCGCGGCCGGTAGCGATACGTCCGCGGATCTGAAGTTCCGCGCCGACGTGCGCGAATGGCTGGTCGAGAACCTCGAGGGCGAGTTCCGCGAGCTGCGCGGACTGGGCGGGCCCGGTCGCGAGCACGAGGCGTTCGACGAGCGGCTCGAATGGGATCGCCACCTGGCCGCGGCCGGCTGGACCTGCCTGGGCTGGCCCGAACAGTACGGCGGACGCGACGCGACCCTGCGCCAGCAGGTGATCTTCCACGAGGAATACGCCAAGGCCGATGCGCCCAGCCGCGTGTCGCATCTGGGTGAGGAGCTGCTCGGGCCGACGCTGCTGGCATTCGGTACCGAGGAGCAGAAGCAGCGCTTCCTGCCCGGCATCCGCTCGGTCACCGAACTATGGTGTCAGGGTTATTCCGAGCCGGGTGCCGGTTCGGACCTGGCCGCGGTGACCACCTCGGCGCGGCTCGAGGGCGACGAGTGGCGGATCAACGGCCAGAAGATCTGGACCTCGCTGGCGCACCTGGCCGACTGGTGTTTCGTCATCGCCCGCACCGAACCGGGGTCGAGCCGCCATCACGGCCTGTCGTATCTGCTGGTGCCGATGAAGCAGGACGGCGTCGAGGTGCGCCCGATCATCCAGCTCACCGGGACGGCCGAATTCAACGAGGTGTTCTTCGACGACGCCCGCACCGAGGCGAGTCTCGTGGTCGGCGAGCCGGGCAAGGGCTGGGGCGTGGCCATGGGCACCCTCACCTTCGAGCGCGGCATTTCCACTGTCGGACAACAGATTCGGTTCGCCCGGGAACTGGCCGACCTGGAGGCGGTCGCGCGCGAGAACGGCGCATTGGAGAACCCGGTGCTGGCCGAACGCATCGATCAGGCGTGGGTGGGTCTGCGGGTGCTGCGCGCGCACGCGTTGCGCACCTTGGCCTCCGCGCACGGCAACGTCGACGCCCGCACCGCCGCTGGGCAGGCGTCGGTCTCGAAGTTGTTGTGGGCCAACTGGCATCGCGATCTCGGCGAACTCGCCATGGACGTACTCGGCGCCCCCGGCCTGATCGCGCAGAATCCTCTGGGCGGCCGCGCGGGGTCCCCCGTGGGTATGCGAGCTGCCGCCGCCGGGGCCGCCGGCCGGCCGGCGGCGGACGACCTGAACGAATGGCAGCGGCTGTTCCTGTTCAGCCGCGCGGACACCATCTACGGCGGTTCGAACGAGGTGCAGCGCAACATCATCTCCGAACGCGTGCTCGGCCTCCCGCGTGAGGCCCGCTAACCCCTGACCGGATCGGCCGCACCCGGCCGGATCGACCGATCGGACGTGCAGATCCGATCAGACCTGGAGGAATAACAGTGACCGATCTTTCTGTTGCGCCGCAGCCGGTTTCCGGACATGGGCTGCTGGCCGGGAGGGTTGCGGTGATCACCGCCGCGGCGGGCACCGGGATCGGATCGGCCACCGCGCGACGCATGCTCGACGAGGGCGCGGACGTCGTCGTATCCGACTGGCACGAGCGACGTTTGAAGCAGACCGAGGAGGAACTGGCCGCCGCCTACCCGCAGCGCCGGGTGGCTTCGGTGGTCTGCGACGTCACCAGTACCGAACAGGTGGACGAGCTGATCGCGACGGCCGCGAAAGCGCTGGGCCGCATCGACATTCTGGTCAACAACGCCGGATTGGGCGGTGAGACGCCGGTCGTCGAGATGACCGACGAGCAGTGGGACCGGGTCCTGGACATCACTCTCAACGGCACGTTCCGCTGCACTCGCGCGGCCCTGAAGTACTTCCGCGAGGCCGGGCACGGCGGCGTCATCGTCAACAACGCCAGCGTGCTGGGCTGGCGCGCCCAGCACGGCCAGGCCCACTACGCCGCGGCCAAGGCCGGCGTCATGGCCCTGACCCGCTGCAGCGCGGTCGAGGCCGCCGACCTGGGCGTCCGCATCAACGCCGTGGCCCCGAGCATCGCCCGCCACCCCTTCCTGGACAAGGTCTCCTCCACCGAACTGCTGGATCGCCTAGCGGCGGGCGAAGCCTTCGGCCGCGCCGCCGAACCCTGGGAGGTGGCCGCCACCATCGCCATGCTCGCCAGCGACTACACCTCGTACCTGACCGGCGAGGTCGTCTCGGTCAGCAGCCAGCGGGCGTAGCCGCCCGGACTTCGCGACCGCATATCGCCGATCACGCCTTCAGCGACGTGCGGTTGGCGTTGATCTCGTCGCGGTGCGCCATCGCCCACTCGGCGAGGGATACCAGTAGCGGTAGCAGCGTACGGCCGAGCGCGGTCAGCTCGTATTCGACGCGGGGCGGCACCTCTGCGTAGGCAGTGCGGCCGACCAGGCCGTCCTCGACCAGGTGGCCGAGGGTGAGGGTGAGCATCCGCTGGGAGATGCCCGCCACGGCCTCGCACAGGTCGCCGAACCGCATCGGGCCGTCGCGCAGCGTGCCGATCACCAGCAGGCTCCATTTGTCGCCGATGCGATCCAGCACCTCCCGGACCGCGCCGCCGTCGGGGATCCGCACCGGCTTTCGTGTGACTTGCGTCATACGGAGGGCTCCTTCCTGGACACACACATTCTTGTGCCTTTTGTCGCCGCATCGGCGTTCACCCACGATATGACCACGTACTGACGTGAGGATCGGGGAAATACGGTGAACATCTCGCTGTGGACAGCGCAGGGCCTGCTCGCGGTCGTCTATCTGGTCGCCGGTGGGCTGAAGGTGGTCCGCTCGCGCGAGCAACTCGTGGCGACGGGGCGGCTGGACTGGATGAAGGACAACTCCGATGCCGCGGTGAAGGCGGTCGGCGCGGTCGAGATCCTCGGCGCACTCGGCCTGATCCTGCCCGAGCTGACCGGAATCGCTCCCGTGCTGACGCCGATCGCCGCGGCCGGTCTGGTCGTGGTGCAGATCCTCGCGCTGCGCGTCCACCTGCTGCGCGACGAGCGACAACCGTTGCCCGCCAACGTGATTCTGCTCCTGCTCGCCGCCTTCGTCGCGGTCGGCCGCTTCCTCGGCTGAGCCCGTCGAAGACGCTCGCCGCAGGGTGCGGTTCCAGCTGGTCGGGCGCCTGGATATCGAAGACCGCGCGGTCTCGTGTTGGCTATGATCGATCCTGCTCTTCGAGGTATCGCAGACAAGTTCGCAACCACAGAACGGAGAGATCTATGCCTGTGCGCGACACGTCGTGGCCGGCGGGGACCCCGTGTTGGGTCGACTGCCAAGTTGATGACCCGATCAAGGCGAGCGAGTTCTACTCCAGCCTGTTCGGCTGGCAAGTTCAGGACAGCGGGCCGGAATCCGGCGGATATCTCATGGCAACCGTGAACGGCGCGGACGCCGCCGGAATCGGTCCCAAGCCGCAACCCGGCATGCCCTCGGTGTGGACCACGTACTTCGCCACGGAGGACAGTGAGGCCGTGACCAGGCGGGTTGCCGCCGCGGGCGGCCAGGTGATGATGCCGCCGTTCGACGTACTCGACGCGGGCCGGATGGCGGTCCTGGCGGATCCCGGCGGCGCGGTGTTCGGCCTCTGGCAGGCTCGCGCGCACAACGGCTCCGCCGTCTACAACGAACACGGCGCGTACTGCTGGAACGAATTGCACACCCGCCAGTTCGAGGCGGCGAAACAGTTCTACGCCGACGTTTTCGACTACACCTATGCCGATGTCGGCGACGACGCAAATATGCGCTACACGATGTTCATCCCGCCCGGCGGCACCGAGGGGGTGGGCGGCATCAACGACGACACCCGCATGCCCGGCGAGCCGATGCCCTCCTACTGGCTGACCTGGTTCCAGTTCGACGGCGTCGACAACGCGGCGCAGCGCGTCGCGGAACTGGGGGGGACCGTGCTGATGCCTCCGGCCGATTCACCGGCCGGAAGGATGACGACGGTCGTGGCGCCGCAGGGTGAGATGTTCGGTCTCATCGACACGTCGGTTCGCGGCGGGTAACACCTGGCCGCATGAGTTGCCGGTGAGGGCTGGTGCACTGTATTCGGCCGGCCCTCAACCGTTTCCGCTCCCGGATGCGGCACCGGATCATGCCGCTGATCAGCAGCAGTCGTCGCCGCGCCAGGACTGCACGCCCTGCCACAGCGCCGCGCCCGCTACGCCGAGGCCGACGATCGGGTCGAGCCACCAGCCGCCGCCCCACAGTGCCGTGAGCGCCAAGGAGACCAGGACGGCGGCGGCTTGGATCGCACACAGATAGTTCTGCGTTCCCTCCCCGGCGGTTGCCGCCGAACCCAGGCGGACGGCCAGCCGGTGTTTCGCCCGGCCCAGCAGTGGCATGGCCACCAGTGACAGGGCGGTGACCACGATTCCCAGGACCGTGCTTTCGGATCGGTGTTCGCCCAACATGTTTCGCACGGACGCCACGGCGATGTACGGAGCGAGCAGCCAGAACGACACGGCCACAAGCTTTTGCGCGGTTCGTTCGGCGGCTTCGGACATGGTGCGCTCACCGGTGAACCGCCACACCACGATCACGCCGGCCACGCCTTCGACCACGCTGCCCAGCGCCCAGCCGAGCAGGGCGATCGACCCCGCGGCCGCACCCTGGCAGAGTCCGATCGCGCCCTCGGCGAGCATCCACACCAGGCTCAACCAGGCCAAACGCCGCGCCCAGCGAGCGGCGCGATGCCACGCCGCGTCCTTGCTGACCGGCGCTGCGCACGCGCTCGCGCAGCAGCCCGGTGTAACAACCGCATTCGTGGTCGCATCCAGATCTGTCACGACGCGTCCTGCGGGCAGCAAGTCTCGATGCCGTATTCGGGACACAGCGCGACCGCGTTCCCCGTCGCGGCCAGCACCGCCTCCGCCGCGGCCAGCATCTGCACCAGTTCCGGACGGGTCAACCGGAACAGCGACGCACGACCGACCGGCTCGGAATCCACCAAGCCGCAATCACGGAGGCACGCAAGATGTTTCGAGACCGTGGACTGCGCGAGCCCGACCGCCTCCACCAGATCCGTCACCCGCGTCGGCCCTGCCGCCAATCGGCGCACGATCGCCAACCTGGCCGGATCGCCCAACGATCGGAACAAGGCCGCGGCGGGAATCAACTCCACCCGCTCGACATCGACACTCTGCGCTTTCATCGCCATATGGCGATGCTAGACCGCGCGGTGGCTCTCACCAAGTGTCGGGTTCGTCTTCGCGCAGGCGCTGGAGGGTCCGTTCGATCCAGGTTTCGAAAGTCGTGGTGAGATCTTGCGGGCCGGCGGGTCGCACGGTGAGGTGCTCCCGGGTGCGTTGTTGTAGATAGCGGCCATCTCGGGCGATATCCACCCACTGGACGGTGTACCAGGGATCGAGAATGTGGAAAACCGAGCCGGTGAACAGCGCCGCGCCGCCACCACCGTCGACGGGACGCTGAGTGAAGCGGTCGTAGCGGTCGCGGGGAGTGTTGCGGCTGAAACCTTGGGCGGGGCGCCGGATGTCCTCCAGATGGAAGGTGTCCGGCTTCTCCTGGCCCGGCGGAAAGGACGGCACGATGGTGGCCAAGCGAGCGGCCAGCTGTTCGGTCCGGAACAGGCGGCAGCGCACCGTACCGTCGATGCTGTCCCGAGGCCCCGGATCAGCGGTCTGGGTGAGCATCATCGCGTTGAATCTCGTTCGCGCGCCGATGATTCGGTAATCCTTCGGCTTACCGCGGCCGAGAGTCGTGGACTGCCCGAGGATCTGGATGCGCAGATCGGCGTCGGTCAGGGTCTGGAAGGCGAGTTCGATGAGGTTGCGTTCGTCCGCGTCGTACCGGCCGTGCACCTGCTGACGGTGCAGGCGCACCTCGTCCTGAGTCGGGAAGCGGCTGGTGTAGCTCAGCGGGCTCGGCAGCCGATCGCGCGCCTGACCGAGCCACAGCGCAGCGAAATCATCGGGCTCCCAACTCCATTCCGCCATGGAACATCCTTCGATCACGAATTCCGGTCATCTGAAAAACTCAGCCGCGGGGTTCGGAATTCTGGTCGAAATCCCCGCCGATGACGCCGCCCGGAAGGCTCTTGGGCGTCGGGCCGAGCAGTTCCTCGGCATTTTCCATATTGCGCAGCCAATCCGGGAGCGAGTGCTCTTTGTCGTCCTCGCCCTTGCCTTTACCGGCCGCGCCGCCGAATCCGCCCATGCCGGCCAGGTTGCTGGTCTTACCCGCGGCGTTGGCGGCGTTCGCGGCCGCAGCGGCCGCGTTGGATCCGGTTCCCGGCACACTCTTGCCCAGTCCGCCGCCGGTCGCCGAGCCCAGCCCGTTCAACGCGCTATCGCCGCCCGACCCGCTGCCGATCCCGCTGTAATTGCTCGGCGTGGTGGAGGTCGGTGAGGTGCCGCTGTAATAGCTGGCGGGCGTGGTCGCCATCGAACTCGAATACCCGGACATCGACGGCATCGACGAGGAGCTGTAACCCGCCGTCGACATGGAATCCGACTGGCTCGAGGAGGTACCCGACCGACTCCCGCTGTCACCGCTCGTACCGCTCTGACTCGGCCCGGGGGTACTGGGACCGTTACCGGAAATCGGCGTGTACGCGCTGGAGCTGGTCGGCGTGTAGCTGTAGAGCGGGTTGCTGATCGCGTTCGGCTTCGGGATGACCGGAATCTTCTTGTCCGCGTCGACGAAGTTCTTGACGTAGTTGTTCTTCATCGCCTCGCGAGCTTCGTCGCGCGCTTGGTCGATCTTCTGCTTCGACCGGGAGCCGTGGTGCCAGAGGAAGTCACCGTCTTTGATGTTCCAGGCGCTCACGTGCTGTATCGGTACTGCGACACCGTTTTTGGTG
>CBJNFW010000101.1:0-25925 GCA_966435935.1 uncultured Nocardia sp.
CCGCTTGGGCCCCGCTCTCGTACTCGGGATGAGCCGTGCCGCTGGGCGAATCAATGCCCGCGGGCGATCCACTCCTCCAGATGCGGGCTCTCGGCGCCCAATTCGGTGGTATCGCCATGACCGGTCCGCACGGTGGTCTCCGGAGGCAGCGCGAACAGCTTGTCGCGGATCGAGCCGATGATGGTCGGGAAGTCCGAGAACGAGCGTCCGGTGGCGCCGGGCCCGCCCTGGAACAGGGTGTCACCGCTGAACAGCGAACCAAGCTCCGGCGCCCACAGGCAGATCGATCCGGGGGAGTGCCCGGGAGTGTGCAGGACGTGTAATTCGGTGCCCGCCACCGGAATCCGCTCGCCGTCGGACAGCGGGCCGAAATCCAGTTCGGGATACACCACCCGCCAGAGCATCTCGTCGCCGGGATGCAGCAGAATCCGCGCTCCGGTCTCCGCCGAGAGCTGCCGGGCCGCACCGATGTGATCGTTGTGGCCGTGCGTGCACACGATGGCGCGCACCGTGCGATCGCCGACCGCCGCCAGGATCGGGGCCGCGTCGTGCGCGGCGTCGACGATGACGACCTCGCTGTCGTCCCCGGCGATCCAGATGTTGTTCTCGACCTCCCAGCTGCCGCCGTCGAGATCGAAAGTGCCTGCGGTGACGACCTTTTCGATGCGCGCGCCGGAAGTCACAGCGTGACCACCGAACGCAGCACCTTACCGGACTTCATCGTGGCGAAGGCCGTCTCGACCGCGTCCAGGCCGATCCGCTCGGAGACGAACGCCTCCAGCGGCAGGCGGCCCTGCCGGTACAGTTCGATCAGCGTCGGGAAATCGCGTTCGGGCAGACAGTCGCCGTACCAGGAGGATTTCAGCGCGCCGCCGTGCGAGAAGAAGTCCAGCAGGGGCATCTCGAGCCGCATATCGGGGGTGGGCACACCCACCAGCACCACGGTTCCGGCCAGGTCGCGGGCGTAGAACGCCTGCTTCCAGGTCTCCGGCCGGCCGACCGCGTCGATCACGACATCCGCGCCGAAACCGTTGGTGAGCTGCTGGATTCGCTCGACCGCGTTCTCGGTGGCCGCGGCGACGGTGTGCGTCGCGCCGAGTTCGGTCGCGGTGGTCAGCTTGGCCTCGTCGCGATCGACGGCGATGATCGTGGTCGCACCCGCCAGGCGCGCGCCCGCGATGGCCGCCGCGCCGACGCCGCCGCAGCCGATGACGGCCACACTGTCACCGCGCCCGACGTTTCCGGTGTTCATCGCCGCGCCCAGCCCGGCCATCACACCGCAGCCGAGCAGACCCGCGACGGCGGGGTCGGTCGCGGAATCCACCACGGTGCACTGGCCCTCGTGCACCAGGGTCTTGTCGGCGAACGCGCCGATGCCCAGTGCCGGAGTGAGTTCGGTGCCGTCGGTGAGGGTCATCTTCTGCTCGGCGTTGAAGGTGTCGAAGCAGTACCAGGGACGGCCACGCCGGCACGCACGGCAGCGGCCGCACACCGCGCGCCAGTTCAGGATCACGAAATCGCCGGTCTCGACGTGCGTCACCGAATCGCCGACGCGTTCCACGACTCCCGCGGCCTCGTGGCCGAGCAGGAACGGGAAGTCGTCGTTGATCCCGCCCTCCCGATAGGTCAGATCGGTGTGGCAGACGCCGCAGGCCTGCACGCGCACGACGACCTCGTGCGGCCCGGGATCGGGTATGACGATGTCGGCCAGTTCGACCGGCGCTCCGGTTGCACGAGCGATGACACCGCGGACGGTTTCGGTCATCGTCACCACCTTTCCCACGGCGTTGGCACGGATTCGGATATTGCGAAAGTCATCGTAGCCTCCGGAACGACGCGCTCAGGCCTTGTGCGGAACCGCGGTGACCAGGCCGCCGTCCACGATGAATTCCGAGCCGGTGGCATAGGAGGATTCGTCGCTGGCCAGGAACAGCACGAAGGTGGCGACCTCCTCGGGCTGCGCGGGACGGCCCAGCGGGATGGTCACCAGATCGTCCGGGATGTTCTCGGTCATCGGCGTCCGGATCAGGCCCGGATGCAGCGAGTTGACCCGGATCTTGTGCGGGGCCAGCTCGAGTGCCGCGGATTTGGCCAGCCCGCGCACGCCCCATTTCGAGGCGACGTAGCCGTGTGCCCAGGGCGCGCCGCGCAGGCCCTCGATGGAGGAGACGTTGACGATGGAGCCGCCGCCCGCGGCGATCATCGGCTCGACCACCGCGCGCATGCCCAGGAACGTGCCGGTGAGGTTCACATCCAGGATGCGCCGCCACTTGTCGATGTCGAACTTCTGCAGCGGTCCGCCGTTGACGATGCCGGCATTGTTCACCAGGACGTTCAGCAGGCCGAACTCCTGCTGGGCGAGTGCGACCGCGGCCTCCCACGCCTCCGGGTCGGATACGTCGAGGTGAATGAAACGCGCTGCGGCGCCGAGTGATTCGGCCAGCGCCTTACCTTCGTCGTCGAGGACGTCGCCGATGACGACGCGCGCTCCCTCGGCCACCAACAACTGCGCGTGCGCCGCGCCCATCCCACGAGCGCCGCCACTGATGAGCGCAACTTTGCCGTCTACACGTCCCATGGCGGCCACGCTAACATACAAACTAGAACCTGTTCCAGACTACTGTCCGGAAAACTGACCGGACTTCGCCCGCGGCCTGCGGAACCCGCGGTGACCTGCCCTCGAGGAGAGATATATGCCCATTCGCGTCGCCCATATCGGCACCGGCAATGTCGGCCGGCTGGCCCTGGCCGGATTGATCGAGAGTCCGCGTTACGAGCTGACCGGGGTGTGGGTGGCCACGCCGGAGAAGGTGGGTAGGGACGCCGGAACCCTTGCCGGGCTGGATGTTTCGACCGGAATCAACGCGGTCGACTCGATCGACGAGTTGCTGGCCACCGAACCCGAGTGCGTCGTGTACTGCGCGATGGGCGACACCCGCATCCAGGAGGCGATCGCGGACTGCCGCAAGATCCTGTCCGCGGGCGTGAATCTCGTCGGCTCCGCGCCCGGCCTGCTGATGTATCCCTGGCAGGTGTTGCCGGACAAGTACATCGACCCGGTGCAGCAGGCGGCGAAGGAGGGCAACGCGAGCCTGTTCGTGACCGGCGTCGACCCGGGTTTCGCGAACGACCTGCTGCCCCTGGCGCTGGCGGGCACCTGCCAGACCGTCGAACAAGTGCGCTGTTCGGAGATCGCCGACTACGCCACCTATGACGGGGCGATCGTCATGTTCGAGGTGATGGGCTTCGGCAAGCCGCTGGACGAGGTGCCGATGCTGTTGCAGCCCGGCGTGCTGAGTATCGCGTGGGGTCCGGCGATCCGGCAGCTGGCCGCCGGGCTGGGCATCGAGATCGATTCCATCACAGAGGAATACGAGCGGATTCCCGCGCCCGAGGCGTTCGATGTGGCGGCCGGGCGGATTCCCGAGGGTGGCCTCGCCGCGCTGCGTTTCCAGGTGCGCGGGATGGTCGGGGACGCGCCGGTCATCGTCATCGAGCACATCACCCGGTTGCGTGCGGACCTGTGCCCGGACTGGCCGCAACCCGCCCAGCCCGGCGGATCGTACCGGGTCGAAATCGCCGGTGAGCCCAACTATCTCGTGGACATCTGCCCGACCAGCCGCAAGGGCGACCACAACCACGCCGCGATCGTCGCGGCGGCGGGCCGGATCGTGAACGCGATTCCCGCGGTCGTGGCGGCCGAACCGGGCATCCGCACGACGCTCGATATGCCGTTGATCGGCCGGCCCGGGGTCATCGCACCCCGCTGAGCCGTACGGCCGTACGGCGGTGGCGCGCCCGCCAGCCCTGGGCGCACCACCGCGGTACGGCCGTCACTTGGCGCGCAGCGCGTTCTCCAGGCCGCCCACATCGGTGATCTTCCAGCCCGAATCGCGATCGATCGTGAGCGAGTAGGTCACCGTGGTCTGTGCGCCGTCCGGGGTCTGCGCACTGGTGGAATTGACGTTGAGATATGCGTTCGGATACACGCTCTGTTTTCGGATGCGAGTATGCCGACGAATCGGCGATACCGGACAAAAGGCGCGAAATGCTTTCGAACAGCGCGGATGTCAGACCGTGGCGCGCGGGAGCCCTCGAATCCCGGGGAACTTCCGGGCGGCGACGGCGAGCTGTTCGCCTACCGCGCGGCGTCGGTGCCGTGTGTCTCGTGCTGTTCGTCGCGGACGGCCGCTGCCGATTCCGCGGACTCAGATCCGCTCGTCGACCAGGCCCCAGGAGAGTGCGGTCTCGACGCCGATGTCCCGGCCGGTGAGCGCCAGGAATGCGGTGCGCCAGCGGCCGATTCGATGCGTGATGCCAACCGTGCCACCGGCTCCGGGCACCAGGCCCATGGACAATTCGGGTAGCCGGATCCGAGTGTCCCCGGCCGCCTGTACGCGGCCCGCGAACGAGGGGACCTCGATACCCGCGCCGATGCACGCACCGTGCAGCACCGCTCGCACCCGTGGCTCGAGGCGGTGCACCGCGAGCGCGGCGCTCTGCTGCAGCCGGACCAGATGCGCCGCGGAAACGTCCGTCGCGGTGCCGAATTCGTCGAGATCCCCACCGCTGCAGAAGGATCGGCCGTTTCCGCGCAGCACGATCTCGCGCACCGAATCGTCGTATTCGGCGATCGCGAGGCCGGCGAGTACGCCGTCTCGCACCTCCCGGCCGAACGCGTTGTGCCGATCCGGGCGGTTCAACGTCACGGTCAGCGCATCGCCCGCGCGGTCGAGCAGCACCGGATCCGTCGCCTCGGGAACGGTCCGTCTCGCGCGGCCCGCCCGCCAGGCCGCGAATTCCGGACCGGCCAGCAGCATCGAGTAGGCCAGTGATTCGGCCATGAGCCCGTCCGCGACGTTCGCGCGGGAGGTGAGTCCGAGCAACCCCGCGAGCGTCAGTGCCGCGCGGGGTGCGGTGGTGGCGGTGGCGGTGATGTGCGCCAGATCCTCGGTGGTTCCGGGCGTCCAGGTGCGTCCGGGGCCGTCCGGGGCGAGCGTGCAGGTCAACATCTCCAGCACCGGTCCGGCGGCAGGGGGGAGCGGTGTTCGGCTGAAGCCGACCGCGATGACGCTGCGCCGCCCGAGTGCGGCCACCGCGGCCTCGGCGTATTCCCACTGGTCCAGGTTCAGATCGACGACGATCACCGGTGTCGCGGGAAGGCTGCTCTCGTCCACGGCGAGGGCGGCCGCGCCCGCCGCGATATCGGCGAGTCCCACGGTCGGCACGCTGTTGCCCCGATCGGTTCCATGCGCATCGACCCCAGCCATCATGGCGTCGACTTTTCCACAGCACGGGTCGATGCACAGGACTGCCCTCTGGCAAATACGTAGCTACACTCGCGGGCGAGTTCAGAGCGTTTCGGAAAACCCATCAGCCGAACGCATCGGGCGTTCGGCTCGGAGAGGAGTCGGAATGGCTGTCTACGATGTGGCTGATCGCTCGGCGATCGTGAGCGGCGGTGGTTCCGGCATCGGCCGGGCCGTGGCGGTGGAATTGGCCCGCAGCGGCGCATCGGTACTGGTCTTCGATCTGAACAAGAAGAACGCCGACGACGTGACCGAGGAGATCCGGGCCGCGGGTGGCGTGGCGGCCGCGTTCGACGGCGACGCCTCCGATCCCGATACCGTGCGCCGCAGCGTCGAGGCGGCAGGGGAACTCGGACCCTTGCGGATCGCGGTGAACAATGCCGGAATCGGCGGTGAGAGCGTTCCGGTCGGGGAGTACTCGACCGAGAGCTGGCGAAAGGTGATGTCGGTCGATCTCGACGGCGTGTTCTACGGTATGCGCGAACAACTTCCGGTGATCGCGGCGGCCGGCGGCGGGGCGATCGTCAACATGGGCTCGGTCCTGGGCAGTGTGGGTTTTCCGGATTCCTCGGCATATGTCACCGCCAAGCACGGCCTGGTGGGGCTGACCCAGAACGCCGCACTCGAGTACGCGCCGCAGAAGGTGCGGGTCACCGTCGTGGGACCCGGTTTCATCGAGACGCCGCTGCTGGCCGCGACCATGGACGAGGAGGCGCACAACTTCCTGGCGACCAGACACGCGCTCGGCCGCTTGGGCACGCCCGAGGAGGTCGCCGGGCTGGTCACCTTCCTGGCCAGTGACGCGGCCACCTTCATCACCGGCAGCTATCACCTGGTTGACGGCGGCTACACCGCGCAGTAGCCGAGATGTGCGCGGCCCCCGGCGAATCGGCGTCCGATTCGCCGGTGGATTTTCAGGTCGCGGCGCGTGGAGGCCGCAGGACATTTACGCCGCCGATCACGCCGCGCCCGAGAAGATCGAGCAGGCGATCCCCTCGGTGCGCGCGTTCGTCCGGGCAACCGGCAGTTCATGGTCCGTGCTGATGTGCGGGTACTGGGAACAGGTTCCTCTGTGCGGCAGCGGACAGGCCCGGCGTCGCCGAGAATGATTGCGTGCCAGGCCTTTCCGGGCGAACTATCAGCCCCGGTATCCGCTCAGGTCGTAGACCGTAGCGTTGCCGACCTGTTTCGGGGTGAAGGTGGCGGTCACCCAGTTGCTGATGTCGGTGTGCTGGTTGCGCCCGAAACCGCCTCCGCCACCGGAGATTTGGGCAGGGTCGTCGGTCTGCGGCCGTTGCGTCCGGATACCGCCCGCCGCGAACCTGCCGGAAGTGTCGCTCGCGTCGGATTGTGCGTCGATGCCGCGAGCGCCGTCCTGACCCCGGCCGTTGGACTGCAGGACGTAGTAGCCGATCTTGCCCGCCTTCACATCGGCCTGGAATTCGGCGAGCGTCGGCGTCGGATCGCTACCGGAGAATCCGCCGATCGCCATCACGGCCCTACCACTCTCCAATTCCAGTCCGGCCGCGCTGGACGACCCGTTGACCGCCGCTGCCCACGTCGCATTCGTCTGCTGCAACAGCGCGGTGAGCTGCGGGTTCGTCTGGCCCTCCTGCCCCCGGCCGCCACGGTCGTCGGCCTGGGCCGGGCCCACCGTCGGCCCGCCGCCGGAGTGTGCGGTCGCAACGGTGGCCACCGTGTAGGCCGCCGCTCCCGACAGCCCGGCCGCAAGGCCGATCGTCAGCACCGCGGCGGCGAGTCGGCGGTGGGCGTGCTGCGTCCACGGGACCGCCACCAGCACCGCGGCCAGGATCGTCACGATCAGGATCGCCCAGCGCAGCTCCGGATACCACGCGCTGTTGCGTTGCAGCAGAACGAAACTCCACACTCCGGTGACCGCGAGCAGCGCAGCCGTGCCGAGCCGCCCGAAGAGCGTTTCGCGCCGAGTCCACATCTCCCGGACGCCGATGGCGAACATTCCGGCCACGGCGGGCGCGATCGACAGGCAGTAGTACGGGTGGACCATCCCGTTCATATAGCTGAGCACGCCGCCGTCGATGATCAGCCATCCGCCGAAGACGATCGCGGCAGCACGCATCGGATCGGTGCGCGGCGCCCGGCCGCGCGAGATGAGCACCAGGACGAAGGCCAGCAGCGCGGCGGGCAACAGCCAGCCGATCTCGAAGCCGAACTCACCGCTGAAGAGGCGTTCCACACCACGGACCTGCCCGCCGAAGCCGCCGAATCCGGGATGGCCCGCGGCGGGCATGTGCGCGGCGGCCGACTGGGCGGCATCGTGCGCCGCGGGTGTCGGCGTGCGGCCACCGCCGCCGTGGTTGCGGCCCAGGACCCGGGCGAATCCGTTGTAGCCCAGCACCAGATTCATGAAGTTGTTGTCGGTCGAGCCGGCCAGATACGGACGGCTCGACGCGGGCCACCACAACGTCACCAGCACATACCAGCCGCTGGCGACCAGCAGTGCGACCAGCGCCCCGAACAACTGCAGGATGCGGGTACGGATCGGATTGGGTGCGGCGATCAGGTAGGCCAGCCCCAGCGCGGGCAGCACCATCAGGCCCTCGAGCATCTTCGCCAGGAACGCGAAACCCAGTGCCACACCGGCGAGTACGAGCCACAGCGTGGAGGCGCGCGGCAAGGCCCGCACGGTCGCGTAGGCCGCCGCCGTCATGAGCAGGACCATCGCCGCGTCGGGGTTGTTGAAGCGGAACATCAACGCCGCCACCGGTGTCAGCGCCAGCGCCGCACCCGCGAGCAGTCCGGAGTAGTGGCTCTCGCTCACCCGCCGGACCGCGCCGTAGAGCAGGGCCACCGCCGCCACGGCCATCAGCGCCTGCGGGATCAGCATGCCGGCGCTGGAGAACCCGAAGATGCGCCCGGACAGGCCCATCACCCATTGCGAGACGGGCGGTTTGTCGACGGTGATGAAGTTGGCCGGGTCCAGTGACCCGAACAGCAGCGCCTCCCAGCTCTTGGAGCCGGCCCAGGCGGCCCCGGCGTAGAACTGGTTGCCCATCCCGTTGACGGTGATATTCCACAGGTAGAGCACCGCCGTCGCGATCAGGAGCGCGGCCAGGCCGGCACGTTCGACGGCTCTGCCGCCGAATCCGCGGGCCGATGCGGGAGCCGCGGAACGCGGCGGGACCTCCGAAGAGGTGTCCAGGACCGATGTCGTCACGTCGACCATTGAGCACGGCGGAGCCCACAGGTACCTGTGAGCCAGCCGTGAGCTTGCCGTGGACGGCTGATCCGCCGCGTCCGCCGGGAAGGCCGACCGCGCTCGGGACGGCAGACGGCGGCCGGCGGTCAGGACAGCAGCCGGCGCAGTACCCGGTTGCCGAAGCCGTACCGGATCAGCCCGTCGAGATTCTGAATCGTCTTCTCCGAGTAGGGATACCAGATACTTTCCCGCTTCGGCTGCCACCGGTCGACGAGCACCGGCTGGGCATGGGTGAAACTTCGCAGCGCGTCGGTGCCGTTGACATGGCCCAGGCCGCTGTCCTTGCGTCCGCCGAACGGAGCCTCCGGGACCCCGTAGATGACCGCGGCGTCGTTGTGCACCACGGACCCCGTTGTCAGCTGGGCGGCGATGCGACGCGCCTTGGCGGCGTCCTTGGTGAAGACCGATCCGCTCAAGCCGTATTTGCACTCGTTGGCCAGGCGGATCGCCTCGTCCTCGTCGCGCACCCGCATCACGGCCGCGATCGGCCCGAACGTCTCCTCGGTCATCAGCTGCATATCGTGATGCGCACCGAGGACCAGGGTGGGCTGGAAGTAGAGGCCGTCGCCGTCCCCGCGCGCACCGCCGACGACGACCTGCGCGCCCTTTTCCTTGGCGTCCTCGATGTGCCGGGTGACGATGTCCATCTGCCGATCCCAGAACAGCGGGCCCATATCGGTGTCGCCCGGCCCGTAGGTGATCTCGGCGGCCTTGTCGGTGACCAGCCGGATGAATTCGTCCGCGACGCTATCGACCACGTAGATCCGCTCGACGCTCATACAGACCTGGCCGGTGTTGAACATCGACAGATAAACCGCACCCGCCGCCGCTCGCTCGAGATCGGCGTCGGCACATACGATCATGGCGTCCTTGCCGCCGAGTTCGAGGGTGCAGGGCAGCAGGCGTTCGGCGCAGGCCGCGGCGATCTTGCGGCCGGTGGCGACGCTGCCGGTGAAGCACACCTTATCGATCTCCGAAGCGACCAGCGCGGCGCCCGTTTCGCCGTCACCGCGCAGGACCTGCACGACGTCCTCGGGAACGCCCGCCTCGTGCAGCACGCGCGCCACCCATTCGCCCGAGCGCGGGGTCACCTCGGAGGGTTTGAACACCACGGTGTTCCCGGCCAGCAGCGCCTGCACGACCGGGTTGAGCGACAGCACGAACGGCGCGTTCCAGGGGGTGATGACACCGACCACGCCGAGCGGCTGATATTGGATGTACAGCTTCTTGAACGGCTTCAGATAGCCGTGCAACTTCTGGGCGTGCGAGCGCAGGTCCTTGCGGGCACGCCCGCTCCAGTAGTTGAGGAAATCGCAGGCCGGGACGATCTCCACGCCGAGCGCCTCGGCCTCGGGCTTACCGGTTTCCTCGCGGACCGTCGCGGCGATCTCCGCGCGCCGCCGCACGATGACGCCCACCGCGGCGCGCAGGATGTCGGCGCGCTCGCCGATACTCCGCGCGGCCCAGGCCGGCTGTGCGGCCCGGGCACGGGCGACCGCCGCGCCGACCTCGGTACTGTCCTCGACCTCGAGTTCACCGATGGACCGGCGATCCACCGGGCTGTCCAGGGCCAACCGGCGGCGTTCGCCGTCGGCCGACGGCAAGGTGCGAACGATGGCCATGGTCTTCTCCTCGATGAGCTGATGGACACCTGTCTGGAAGGTACTACGCCCACCCGTGCGCAACAAGACTCGGACCACTGTGCGGGAAATGCTGTGGGGGAGCGGCCCCACGGCACCTGGTGAAGCGAGGTCCTACTGTGTGGCGGCCTGGCGCTTGGGCAGCTTCCAGCCCGGCCGCGGGAAGTGGCAGGTGTAGCCGTCCGGGTAGCGCAGCAGATAGTCCTGATGCTCGGGCTCGGCCTCCCAGAACGGCACGGCCGGGGTCACCTCGGTGACGACCTTGCCCGGCCACAGGCCCGAGGCGTCGACATCGGCGATGGTGTCCAGGGCGACCCGCTTCTGGTCCTCGTCGAGGTAGAAGATCGCCGATCGATAGCTCGAGCCGACGTCGTTGCCCTGACGGTCCTTGGTGCTCGGATCGTGAATCTGGAAGAAGAACTCCAGCAGCGCCCGGTAATCGGTCAGCGCCGGGTCGTAGACGATCTCCACCGCCTCGGCGTGGCCGGGGTGGTTGCGGTAGGTGGGATTGTCGTTGCGCCCGCCGGTGTAGCCGACCCGCGTCGAGAGCACTCCGGGCTGCTTGCGGATCAGATCCTGCATGCCCCAGAAGCATCCACCGGCCAGGATCGCGGTCTTCGTGTCGGTCACACTTGCTCCTTCGTGAACAGGGTCTTGTACGGACCGTAACCCTCCGCCTCGAGGTCGTCGAGGTGGATGAATCGCAGTGCCGCGGAATTGATGCAGTACCGCAGGCCGCCCGCCTCGCGGGGGCCGTCGGTGAACACATGCCCGAGATGGCTGTTGCCGAAAACCGACCGGATCTCGGTGCGGATCATCCCGTGACTGGTATCGCGCGCGTCGACCACGGCGTCCGCACTGACCGGCTTGGTGAAACTCGGCCAGCCGCAGCCACTGTCGAATTTGTCCAGCGAGGTGAACAACGGCTCACCGGAGACGACGTCGACGTAGATGCCCGGCTCGTGGTTGTCCCAGTACTCGCCGGTGAAGGCTCGTTCGGTCCCGTTCTCCTGGGTGACGTGGTACTGCTCGGGTGTGAGCGCCGCGACGGCCGCAGGGTTCCGGTTGTATTCCTGTGCCACATGACCTCCTCGTTGTCGACTACTCCTGCAACGTGTGCGCCGCGTCGGAAAATCCCGGGGCAGGGCGGCGTCATACTTCGGTCACGAATCGCGGGCGGTGGTCGCGACCTGGCGGTTCGGCTCTCGCCGGTGTTCTGTCAGGAGCGGTTCCAAACGAGCCGCATCAAATTTGAAAACAGTGAAATTGGCATATGCGCATTGGAATATGTGACTCCGGAACGGTTCCATCCCGTCACCGATGCACAGAGCGGGCGGACAGGCGCGCTGCGGACGGCGTAGCAGCGCGAAACGTTGTGCCGCAACGGAATTCCGGGATGCTCCGGGGTTCGGTGACGGCCGGGTTAAACTCGATCACGCTCGGGTTGGCCGATGCGGGCAGGTTGCGGGTAGGAGTGGGCGATGCCGCCGAAGGCGACGGTGCAGCGCCGGCGCCCTTCGCAGGAGCGGGCGGTGGCGACGCGGGGGCATCTTCTCGATACCGCCGCGCGATTGTTCGGGGAGCGGGGTATCGCGAACACCTCGACGAACCGGATCGCGGCCGAGGCCGGAGTCAGCATCGGCACGGTGTACCGGTATTTCGCGGATCGTTCGGTCATGGTCGAGGAGTTGCTCGCGCGACTGCTGGAAAGTATCGAACAGCGGCTCACCGAGCGAGTTTTCGGGCTGGGCGACCGGCCGATCCTGGAACAGATCACCTCGGTTCTCGAGGCGGTGAGCGATGAGCTCGCGGCCAAGGCGCCGCTGGTGCGTGCGCTGGCGGCCGGGGTGCAGTTCTACAGCAGCGGTATTCCGGAGTTCGAGCCGCGGCTGCGGATGCTGGCCAAGGTGATCGTGATCCAGATGCTCGGACCGGGTGATGATCACCGCTACGACGTGATGGCCTTCGTATTGATCAATACCGGATTCGCGGCGGTACTGCGGGCCTCGGCGCTCGAGGTGAGCGGCGAACAGCGCCGCGAGGCGATCGCGATGACGGCGGAGATGATCGCCGCGTGGGCCGAGGCCGAACGCAACGGCAAGACGTCCTGACCCCCTTCGCCCGCTGGTGCTACGCCGGTAATTGGCACCTGCCTCGAGCGGATGCGGTCGATCCTTGGTGCCGGTCACAGAGTTCCCGGTGACGGGTGGATAGCGAATTGATTGCTGCCGTACTTTGGCGTGGTAGGCACGGGCAACGGCGCCTGTGGTTGTCCGTGAGATGGGGTACCGGTGGTTGATCTCGGATGGTTCGACATGTGGCGGCCGCGTTCCGGGCGGCTGATCACCTGGACGGTACTGCCGTCGGCGCGGGAAGCGATGCTGCGGACGCCCGCCTGCGCGATGCCCGTGCCGGGCTGGCAGCAGCGTTACATGCGCGCGGCCTACCGCCTGGCCGGCACCGAGTGCCGCCCGGCACGGCTGGATGTCCTGGAGTTCGATGTGGCCGGTCGCCCGGAGATCGCCGCGATGACCCGGGCGATCACCCGATTGGTGCGGTGTCACGACGTATTCCGCAGCTGGTTCGCCGTCGAGCCGGACGGCCGGGTGGTGCGTCACATGCTCTCGCCCGACGCGGTGGAGTTGGTCGCCAGGGTGCGCGAGGACGTCATCGACAGCGCATCGATCGGGGAGATCGTGCGGACCGGGGTTCCGGACGCATTGCATTGGGACTGTTTCGGTTTCGGCGTCATCGAACACGAGCAGTCCTTCACCATGTACCTGGCCGTTGATCGAGTGCACACCGGTGCTGTGGCGGCGCTCCCAGCGGAGTCGAATCTGCTGACGTTGTACCGGCGTGAGGTGTGCTCGAGCGGTGAGCTGCGCGCGGTCGTGCGCGGCCGGTCGTCAGCCCCGCGGAAATACCTCGTGCACGGCGCCTGGTCCGCGGCGGTCGGCAGGTGAGACATGTTCGGCCACAAGGCGTTCGGAGAAGTGGTCACGGATGTGTGGTCGCGAACAGCGGTCCCGCGTCGTTCGCCGTGGGGGCGAGTCCGATCAGACGGGCGGCCGCCCAGAGCGTCACCTGGGTCGCGGTGAGGACCGGACATCCGGCGACCCGTTCCAGGTCCCGGGTCAGCTTGCCGGCGTGCAGGGCCGTCTCGGGCAGGAGCACCGCCTGGGCACGCGGGTCCGCGGCGCGGGCGACGAGATCCAGGATGCGGTCTGCAGGCCAGTCGGCGAGCTCGCGATCCGAGCCCGCACCGGCGTCGACCCGGCGCACGACCCGGGCACCGGCTTCCCGGATCCGCTCGACGAAGTGGTCGGACAGCTCCGGGTGGTACACCGAGGCCAGTGCGACGGTATCGAGCGACAGATGGCGGACCGCCCGCTGATAGGCGTCGGTGGTGCTGGTCGCCGGGCATCCGGCGCCGCGCTCGAGCACGCGTAGCTGCCGTCCGACACCCTCGGCTCCGTCCAGGAAACTCGAACTGGTGACCGCGAAGGCCACCGCGTCGAAGGCTCGTCCGTCGAGCGCGCCGGGCAGGGCGTGTGCCAGATGGGCCGCCGATCCGAGCCGGCGCACCGCATCGATCACCTGCTCGACGGTGAGCGCGGCCAGATCGTCGATATCGTCCGGCCACGGAAGGTAGACCACCTCGAGGCCGAGATCGGGGTCGATCCGCGCGGCGAGGTCGAGGAAATCGTCCTCGCCCGCGTCGCGGGTGGGATACAGCAGGCCCACGGCAGGTTTTCCGCTCATCGCCCGCATGCTACGGACGTTCGGATCCCGATGACCGTAATCCTGGTCGCGGCGGCGTTCGAATGGTTTCCTCATGATCCGATCCCGAGGTGCGAGCGAAAGGCCATGCGATGCCCGTCGACGACGCGACCGGTTCCCGGACCGGTGTGCAGGTGGTGAAGCTCGGTGCGCGTATCGGCGCTCGAATCGAAGGTGTGCGGCTGGGCGGTGACCTCGATCCCGGGACGGTCGCGCGGATCCGGGAGGCGCTGCACACCCATCGGGTGATCTTCTTCCGTGGTCAGGACCACCTCACCGAGGACGGCCAGTGCGAATTCACCGAACTGCTGGGCGAGCCGACCACGCCGCATCCGACCGTGACCTCGGCGGGGGCGAAGAGTCTGGCCATCGATTCCCGGTTCGGGCGGTCCAACAGCTGGCACACCGATGTCACGTTCGTCGATCGGGTGCCGAAAGCGTCTGTGCTGCGGGCGGTTTCGCTGCCCAGCTACGGGGGATCAACGACCTGGGCCTCGACGGTCGCGGCCTACGAGTCGCTGCCCGAACCGCTGCGCAGGCTGGCCGAGGGGCTGCGTGCCCGGCACACGAATCTGTACGACTACGCCGCGACGGCCGAGGATCGTCCGGACGAAACCGTGCGGGCATACCGGCGGGAGTTCGAGGCGACCTACTTCGAGGCCGAACATCCGGTGGTCGAGGTGCATCCGGAGACCGGTGAACGCGCTCTGCTGCTGGGCGGTTTCGTGCAGCGGATCGTCGGGGTGTCGCGCGCGGAATCCGATGCGCTGCTGCGGATATTCCAGGACCGGGTGACCCGGCTCGAGCACACGGTGCGGTGGGACTGGGCGCTGGGAGATGTGGCAATCTGGGACAACCGTGCCACTCAGCACTATGCCGTGGACGACTACGACGGCAGCGAGCGACGCACGCTGACCCGGATCACGCTCGCCGGTGCGATTCCGGTCGGGGTGGACGGAGTGCCGAGTACGGTGATCGCGGGCGATGCGCGGCACTACTCGTCCGCCGCCCCGCTGACGCGCGCGGCCTGAGCGATCACGTGCGCATGGGCCGGATTCATGAAATCGTCTGTGGAGACGTGTCCGTCGTCCGGGAACGCGGCGAATCGCCCGAAGTGCCCATTCCACCGCTATGCGGACATGATCTAGTAGTCTGCGACGACTTGCGGGTCCGATGACATGCGCAAGCAGCTACCGGCCGATGCCCGGCCGACGAGGGGAATCCCGTGAACTTGTGGAGCTATGTGCGAGGGCGGGGGGAGTTTCTGGCGTTTCTCACGTATCAGCATGCCTCCCTTGCCTTTCAAGCCGTTCTGGTCGGGACCGTGGTCGCGGTGCTGATCGCCGTGGCGGTGTATCGGCTGCCGCTGGCGGCGTCGCTGTCGCTGACCTCGAGCCGGGTCGCGCTGACGATCCCGTCCCTGGCACTGCTGGCATTGCTGCTGGTGCCGTTCGGGCTCGGCGTGGTGCCGTCGTTCATCATGCTGGCGTTCTTCGCGGCGCTGCCGGTGATCGGCAATGCCATCGTGGGCCTGCGATCGGTACCCGCCTCGGTGGTGGAATCCGCACGGGGAATCGGATTTTCGCGATGGCGGATTCTGCTGACCGTCGAGTTGCCGATCGCCTGGCCGGTGATCCTGACCGGAATCCGGGTCTCCACGCAGATGATCGTGGGTGTCGCCGCGATCGTGGCCTATGTGCTTGGCCCGGGGCTGGGATCGCTGATCTTCAACGGGCTTTCGCGGCTCGGCGGTGCGAACGCGCTCGAAATGGCGTTGACCGGAACCATTCTCATCGTCGTCATCGCCTTGGTGTTCGACGCGCTACTCGTCCTGCTCGGACGGCTCACGATCGCGAAGGGTTTGTCATGACCGACGAGGTGACCAGTCCGCCGGCAGCGGGCGTGCGGGAGCGCACCGTGACCGGTGCGTCCATCACGCTGGACGGGGTGGTCAAGCGCTACAAGCGGCAGGACGTGCCCGCCGTGCGGCGGCTGGATCTGCAGATCGAGGCCGGCGATATCGTCGCTTTCGTCGGTCCGTCCGGATGCGGCAAGACCACGACGCTGAAGATGATCAACCGGCTGATCGAGCCGACCGAGGGGCGGATCTTCATCGACGGTCGCGATGTGACCCGGGAACATCCGGACAAGCTGCGTCAGTCCATCGGGTATGTCATCCAGTCCGGCGGTCTGTTCCCGCACTGGACGGTCGCGAAGAATATCGGCGCGATTCCGCGGGTGCTCGGCTGGGATCGCAAGCGGATCGCCGAGCGCACCGAATATCTGCTCGATCTGGTCGGTCTCGATGCCGCGACGTTCGCCGACCGGCTGCCCAAGGACATGTCCGGCGGACAGCAGCAGCGGGTGGGCGTCGCGCGGGCGCTGGCGGCGGATCCGCCGGTGCTGCTGATGGACGAGCCGTTCGGCGCGGTCGACCCGATCACGCGAGTTCGGTTGCAGGACAGCCTGATCGCGATTCAGCACGAGCTCGGCAAGACGATCGTGATCGTTACGCACGATTTCGAGGAGGCCACCAAACTCGGCGACAAGGTGCTCATCCTGTCCGAGGGCGGGCATGTCGAGCAGTACGCGCGCCCGGAGGAGATCCTGACCAGTCCCGCGACGCCGTTCGTGGAGGAGTTCGTCGGGTCCGGCGCGAAACTGGCCTACCTGACCGTGCAGCGGGTGCGCGACGTCGAATGCGATGAAGTGGTCACCGCACTGGTCGGCGAGCCCTCGCAGCCTGTGATCGATCGCGCGAAGGCGGCCGGGCACAGCTGGGTGGTCGTGGTGGACGAGGCCGGGCGGCCGCGTTCGTGGCCGACGCTCGGGGAATTGGCCAGCAAGCCGGAGGTTTCGGACTATCTGGATCGGCGGCTGCCGGTGATCGCGCGGTCCTCGACCCTCAACGACGCGCTCGATGCCATGCTCGCGGCGAGTCAGGGGGCGGCGTTGGTCACCGACGGGCGGGGTGCGGTGATCGGCTCGCTGGGTATCGGGTCGGTGACCGAGACGATTCAGGCCAAACTCGCCGACGTGCGTGCCGAGGAGGAGGAACCGTCGTACGAGACGTACGTCGACGGCACCGATCCGGCGCCGACGCCGGTGGTGGCCGCGCAGGACGAACCCGGAACCGCGGAGGACGAACCCGGGACGGCGGCGGAGCTGTCATGAACCGGCTGCGCCGCGTCCCGCTCGACGTGTGGTTCGAGCCGGCGGTGATTCTCGTCATCGGTATCGGATGGTTGCTCTGGTACCGGTCCACGACCCTGACCGCGACCGAACGGGCATCGCTGGGCTGGGGCAATCTGCGGTCGACGATCCTGAGCCACATCGAGTTGACCGTGGTGGCCACACTGATCGTGGTGGTCGTGGCGATCCCGCTGGGTATCGCGCTGACCCGGCCCGCGGCGAAGCGGTTCGAGTCGCTCGTGGTGAATATCGCCAATATCGGACAGGCCGCGCCCGCGGTCGGGCTGCTGGTGCTGTTCACGTTCTGGCTGGGCACCGGATTCCGCACGGCGATCGTCGGTCTGGTGGTGTACGCGGTCCTGCCGATTCTGCAGAATACGATCGTCGGGCTGCGGCAGGTGGATCAGCGCACGATCGAAGCCTCGCGCGGGATCGGATTCTCTTCCGCGCGAACGCTTTTCCAGGTCGAGCTGCCGCTCGCGGTGCCGGTGATCCTCAACGGCGTGCGCACCGCGCTGGTGATCCTGGTCGGGACCGCGACGTTGAGCACGTTCATCGGCGCGACGAGCCTGGGCACGCTGATCACCACGGGGGTGACCCTGTTCCTGCCGAAACTGCTGGTGTCCGGGGCGATTCTGGTTGGACTGCTGGCTCTGATCATCGACTGGCTGGGCAGGCTGGTCGAACTCGCCGCGACGCCGCGGGGTGTGTCATGAGGGCGCGGTTGACGACGCTGGTCTGCGCTCTGGTGGTGACGTTGTCGATGGTGGCCGGATGCGGTCTGGTCAGCTCCTCGGGGACGTTCCACCACACGACGCTGCCCGGCGGGGATCAGCCGCTCGCGGGGGCGAAGATCACGGTGACGTCGAAGAGTTTCACCGAGGGAGTGCTGCTGGGCAAGATCACCGCGACGTATCTGGCCGCGGCGGGTGCGCACGTGACGGATCTGACCGGAGCGCCCGGCTCGGCCTCCTCGCGGCAGGCTCAGCTCAACGGTGACGCGGACGTACTGTGGGAGTACACCGGGACCGGATGGGTCAACTACCACAACGAGACCGAGACGATCTCCGATCCGCGGGAGCTGTGGCAGCGGGTGCACGACATCGAGAAGCACGATCACGACCTGGAGTGGTTGCGGCCCGCGAACTTCAACGACACCTATGCCTTCGGCGTCTCCGCACCCACCGCGCAGCGGCTCGATGTGCGGTCGCTGTCCGACGTGGCCGCACTCCCGGTGGCCGATCGCACGTTCTGCGTGGACGACGAATTCTTCAGCCGCTCGGACGGTTTCATCCCGATGCTGCAGAAGTACGGGATCCCCTACAACACTCCAGACGGCGTTCCGGCCCGCAATGTGACCCGCATGGACGCCGGGGTCGTCTACACCGCCACGGCCAAGAGCGCCCCCTGTAATTTCGGCATGATCTACACCACCGACGGCCGGGTGAAGAACCTGAAACTCGTTGTGCTGGACGATGACAAGAAGTTCTTCCTGCCCTACAGCGGCACGGCGGTCGTGCGCGGTGAGGTCCTGGACCGCTATCCGCGGCTGCGCACTCTGCTGGGCACGATCTCCGAGCGTCTCACCAACGATCTGATGCAGGATCTCAACGGCCGGGTCGACATCGAGGGCCAGGACCCGTCCGATGTCGCCTACGACTGGTTGAAGAGCCAGAAACTGGTCGAGTAGAACGGTCTCCGGGAAGAAATCAGGGTCGTCTACGGGGCGTACCCGGATGTCGTGTGCGAGCGAGCGCAATACCGTTGCGGCGGTAGGCGAAAGCGTTCGGCGAGCAGGCCGGTGAACGGTCGCGACAGGTGGGTCGGCATGGCGGATATCGAAACGTCGGAGCGAGTGGAGAATGTGGGCGAGGAATTCTTCGCCGATCCGTACGCGTATTACCGGCGATGGCGCGAAGACGGGCCGGTGCACCGTTTCCGGCTGCTCGGGTCGTTCCCGATGTGGGTGATCATCGGGTATGCGGAAGCTCGTGCGGCGCTAGCGGATTCGCGGCTGCGTAAGGACTACGCGGAGATCGGGCGGGTATTGCGGGCCAAGGATCCGCAGGCGTCGCCCGGACCGAATTCGGCGGCGCTGATGTCGCATATGCTCAATTCCGATCCGGCCGATCACACCAGGTTGCGCATGCTGGTGAACAAGGCGTTCACCCCGCGTCGGGTGGCGGCGTTGCGGCCGCGGATCGAGCAGATCACCGATGAGCTGGTCGAGGCGATGGCCGGGCACGCACAGGTCGATCTGATCCGGGAGTTCGCACAGCCGCTGCCGGTCGCGGTGATCTGCGAGTTGCTCGGGGTACCGTTCGGTGACCGGGAGGCGTTCCAGGGGTGGACGAAGGTCCTGATCGGCAATTGGGCCGGGCCGGACGAACGCGTCCGGGCGAGTGCGGAGATGACGCGGTATCTGACCGAACTCGTCGCGGTGAAGGAGCGAGAGCCGGGCGAGGACCTGTTGTCCGGGCTGTTACAGGCGCGCAGCGACGCCGATCGGCTCGATCGGGGCGAATTGGTGGCGATGGCCTTCCTGCTGCTGGTCGCCGGGCACGAGACGACGGTCAACCTGATCGGCAATGGAGTGTTCGCGTTGCTGCGCAACAGGTCTCAGTTCGATGCCCTGCGTGCGGACGGCTCCGCGATTCCGGCGGCGATCGAGGAACTGCTGCGCTTCGACGGGCCGGTGGGGTGGGCGACGCTCCGCTACACCGCCGAACCGGTCCGCATCGGCGCCACCGACATCCCGGCGGGCGAGATCGTGTACGTCGCGCTGGCTGCCGCGGGCCATGATCCGGCCCGATTCGACGGTGCGGACGATCTGAACATCGCCGCGGATTCCGCCGGACATCTCGCGTTCGGCTACGGCATCCATTACTGCGTCGGGGCTCCGCTCGCACGGCTCGAGGCCGGCATCGCGTTCGCCGCGCTGATCGATCGATTCCCGAACCTGTCACTCGCGCAAGGATTTACGCCCGAGTGGCAGATCAGCACCATCATCCGCGGGTTGTCGGAGTTGCCGGTCCGGTTGCGGTAGCGCGATCACGGCCGCGGATCCCGATCCGATCGGGCACGCGGCGTAGTCCAGGACGCAGTCGAGGCCGTATTCACGGTAGTCCATACCGTGGGCCATTCGACTCGCATGCCGCTCACGTTTCGTACGTGTCGGCTGTCGATGACATGCCGGTTGCGGGTCGTCGCGGCTTCGCCGGCGGGTGAGGTCAGGGAGGTGAAGTCTCGACCGAATATGGTTGCGGCGGTGCTGTGGTGCGAGGCCCAGAAGCTGCCCCAGCGGTCGCGGATCTGTGTGTGCCCCGGGGGCGTGCCGGACGCGTTCGATGCAGGACGTCAGGCGACCATGCCGTCGGGTTCGAACGGGGCGAAGAACGCGCTGATTCCGTCGGCGGTCAGTGCATCACCGAGGGCGACGAAATCGAAGGCGCCGCCGGCGCCGCGTCCGGCCCGCAGCAGATCCTCGTGGCCGCGGTCGGCGATCAGGGCGCGGTGCAGCCGGGTGAGATCGGGATCGGTTGCCTGCCCGCTTGTTCGGGCATGGGCGATCATCAGGTCCAGGCACAGATGCTGTGCGGGTGTCTCCGGACCGGGATGGCCGCTCTCGGCGAGTTCGCGCAGCAGGCCGGTGAACGTCTGCTCGATGTAGTACAGGAACACCGGTCGCGGGCTGTGCAGAATTCTCGTGCGCACATCGTGGGCGAGCGCATGGCCCGCATCGATCAGAGCTTGTGCGGATCGGGGCGTGAGACCGGGAAGTTCGCAGTCACTCATAGCTCTCCTTGCGCGACGGCGCCGTTACCGGCGCGGTCCCGGTGGATGGTGACCGCCCTCACCTCCGTTGGCAGGTCAACGGTAGCCAACCGAGGTTGTACGCGGCAAGAGATTCGGGCAAACCGGACCGTACGGTCGGCGTGAATTCGCGTATACGGCAAGGTTTTACATGTATCGCTGTTGATAGTGCCGTTAGTTGACGGTACATTATGTGGGTCACATCTCGCCGAGCGTCGCCCGGAGGCGTCGCGGGACGGCCCGGCGGGTCGTGGCTCCTCCTTGACTGCTCTCGTCCGAAGGTCGTCTGCTCGTGGCCGTTCTCACCCTTGGATTCGTCTTCCTGTTCATCCTGGTCGCCGGCGGGCTGCGGTCCGTCGAGGTCGGCTGTCAGAACACCCAGAAGCTGTATGTGCGCGACATCTGGCTGTGCGCGGTGATCTCGTATGCCGTTGCGCTGACCGGATTCTCGATCTTCCTGCTGATCTCGGCGCTGGTGTCGAAAACGCCGTGGCCCACCATGGCCGACCTACGGCAGCTGCCCTGGTGGGCGCCGTTCGGGGGGCTCGTGGGTGGGGTGGCGGTGATCGGCATGATCACTGTGGCGCGATACGTCGGCGTGGCCACCTTCAACGCGGTGGTGATCGTGAGCGAGATGCTCGTCGCCTTGGTCATGGACGATATGGGGCTGATGGGGTTCGCGGTCCGGCACGCGACGCCGCCGCGTCTGGTGGCAGCCGGATTGATCTGTGCCGCTGTCTATCTCATGGCCAAGGACTCCGCCCCGGCGGATTCGGCCCCCGTGATCGAAAGGGTTTCCCGATGACCGCCACCGTCCCGGTCGCCGCCCGCCGCACGCTGCCGCGCTCGATGATGGCGCTGGTCTTCGTGTTCATGCTGATCGGCGGCGCATTGCGCTCGGTCGAGGCGGGCTGCCAGAACTCGATGAAGCTGGCGCTGAAGAACGTCTGGCTGTGCGGGGTGATCTCCTACGCGGTCGCGCTCACCGGTGTCGCCCTGATACTCGCTGTGTCACTGCTGTTCTCCGCGCGCGCGACGCGGCGCTGGCCGACCCGGGCGGATCTTGCGGCCATGCCCAAATGGGCGCCGTTCGGCGGGTTGACCGGCGGCGCGGCGATTTTCGCGATGATCACCGTCGCCTCCAGCGTCGGGGTCAGCACGTTCAACGCGGTGATCATCGCGGGGCAGATGTTCCTGGCCACGGCGATGGATCACTTCGGGGTGATGGGGTTTCCGCGTCGGCGGATCAATCCGCAGCGGGTGGCCGCGTGCGCGATGATCATCGCCGGGTCGTATCTCATGGCCAAGTACTGAACTCCGTTGTGTCCGCGGGCGACCGACCGGCGGCCGCCTCCGGACATCCGCAGCTCTCGCCGATGGCCAGGTGGATCTCGATCGGCGGAAGCGGGCGGTCCGCGGTCCGCGCGTCGGAGTCCAGGACCCGGGACAGGGCGGCGCGGGCGATGGTGGCGATGGGTTGCTGGACGGTGGTGAGGGTGAGCTGGGTATAGGTGTTCGCGGGGTCCGCGTCGTAGCCGACCAGCGAAACGTCCTGTGGGATACGCAGACCCGCGTCGGTCACCGCGCGGACGGTCGCCGCGGCCTGGCCGTAGGTGCCGACGACCAGAGCATCGGGCGCCGGTCCGGCGGCTAGGTGGCGGCTCACCGCGCGGTAGGCGCCCGACGGGGTGAGGTCGGTCGGGAGGTGCCGTGCCGCGCTCTCGCCGACGACCGAGACGTATCCGGTGTACCGCTGCGCGACGGTCTCCCGATCGCCGTGCGCGACGTCCGCGGCGGTGAAACCGCCTACGAACGCGATGTTCTCGCGATGATGCGCCTGCACCAGATGTGCGGTCGCGAGTCTGCCCGCGTCGATGTGATCGGCGCCGACGACCCGTGACTCCACATGGTCGCGGTTGTTGTGCACCCAGACGATCGGTATGCGCGCCTGACGGCACAGCTCGGCGGTGGCGGCGCCGTTCGCGCCGCCGACCACGATGAGGCCGTCGATACCGGAATCGGCGAAGGCGCCGGCGAATTCGATCTCCCGTTCCGGGTCGTATCCGGTGTTGCCGATGAGTGTGAGGTGGTCGCGCTCGCGGGCCTGGACCTCGATCTGGCCGACCATCGTGCCGAACAACGGCAGGCGTACGTCGGGCACCAGCAGTCCCAGGTGCCGCCAGCGCCGGACCCGGCGCAGGGCCCTGGCGGCGTGGTCGGGGCGGTAGTTCAGTTCGTCCAGCGCGCGAAGTACCTTGGCGCGCAATCGGTCCGACACCGGGCGCGGTCCGTCGTTGAGTACATAGCTGACCACCGCCGTGGAGGTGCCCGCCCGCTGGGCCACATCGGCGAGGGTCGCGCGTTTGACAGTCACATCCGCTCCAATGTCCTCGCCCGCGTCACATCGGGCCATGCTTGAAATCGTTCTGATTCTTACAGTCTCGGTGCATATAACCTGCTGCGCAAATCGATTAGATTCGTAACATCCGCGATCCGGATGCTTAACAACCGACTGATGGAGTGAACTGCATGGCCTTCGTACGACTCACCGGCGTCACGTATCACGACCCGGACTCGGCCCATGACGGTTACATCCTGTTCACCGGTGCGGACGGGATCACCCGCCTGATCGACACCACCGGCGTGGTCCGGCACGAGTGGCCTTTCGCGGGTGTGCCGCCGCGCATCATCGATCCGGCGCTGGCGGGCGGGCGGCTCGGTGATGTCGGGCTGCGGCTGTCGTTCAGCGGCGATCCGCGCGGCGGCATCTACGCCAATGGCACTGTGGGACAACTGACCTGGTCCGGCGAGCGGATCTGGGAATGGGGGACCCAGGCGCCCGGCGGCGCGGCGCGGCAGAACCACGACTGGGAGCTGCTGCCCAACGGGAACCGGCTGCTGCTGGTGACGATTCCGCGGGTGGTGCCCGAGCTCGGCCCGCGTCCGGTCGGCGATCAGGGGCTCTACGAGGTCGATCCGGACGGTGTGATCGTCTGGGAGTGGCGCGCGGGCGACCACCTGGCCGAATTGGGGCTATCGGAGCAGGGGTGGGATGCGTTGCACGAGACCGTCGCTCGTGACCCGGACGACCCCTGGGGGTATCTCGAACTCAACAGCGCCAAGACGCTCGGGCCCAATCACCGGCACCGCGCGGATCCCGATGGCGTGTTCCGTCCGGACAACATCCTGATCAGCTCCCGCAAGGCGAATATCATCGCGCTGATCGACAAGACGACCGGAGCGATCGTGTGGCGGGCGGGTCCGTACTTCGACGCGGCCCCGGGCGCACAGCATCAGCGCATCAACGCGCACAAGGTGCCGCGGGCGCTCGACCAGATCTCCGGACAGCACAATCCGCATCTCATCGCCGACGGGCTGCCCGGCGCGGGCAATATCCTCGTCTTCGACAATCAGGGTGGCGCCGGGTATCCGCCTGCGCCACTGGGTATCTACGCCGGATCGCGGGTGCTCGAGATCGATCCGGTGACCGAGCAGATCGTCTGGCAGTACACCGCCGAGGATTCCGGGCTGCCCTCGTGGACGTTCTTCAGCTCCTTCGTCGGCAACGCCCAGCGCCTGCCCAACGGCAACACCCTGGTCACCGAGGGGATGCACGGCCGGATCTTCCAGGTCACCGCCGAGGGACGCGTGGTGTGGGAGTACGTCTCGCCCTACGAAGGGCTGGGCGTGGGCGGCGAACCCGAGGTCGCGGAACCGCGGGTGCCGGGTATCGACCGCCTGACCACCACGCCCATGGTCTACCGCGCCCAGGCCGTGCCGTTCGAGTGGGTGCCGCTCGACGCGCCCGAAACCGCCCCCGCCGCAGTCGATCTGCGCATCACCGCGCGTGCGGGCGCCTAGCAGCGAAAAGAGTTCGGACCGATGACATCGAGTGTGCAGACGACATCCGGGCGTGCGGACCCGGCGACGGCGAGTACCGCGCCCGCCTAGAAGGTTTCACCGGCGGCGGATTCAAAACAAATAATGAAGACACGTATCTGCTCAGCCGTCTGCGACTGAACATGTTTCTGCGTGCAGAATCCTGGCTCAAATTCGGATTTCAGGCACAGGACGCGCGGGCCTTCTGGAAAAAGAATCCAGCCGCTCCGCCCTATCAGGACACCTTCGACCTGCGACAGGGCTACATCGAAATCGGTGACACTGAAAAGGGTACGTTCGGTGTCCGTGCCGGACGACAGGAATTGGCCTTCGGAGACGAACGCCTGATCGGCAATTCGAATTACACCAATACCGCCCGCAGCTTTGACGCTTTGCGCGGCACTCTCCGCAGTGGCCGATATCATGTCGACCTCTTTGCCTCGCGCGTCGTCAAGCAACAGGATGGCGAATTCGACTGGAGCACGCCGGGCAACAACTTCTATGGGGCATATGGAGGAATCGAAAAGCTGGTGCCAAACTCCACAGTGGAACCCTACTTCCTCTGGCGTCGTCAGTCCGCACTTAAAACGGAGCAGGGCGCAGTTGGGACCATGAACTTCGGTACGGTCGGTGTTCGCTGGGTGGGTAAGCTTCCTTCAAGCTGGGATTACGGCCTCGAAATGGCGCGTCAGTCTGGATCTCTGGGCACCGACACCATCGGTGCGTGGGCGGGTCACTGGGTGCTCGGCAAAACTCTGCCCACGAAACATCTGCGTCCGCGAATTGCGCTTGAGTACAACTACGCTTCCGGCGACGACAATCCCAAAGATGGACATCGCGGCACTTTCGATCAACTCTATGCCACTGGTCACGACAAGTACGGCATGGACGACCAAGTGGGATGGAAGAATATCCGCAATGCGCGGCTGACGGTTGAGACCAAACCGGCGAAGAAGTGGACAGCCGTTGCCAAGTACGACGCGTGGTGGCTCGCAGACCCACACGACGGGTTGTATAACGCGGCCAGCGCTCTGGTCGTGCGCGTCGCAAACGGCTCGGCAGGCAGATTTGTTG
>CBJNFW010000102.1:0-25850 GCA_966435935.1 uncultured Nocardia sp.
TGCGTGAAGGTCGGGCCGCGCACGCTCGCCAGGTCGAGGCCGTGACGCGCCGGGGCAGCTGTGGAACCATCAGTGCCGCGGCCGCGCTCACCGATACTGCCAGCAGAATCCACCGCAACGGCGGTAACCACGATTCATCGCGGTGCAGCAGCCAGAATCCCCAGAAGCCTGAGACGAAAACCAGTGTAGCCAGACCGGTTCGGCCGAATACGGTGTCGCGTGTCTGCCACATCTCGCAGGCTCCGATCGCGGCCAGCGCGGCCACGGCGGGTGCGATCGAGAGTGTGTAGTACGGGATGACGATGCCGGTCATGGAACTCAGCACGCCGCCGTCGATGATCAGCCAGAGCCCGAACAGAAGGGCAGCTGCCCGGATCGGGTCGGTGCGCGGCGCATGCCACCGTGCCGCCACCAGCAAGATCAACGCCAACAGCGCGGTCGGCAGCAGCCAGCTGACCTCGGCGCCGAATTCACCGGTGAACAACCGGGACGGACCGGGTGGCACGCCGTGGTGCACCGGTCCGCTCCAGTGCGGGCGATGCCCCAGCACGCGGCCGAATCCGTTGTAGCCCAGCACCAGATTCATGAACGAGTTGTTCGTCGACCCGGCCATGTACGGCCGCGAGGAAGCGGGCCACAGCATGGTCAGCGCCACATACCAGCCCGAGGACACCACCAGCGCCGCCAGCGCCGCGGCCAACTGCACGATACGGCGCCGGATCGGAGTGGGTGCGGCGACGAAATAGGTCACGCACAGCGCCGGGGCCACCATCAGCGCTTCGAGCATCTTGGCCAGGAACGCGAAGCCCAGCGCGATCCCGCCCAGCACCAGCCAGCGCGTACTCGCTGCTGGCAGCGCCCGGACCAGCGCGTAGACCGCGGCCGTCATCAGCAGCACCATCACCGGATCGGGCTTGTCGAACCGGAACATCAACGCGGCCACCGGCATCAACGCCAAACACGCCCCGGCCAGCAGCCCCGCCCCGGGGCCGGCCAGACGTCGCACCGCGCCGTACAGCACCGCCACGGTCGCCACACCGATGAGCGCTTGGGGGACCAGCTCGGCGGCACTGCCGAATCCGAACAACCGCGCCGAGAGCCCCATCACCCACTGCGACACCGGTGGTTTGTCGACAGTGATGAGATTGTTCGGATCCAGCGACCCGAACAGCAGCGCCTTCCAGCTCCGCGTCGCCGACCACACCGCGGCCGCGTAGAACGCGTTGCCCGTGCCGTTGACGGTGACATTCCACAGATACGCGATCGCGGTGCCGCCGAGCAACAGGATCACCCCCAGCCGATCCCGGGTGCGGGACGCGCTCGGCGTTGGTGGTGATTCCGGTCGGGGCACGGTCAGCTCGGAGGAAGTCAGCACGCGGACCATTCAGGCACAGTCACCACCGAATGTGCTGTGCTCACGCAGTGAAAATCCTGAGCATCGCGGCCCCTGCCGAGCATTCCGAGGCGCTTCCCCGACCCGGCGCGACACCGGAACTGCTCGCCTTCCTCGCCGATACGGCGGCCACGCCGGTGTGGCTGGACATGGACCTATCGGCTGGCCACTGTCGCAGAAGACATCGACGATGTGCAGGTCCTCCACCTGGAATCGGTCGGGTCAAGCAATCCGGCAATTCCGACGAAGGATCGAAGATGTCGTTGGCGCACTTGGCATGAGCGGGTGGGATGTGTTGCTGTGCAAAGGATTCCAGTATGCCGTCCCCGCACCGACGGCCGCGCCGCGGTGGCACGCCGAGCGAGCCTCTGGCGCATACTCTTGCTGCAACTCGTCGGCGAATATGTTGGCGGGAGCCGTCACGAACTTGCCCGGTGTCGGTGTGAAGCTGGGTGCGGAGTTCCTCGCGATCACGGCCGGTGATCTCGCGTCGTTCGGGTCGCCGGACCGGCTCGCCGCGCTGGCGGGAGTGGCTCCCGCACCGCGTGATTCGTGAAAAGTGAACGGAAATCTCCACCGCCCCAGGCGATATCATCGCGGTCTGCTGCGAGTGTCGAGGGGTGTGTACGCCGTCGTGAAGCGGGCATTGGCCGGTGCCGGCTGCGCGGATCATCGCCGAGACTCCGGAGCAGACCGCCGAGAAGGTGACGCGCGGGATGCTGTCGGCGTGGGCGGCTGATCCGAACAGTCCGATGGCGGTGTTGCTTCGCGCGGGTCTGACCAGTCAGGATGCGGCCGAGATCCTGCGCGGTGACATCACCTCCGACATCACGCCCGCGTTGGCCACGGTGATCGACGCCCCGGATGCCCGCCTGCGCGCCGCCTTGGCGGGCGCGATCCTGGTGGGCGTGGCCAGCCAGCGGTACTTGCTGCATATGCCCGATCTGCACGATGTGGATACCGACGACATCCTGCGTTTGATCACCCCGTTGATACTGGATCTGATCGCGCCTCGACAACACCCGTCCCCGTGCGGTAAATCGATCCGAGCCGAGCACGACCCGGCGCGCCGCGCTCGGCATCGATGTCACCGGTCGGTGAGTAGCTGCCTGGCCAGGCGTTCGATGGCGTCTTCGGCCACCGGTGCGGGGCCGAAGACCTCGGTTTGGCGGGAGGTGTCGGCGATGTAGTTTCCGGTGTCGAACCATCGGAACATCGCAGCCATATCTTTGACCATCGGCATGAACGGCCCGGCGAGCACACCTGCGGCGCGGGTGAGCAACGGCGGCAGCGCGAGGACCCTGATCCTGCGGCCTGCGGCTGTGCCGAGTAGTTCGGCGGTTTCGCCGATGCTGACAGGACGGTTCCAGCCGATGTCGATGCGTTCACCGCGCCGCAGGTCGGCATCGACGGCGGCGGCCAGGTAGTCCGCGAGGTCGTCGGTGAGCACGAAGGTCAACGGCGTGCGTGTGCTGCCCATCCAGATGATCCGGCCCTTGTCGATGGGGTTGCCGGCCAGTGTCGCGATCTGGTCCAGGAATGCCCCCGGCCGCAGCGCGACGAATGCGACACCGAGACGTTCGAGTTCGTCCTCGGCGAGTTTCTTGTGCCAGAAATGCGGCACGTCGGGAGTACGGTCGCTGGTCAGAATGCTCGTCAACACGAAACGGCGCACGCCGGTCGTATGGGCGGCCGCGGCGAGGTTGGCGTTGCCGACGGTGTCGATCTCGGTGGCGTTCTTGTTCGAACCGGTGTATCCGGCGGCGGTGGTGATCACCGCATCGGCACCGTCCATCGCCGCGACCAGCGATTCGGGATCGAGCATGTCACCGCGCGCGATCTCCACACCCCGTGCATGCAGCGTCGAGGCGTCGGTGGCCGGGCGAACCAGCGCACGCACCTTTCTGCCACGGGCAACGAGTTCGTCGACGACACGGGCCCCCACATGCCCGGTGGCCCCGACCACGAGCACCGGTGCGGCGGCGTCCGCAGATTCAGCAGACATCGATGTCCATCCTTTCCTCCGGTGAGACATTGACGCTTGGTGAGTTATGTTCTCCGTTGTAGTCGATGTGTCCGGCCGCCGGATGACGGAGATTTGGATGCGCAAACTTGAGGCTAACGCTGCTGTGAGGTTGGTGAACCGTCTCACCACGTCGTCTGCTCACCCACGGCCGCGCGGTCGCACCCGCGAAGAAAAGCGCCAGCGAACCAGGTTCGAGGCCGCGCCGAGGTGCTTATTCGGTGGCCATGGACGCGGATCGGACGGGTTTGACCGAAGGCAGGAACGCGAGCGTCAGCACGAAACCGAGCAGGGCGATCACCGACGAGGCCAGCAGGGCGGTATCCATGCCGTGCGTGAACGAGGCACGCACTGAACCCAGCAGCTGTGGTGATCGGATCCGCCCGGCGATCGATACACCGGCGAACACGCTTTTTTCGACCTGCGCCGCAACGGGTTTCGGCAGATCATCGAGCGTGAGCCGGTGCCGGTAGGCCGAGGACAGCACGCTGCCCATGATCGCCGCACCCAGCGGGCCTCCGGTTTTCTGCAGGGCCTGCATCACCGCGGAGCCGACTCCGCTCTGTTCCGTGGAGAGTTCGCACAGCGCCGAGGACGCCGCGGTGGCCATCGACAGCCCCAGCCCAGCCCCGGTCAGGGCGGTCCAGGTCGCCAGGAACGCGGTGCCGGAATCGGTGCTCGTGCGCGCTCCGATCGCCAAACCTGCTGCGAGTACGGCGAATCCGATCGCGACCGTGGCTTTCGCCCCGATCCGGCGGCAGATCTGGTCGGCGGGCAACACGCCCACGATCAATCCGCCGACCACCGGCAGCAGCCGCACACCCGATCCCATGGCGTCGGTACCCACCACAGCCTGGAAGTACTGCGGCAGTGTGAACAGAACCCCGATCATCGCCAGGACACCGACCGCGGCGAGAACGACTCCCCAGGTGAACGATGCGTTGCCGAACAGTCTCATATCGACCAGCGCCCGATCAGCGCCGAGGCGATACTCCCAGACCCCGAACCCGATCAGCATTACCAGCCCCGCGGCGATCCAGCCCCATGCCGAGGCGGTGCGCCAGCCGTACTCACCGGCCAGGATCAACCCGTAGGTCAACGCGGCCAGGCCGCCCACCGACAACGCCATGCCGACCGGATCCAGAGCCGCAGTCGTGGCCTCCCGGGATTCGGGTATCAGCATCGCGGTCGCGATCAGGCCGATCACCGCGACCGGCACGTTGATCAAGAACACCCAGCCCCACCAGTAGTGGCTGAGCAGCCAGCCGCCCAGGATCGGCCCGATCGGCAACGCCACGAAATTCGCCGCCGCCCAGATACCCACCGCTTTCGGTCGTTCCTGCTTGGTGAACAACACCGTGATCGCGGACAACGCCATCACGATCACCCCAGCACCCGCGAGGCCCAGCAACACTCGCGCCACGATGAACTCACCCGGTGTCCTGGAATAGGCGCAGCCGACCGAGCCGAGCCCGAACAGCGCCAACGCGACCAGCATCGTGCTGCGACGTCCGAACCGATCGCCCACCACCCCGGCGGGAAGCATCCCGGCAGCCAGCACCAGCAGATAGCCAGAGGAGAACCACTGCAGATCCGACTCCGAGGCCTGCAAAGACTTGCTCAATGTCGGCAACGCCACGCTCAAGATGGTGCCGTCCAAACCCACAGCCAGCACGGCCAGCGTCACCGCGACCAACGCCCACCACTTGCGATCCCCAAGACCAGACATGACGAACTCCGTATCGGCTGCATCGGCCGACCGATTGTCGGTCTCCTTCTTTTATCCCCGAACGCCGCCGTCAAGATCAGAGCCGATGGTCCCGGCGAAAATGGCGGAACGTAGCTGTCGCAGCACATACGAGCGTCCACAGCCTCGTTGCGGCGTGTGCGGGTCAATGCCTCGATAACGCAGTTGCGGCGGCTGTCTACCCGGATGCGGCGACGTCACGGCAGCGGATCCGGTCCAGCGAATGTGGTCTCGGACAACCGCGCTCGGGAAACACGGTCCAGAGTCGGACATCGGGCGGGCCGCGGCGCCGAGCGTCTGGGACAGGCCCCCATCGTCGTAGGTTGATGAACTGACTGCGATCCGCTGTGTTGATGAACAGGATCGTATGCTTGTCTGTATCAGCGTGTTTCGGTCGGCTCGCTCCAATATTCAGGATTTCGACCGTAGTTCAGGGTGGTGTAGGCGCGGTCCCAAGCGGCGTTGTCGGCGAGCAGTTCGCGCCACGGAGCGCATTTGTCAATCCCCTCGAAGTGTGGAGGCTTCTCTATGCGGCCTCGTCTCGTGACAGGGCTGCGGCTGAAGTTGTGTTGAGTACCGCGACGCTGGTGGTCAAAGACCGGCTCAATGGCGGGTGGGGATGGTGGGTGGGGATCGTGGTTCTGGTATTCATGTCGGCGTCGGTAACGGCTTTGTTGACATGGCGTACTGCGACTACGGGCATCCCGCCTACGCCTACCGTGGGGCCTGGCGCAATTCATGCCGAGCGGGATATCTCCAACAGTGCGGACACTGATGTGAAAGGTGTACCGGCCGGTCCTGACAGCACGGGCTACGGTGCAGGTTCGATCTCGGCCGGCCGGGACATCACCGGACCGGCCAGCACGAAAGTTGACAACACCACACCACATCGTGAGCCCTGAGGCGGGAAGTGCTCGATGACTAGTGGTGGGCCCGGGGCGGCTGGGTGGGTGGTGGGGCCGGGGGCGGTCGTGGCCGGGAGGGATATCACCGGCCCAGTGACGGTCCGAGTGTCGATGGTGTCGGGGTCCGTGGATCGGTGGCAGGATCGGATTTTCGATCCCGCGCCGGTGGCCGAGGTGATCGACGTAGAGCACTTTTGCGGCCGAGACTGGCTGATCGCACGGCTCGATGCCGCCATCGCGGCTCAGGATCGTGGGTATGTGGTGGTCCAGTCCGAGGCCGGGATCGGTAAGAGCGCGCTGGCGGCGCATCTCGTATGGACGCGCCCGTGCGTGTACCACTTCACGATGCTTGAGGGCGGCCGTGACCCGATCGAAGCCCGCAAGAGTCTGGCCGCGCAGCTGATCGGCTGGTGGGACCTCGCCGACCGATTTTGTCCCGGTGGGAGTCTCCCGCCGGTGGCCGAGCGCCCGGACTGGCTGGGCAAGGTTCTGCGTGCGGCCGCGGCCGAGCGCGATGTTCACCGGCCGGGGGCGCCGCTGGTACTGGTTGTCGATGGGTTGGATGAAGCTGAACCGCCCGCGCCGGGGCAGGACACGGGTGTCCCGCTGGGGTTGCCGCGGCCGGAACATCTGCCCGCCGGTGTGCATGTCGTGGCGACCACCCGCTTCGGTCTCGCATTGTCGGCTCTTCGCGATCGCACCCGCTGGGAGGTCATCGATGTCGATGCCGTCGCCAACTTCGACGATCTACGTACCTATCTGCGGCAGCGCATGAACTGGGATGAAATGCTGCGGAATGCTCTGTCCCGCAGGAGGATTGATCACGAGTGGTTCGTGACCACGTTGGCCAGGCAATGTGGCGGGGTTTGGATCTACGCACGATACGTTCTCGATGACACCCGTGCCGGACAGGCGTCCGTCGATGTCGCGGCTCTGCCGCCGGGATTGAAAGGTTTCTATCTCAACCACATCAGCCGCTGGAGCGGGCAATTGGACTGGGACACCCTCGGCCGGCCGTGCCTGGCGATGCTGGCCGCCCTGCTGCGCCCGGTCGATCGCCACGAACTCAGCGAGCTCCTGCAACTGCCGGACCCGTCCGGCTCCAGCCTGCGGACCTGGCTCGACCACCTTTTGCGCCCCTTTCTGGCCACTTCCACCAGCAACGGTCGCCGCCGCTACGTCATACGTCACCAGAGCCTGCGCGACCTCTTCACCGGCCACGACACTGGACGGGCACCAGAACATAATGCGGGTCTGCGTGAGGACCTGCGCGACGCCATCTGCGAAGCACACGCGAGGATTGTGGAAACCTGGCGCCCGGCGCCCGGCGGATGGGGGGCTGTAGACGGGTATGTCAGGACGCTGCTTCCGTTCCACGCCCAAGCGGCGGGTCGGCTCGACTCGCTGGTGACCGATCCCAGTTTCCTGCTCGCGGTCGACCCCGCTGCGCTGCTTCGCCACTCGGAGCACGTGCGCGAGCCGGCCGCCCGCTGCGCCATGAACGCGTTCAAGTTAGCGATCAGATCCTGGACGAGTTCGGGACCTAGTTTGCTGCGTGCGAGGTGAGCCTGGGCCGAGGGTGCATGCCTCGGCGCGCCTGGGGCCGAACGCGCGACGCTGGCGATGTGCTCGGCGAGCGGCGCGATCGAGGCGAGCAGCTGCCCTGGCGGCAGTGTCAGGTCCACTGCATGGCAGACGATCATGATCTCGGTGCCGACGACCTCGACGTTCGACGGTGCAGCCCTGCCCCGGGCATGCACCAGATGACCGCGCGTCAGCCTCAGTGCCGTGCAATACGCGACGAGCTGGTACATGTCCGCGTTGGGTATTCCGTTGCGCTGGATCTTGTATTTCGCATCGACCACTGTCACCGGACGATTTTCGGCGTCGTACCACGTCAGTCGTGATCGCGCGTATTGCACTGTCCCCGTGGCCGTGCTCCTACGAGTTCTAGACGGTCTGTCGGACAGAGGCGATCAGGGGTGCGAACAACTGGCCTCGTGCCGAATATCCGGACCGGACAGAGGAAAACGTGGTCCTATCATGACATTCGTATCCGATCGCGAAAAATTGCTTTTGGTGGCAGAGTTGGACTGTGTAGGCTCAGAACGTCTCTCGGGGCATCCCCGGAGCAGCCGGGGTGGCGTTCACAGTAAAGGGAGGTACTGATATGTACAAAGAAAACGACGACCTGATTCTGGAAGTTATCGAGGGATCCAACGGATCCAACACTCAGCGGGGCCCCGGCCCGATCATCATCGGTTCGCCCCGCCAGGATACCGGTCACTGATAACCGAGTTCTGAAATTTTCGGTTGTCTACTCGGCTCGGGAGCGGGCAACCAGTAGATCTCCGTTCAATCCTGTAATCAACTAGATCGCCACGTACCCCGAGGGACACCTGAAACGTGAACGAGAAATTTGAAACAAACTGGCGCGCTTTCGCTGATAACGCGCCGCGATTCAACAAGCTTATATATGAGCCTTCACTTCTTCCGAACGAAGAGGTTGCGAGGCTGACGGCTGTGCTCCGGACTGCGGTCGAGAACATCATCCGGAGCGGGGACCGGGCCCCTCGGGTGCGCGCGTTCCGCAGAGACGCGCTCGACTATCGATTGGTCAACGAGCTTGTTGACACGCCACTCCGTGACGAGGAATCGCCGACGGAATGGCTTGCCAGAGTCTCGGAAACGACGTCGTCCTGCCTCGCGATCAACGGATTCTCGGCGTGGTCGCTGGAGCTGTCCGAATTCTTCGCAAAGGTCATCCAACGGATAACCACTGATGTCGGACATCCGCCCATTTGTGGCGCGGACGTATACACGTTCATAGCGAACTGTGAGTGGACTCCTTTCGGCATTCATTGCGACGCCGAACCGTCGATGATCTTCCATCTCGGGCCCTCTGACAAGACCCTCTGGGTCTGGCCGGATGGAGCTCTTCCCGATAGTCTGTTCCTTCGAAGCCCTTCTTTCAACGGGATCTCATTCGATTTCTCGGACAACCTGGGCAGCGCTGAGATGATCACCCTGCGCCCGGGAGATTTCGTGTCGATTCCCCGTGGCCGATATCACCTGTTCAGGAATGATGGCCCCTCGGCCTTCGTCGGCCTGACGATATATCCGATCGACTCGCACAGGACATTGCGCTCCGCGATCACGAAGGTCGCGGAAGAATCCCTGCTGCCTCTGGTGAGCGCAGCCAGTGAGATGTCAGAAGTCGCAAGCATTCTTGGAAACGCCGACTCGAGGTTGATCGATCGCATCATCGCGGTAGCAGAGGACGAGTTCGCCATCGAGGCCACGTGCGGATTCACCGGTATTCCCAAGAAAGTGGCGATCGAAAGCCACGGCCAGATACCCGACAAGGTCAGGGGAGCATTCCGCGGAGTGGTCGCGGCACGGGAACCAGGCATCCTGCTTGCTCGCGGTCGTACGATAAAGACCGACCCCAGCATCGATTTCGGGGCGATTTCGGAAATCGTCAACAGCCTCGAGGCAGTTGATGTCCTGTCGCTGCCGAAAGCGATAGAGGGCACCGGACATACCGGCGGCATGAAGGTTGTCGAACTTCTCTACCGGATAGGTGGGGTAGTGGCCGCATGACTTCCTCCACCGCGCCTTCAGGCGCCCTGCGAAACATCTTCCAAAACCGTGTATTCCGGAGCGTGTATCTCGGTGCCGTCTGCTCAGCACTCACCGATGGCCTGATCCCCGTGGCTTTTTCTCTGGAGGTCGTGCGCGCCCTCAATTCTCCAGGTGCGCTGACCGCGGTACTCCTGTCATTGTGGGTCGCGCGATTCACGGCCGTCCCGATCGCCGGCAGAGTCGCGGCTCGCCGCGACAAATTCCTCGTGATGATCGGTTCCGATATCGCACGATTGGCCGCACAGTTCGGGCTTGCGATCGCCATGATGGTCACAAGTCACCATTGGCTGCTGTTCATGTGCGTATCGGCGGCCGTATACGGCGCCGGATCGGCCTTCTACGGTCCTGCGATGTGGTCGATCATTCCTCGAATAGTGGACGATACCGGGCTAGAAAAGGCCAACGCTGTCCTGGCTCTTAACCTGGACGTCAGTGTCCTCGTCGGACCGACACTCGCCGCCATCGCGATGGAGACTATCGGATTCGAGCCGATCCTGATTCTGGACGGACTCACCTTCATCGCGAACGTCCTGGCGTTGGCCTACGCCCGGAGAGTGGCCCACTCGCCGCGGTGCGATAGTCGAGAATCGGTCGAGCAGGACGATAGCGGGGACATCCGTGCAGAGTACTCCGCCTGGTCATCGATCCGGTGTCAGCCATGGTTGGGATGGTCGACCGCACTGTGGTTCCTCGTGTCGTTCACCATCGGCATGGTCTCGGTGGCGGGGCCCGTGCTCACCATCAAACATTCAGGTAGCGGATCATGGGCGATATTGGCCACGGCGATGGCCGCAGCAAGCCTGATCGGATCGGTGTCGATTCTCGCAGGACTTCGCCAGCTCTCATGGTCAATGGTTTCACTCCTGCTCGGCGCCGCCTTTTCGTGCGAGGCCGCCGGCCTCGCCGCCTATGCGGTCCTGCCTAATGCTGTGGGAATTTGGGTACTCTGCGCCGCATGCATCGTGGCCGGAGTAGCGAACTCGGTGTGCGCCATAGTCTGGCAAACCTCGCTTCAGCGGTCACTGGAATCCGCCAGCCTCGCTCGATTCGTCTCGGTCGAGGGGTTCATCAACTCGGTTGGCATCCCTGTCGGGATGGCGGTCGGCGGGCTCGCGCTTTCGACCTCCTCGCTCTGGATGTTCGTCGCGGCCGCGTGCGGACTTCTCATCGGTATCGCCGCTATCGCCGCTGCGTCGACGACACGCTCCGAGGATGCTGTACAGCCGGCTGCGGTAAGCATGGATTAAGGTTTGGGCAAAATGCATATACATTCTATTGGCAATCGGTACGCAGTGCTCGACGATGTGCTTGCCGATAATTCTCTGCGTGAGTCGGCGGTCGACTGCTATGAGGCTGGATTGCGGCCTGTGCTCAGCACAGTAAACCCCTATCACGACGGATTCGCGTTCCGCGCGCAAGGTCCCGCTATCAAACTTGCGAATCCAGAGTCGAATCGGTGGCAAGACGCACTCGGTCAAGCGGTCCTCGACGGGTTATCTCAACTGGATATTCAGCCGACCGGAGTCATCGAGATCGATAGTCTCTACTGGTCCTACCCCGCAGGTGTGAAGCTTTCTTGGCATGATGACGGCCATGATCGCGTAGCCGCGTTCATTTTTTATCTCTCGCCGAGATGGCGGGCATCATGGGGCGGTGAGCTGGATATCATCGATGCGGATATCGACATGTTCGGCAGCCCGGTTCCGGGGCGTGGGGTCGACGATATCATCATTGATTCGAAGTTGAATGCCACCGCGGTTTTCCCTCGACCCAACCGGTTGGTAGTGGTAAAGGCACGCACATTCCACCGAATTCGTAGGGTAGATCAGCTTGCTGGCGACACTTCGCGAATGTCGTTGTCAGGATTCGTGCCTGCCTGAGTAACATACTTGCATGGATTGTGCCTATACGGGGAGTTCGGATAGTGAAAGATCTCGGATACATCATTGCATCGGAACTGGCAGGCGCCATTGAAAACGATGCGAAAGTGGTACGCGGACGGCTCCATCGACTGGTTTCTTTGGCGGAACTCGAGCGTGCTCTGTGGCGCGATGTCGTCTATGCCGGTTCGCTGTGGTCGAATATAAGGCTTGTTCACCAAGGGAAGGATCTGCACCCCAGCAAGTTCATGTCGGCGCGGATTGGTGACGGCCTGGTTGTGCACTCATACCTCGACATGGATCGAACTCAGCGATATCTGTCGGACGGCGCGACCTTGATCTACAACCACCTCCACGAGACGTCCAGGATTGTGCAGCGAATACAGGAGTCGCTCGAATACCTAATTGACGCGCGCGTCTGGATCCAGGCCTATCTGACCAGTACCAGCGAGTCCGCCTTCGGCACCCACGTCGATGATCACAACTTCTTCGTCATTCAAGTGAGCGGCAGCAAGGCTTGGACAGTGCAACACCCGGACACGGGAACACCAGCAGTCGGCGACGAGATTTCCGCCGGAGAATTCGTATACGTCGCATCCAACACTCCGCACAAGGTCGCCGGCCTCGGATGCTTGTCCCTCCACCTGACGATAGCCTTCGACTGGCTGGAAAGCGGTAGTCGCGTTGGCTCGCACCTCACAGATGGCGATCGAGATGCGCACAGATCCGCAAAGAGAACCGGCAGTCAGTTTCCGATTTCGCTCGACCCGACTGCCGACTGCAGATACCTGTCATTCAAGTTTTCCGGTCGCGAAAGGCCGGTAATTCAAGAATCCGGAGACCAGGTCACGCTCGCCAGCGGCGGCACTCGTGTGCGCCTGGACTATCGGCTCGCTCCCGCGCTCCACGCTCTGGCCTCCGGTAAGGAATGTGACTTCGAAGAATTGTGTCTGCTGTCGGACAGATTGCAATCCGACGATCTCCGAAAGTTTCTCGTGTTCGGAGTGAATCAAGGCCTTCTGTACTGCTGAGGATGCAAATACCAATTAGCGGTTGATCACGAAACCGCACATCTCGCCCTTGATCCGATTCTGGCTACAGCACTCGCACTTGCCGAGACTCGGCACTTGAGGCTCACGACGGTGATTTGCGCGATTCACTTGTCGGTTCGGGTCGTCAGCGCGCACGCATTTTGGGTACGAGATGTAGACCTCGGCCAGTCGATAGTTTTACAGTGACCTATGGTGTGGGTCACACATATCCGTAGCCCGTACCCGGGAATTCTTTTCCCATGTTCAAGGCGGTGAAGTGATTCACCTTACTCCCAAGGATGGTGCACCAATGCTGGGGGAGCCTTCGAAGCTCAACCCCGGTGGCCCTGCTTGGGGAATCACTGGGCTGTCGAGAAGTCGACGCCTCCGCGAGCTGGTAAAATAGATCAATCTACTAATTTCTTGTGCCCGGCTTCCTGCGGTTCGAGCGGAGCCGTATTTCGATTACCCATCACTGCGAGGAGAAGAGAGTTCGATGGCGGATCTGACAGGCAAGGTTGCAATCGTGACGGGATCGTCGCGCGGGATCGGCGCGGCCACCGCAGAACGGTTGGCGTCCGATGGAGCCGCTGTCGTGGTGAATTACGTTGCCTCCGAGGACAAAGCGAACGCTGTCGTGAAACGCATTCGGAAGGCAGGTGGAAAGGCGATCGCGATCGCAGTATAGACCCCTCGGGCGAGAGCCCATCGAGGACATCACCGAAGAGTTCACGCGCAAGAGAGTTCACGCGCAAGCAATTCGCCGTCAACATCCTCGGCCCGATCGCTGACATACAGGCCGCCGCGCCGCTGCTTCCCGAAGGCGGACGCATCATCAACATCACTTCCTGCGTAACAGTGCATCCTGTCCCGTGGAGCACGGTCTACTCCGGCACCAAGGCGGGGCTCGAAGGAGCGACCAGGTCACTTGCCGCCGAACTCGGGCCACGGAATATCACTGTCAACTTGATCGGGGTGGGTTTCACCAAGACGGACCTGATCGGAACGAACACCAAGGAGCAGGACGATGCCTTGATCGCCCGGACGCCACTGGGCCGCATCGGAGAGCCGGAAGACATCGCCGACGCGGTATCGCTGCTGGCTTCACCGGACTCTCACTGGGTCACCGGACAACTGGTGATGGCGAGTGGTGGAATCGTTCCCTGACGTATAGTCGGAGCCCGTGTACTACTCGAAGCCACCCGTGGTGACATTACGGGTTCGTTGAAGCATCGACGACGAAAAGGTTTGCTGCGGAGGGATTTACCGTCGACGCCGTGGCCTCCGGCGGGTACGTCCGTGGTCGGCGAAATCGAGTGTGCCGGTGGCAGGACTGCCTCAACGCCGGATCCGCGGTGCCGTACAGCCGGAGATTCAGCCTCGTCGGCCGGCGAATACCGCCGACTTCGCTGCGTCCACATCGTCGACATGCAGTGGTGGAACCGCCAGGGACTGACGCGAAAAGCCGTCGGCGCGGAGGCCGTCGAGGATAATGCCCAGGTAGCGGCGCCAGAGGCCGGGATCGATCGGTTCGGCGAAGCTCGCGATCGCCCCCACCATCGTGACCATCGCGAACACATCGGAAGCGGCGATCCCCGGCCGCAGCACGCCTTCGGCGACGGCCTTGTCGATCAATCGCAGGACAGTCGGGGTGATCCGTTCACTCACTGTAGCGAAATACTGTGTCACATAGGGAAGTTCGGTCATCAACTCGCCGTAACCGCGATCCGCGGCGATACGTTCGCAGTACCACTCGCACAGTCGGGTGAATCCGCGCCGGGTGTCGGGATCGGCGTCAGCGGCGTCGGTTGCCTCGGCCATCTCGGCGACGGTTTCGCCGAAGGCCGCGATGATCAGCCCCTGCTTGTTCGCGAAGCGCCGGTAGACGGTACCTATGCCCACACCGGCCGCGGCGGCGACATCGTCGAGAGTGACCTCGAGGCCGCGCCGGGCGAACAGCCTCTCGGCGGCGCGCAAGATTCGCGCACGGTTGCGGGCGGCATCGGCGCGCAGGCGCCGGGGAGCGGGGTGGCCATGAATTCACACCTGAGTTTCGGCGACTTCGCTGATCAGCAGATCCGCATCCACCGGTGGGCCATGGTCGCAGGCAGTGGTTCTCGGCACCCTGCCCGGACGTAACGGCCCCACCCGTGGACGTGGTCAGCCGTCGGATCCGACGGCCCGCTCGGTCACTCGCCTGCGCCCGCGGGTGCCATCGATTGCTGGGCCTTGATGATCGAATCCATCAACGACGGCTGATCGGTGGCAAAGGCCAGTTTCTCCATTCCGCCATACGGATTCTCGAAGCTGGCGACTTCCTCGGGGGAGTTGTCCGCATACACCTCGAGCTCATTGCCGTCCGGGTCGTAGAAGTACACGCTCTTGGTGACCCCGTGGTTGACGGTGTACGCGATCTCGACATTCTCGCTCAGCAACGTCTCGTAGGCTTCGATCAGATCGGCCTCGTCGCGCAGCTTGAACGCGAAATGCTCCATTCCGACCTGATAGAAGGTTCCGTCGGGAGCTTCGGTGCCGAGTTCGGCGATACCCAGTTCATGGTGGTCGCGTCCGGTCGACAAGAAGACGACGCTCGGGTCGATTCTGCCCATGATCTTCAGTCCGAGGATCCGCGTGTAGAAGTCGAGCGACTTCTCCAGGCTGCGGACCTTGATGACTACGTGCGCGACCCGCTCGATTTTGATCATTCTGGTTGGCCTTTCAACTTCTGACTTCGTGTCGTGATGACGTGGGTGCGCCCAGGATACTAGATCAATCTATCAAGTGCGAGATCCCCCTGGTGAAACGGACCATCCCTCAGCTCGGTGGGTAGTCCCCGCTACCGAGGGCACGTTCAGAGTTCGGGTTGCGCCGCCACCCAGGTCGCGATTTGTAAGCGGGAGGTGAAGCCGAGCTTGGCGAGGATGTGTTCCACATGTCCCTCCGCGGTGCGCTGCGAAATGACCAGTCGCTCGGCGATCGCCTTGTTGGATAGTCCTCGGCCGACGAGTTCGGCGACCTGGATCTCGCGTTTGGTCAGTGTTCCGCCGCCACGTCGAGGTGCGTCTTCCTCGGGTTGTTCGTGCAAGGCGAAGGCCACGGCCGCATCGAACGTCATTGCGGCGCCTTCGCCGAGCGCCGCCTCGAACGCCCGGTCACCGAGCGCCTCTCGGCTCGCGCGGGCGCAGTCCGTGCGGTGTGTGCGCAGATCGGGAAAGACGAAGGCGGCGCTGCCGGTGACACTGACCAGCGAGTCGGCGGCGCCCATCAACGCGGCGGCGCGTCGGTGATGGTGTTGCTCGGACGCGACCCATGCCAAGTTTTCCGTGCAGGCCGCGGCGACGAGCGGATCCGCGACCAGCCGGGCCGATCGAATGCCGTTCTCCAGTGCGCGCACAGCGCGGTCGGGCTCGCCCGCACGCCACGCGACGTATCCGTGCGCCCACTGGGCCCAGGACCGCAGCATCGTCTCGCCGGCCGCTTCGGTGATGGACAGCACCTGTTCGAAGTATTCGGTTGCTCGCGTGGTGGCACCGAGCAGCGCCCATGACCATCCGAGCAAGATCAGGGCGTCCAACCGCAGGCTCAGCTCACCGAATTCCTCGTAGCAGTCGATGGCTTCGGCCACGTAGCCGCGGGCACGGTCGAGATCACCATCGCCCGTCATGAGCGCGATGGATCCTTCGGCGTGGGCGAGAAGCGCGGCGACGACGGGATCGTCGGTGTGTTCGGCGAGCTCCTTCATACGGGTCAATTTGTCTGTGGCGTCGGCGAAGTCGCGTTGAATGACCGCGATGGCTCCGGCGGCGTAGAGCGCCTTGGCCCGATCGTGGGCCATTGTCGCGCCGGCATGGGGGAGCGCGCGAGCGGTCCAGCGGCGACCCTCGCCGAGTCGTCCCCGCATCATCCAGAACAGGCGGAGGGCGGTGACCATCCGGACGGCGACGTCGGTAGCCTCGGAAAGGGCGAACTCCAGTGCCGTACGGAGATTCGGCAGTTCTCGCTCCAGTCGGGCAACCCACCGCAGTTGATCCGGACCGATCCATTCGGCCTCGGCTTGCAATGTCAGCCGAAGACACCAATCCTGGTGCCGCCGAGCGTAATCGAGATATTCGCCGCTCTCTTCGGCCTTTTGCCGACCGTATTCCTGGACGGTCTCGAGCATCCGGAATCGGACTGTGCGATCGACGTCCTCACGGATCAGAATCGATTTGTCGACCAGTACGGACAGGGCATCGAGCAATTCCGGCCGGGTCGGACCGCCGTCGCACACCTGTTCGGCGGCGTCGAGCTCGAAACCGCCTGCGAAGACCGACAATTGGGCCCACAGCCGTTGCTCTTGCGGGGTGCACAGGTCATAGCTCCAGCCGATACACCATGCGAGGGTCTGCTGCCGCATCGGTGCACCGCGCCGGCCACGAGTGAGCAGCCCGTAGCGGTCGTCGAGTCCGGACAGAATTTGCCGGGGCGACATCGCCCGCAGGCGCGCCGCGGCGAGTTCGATCGCCAGCGGAAGCCCGTCCAGCCGAGCGCAGATCCGCATCACGTCGGTCCTGTTGTCATCGGTGACGTCGAAGCCAGGCACTACCGCGGCGCCACGTTCGGCGAACAATGCCACGGCGTCATCGCGGGTGGCGTGCCGCCCCGGCTGGGCCATCGGATCGGGGACGGTCAGCGCGGGCACGGCGAACACCGATTCTCCGCTGACCTCGAGAGCCTCCCGGCTGGTCGCGAGGATCCGTATCCGCGGACACGCTCGCAACAAGTGCTCGGTCAGTGCTGTGACCGCGTCGATCACCTGTTCGCAGTTGTCCAGCACCATCAGCAGTTCCCGCGTGGACAGATAGCGGACCAGAACGTCGAGTATCGGTCCGGAGCCTCGGCTGCGGAGCCCGAGCGCATTGGCCACGACGTCGGCCAGCAGTGTCGGATCTCGTATATCGCCCAACTCGACCAGCCACACGCCGTCGGCGAATTCGCCTGCCATCTTGTGTGCGACACGCAGTGCGAGCCGTGACTTTCCGACGCCTCCGATTCCGGTCAGGGTCACCGAACGCGACATCGTGAGCAGGTTCTTCACCTCTGCCACCTGGATACGCCGACCGACGAAACTGGTCAGCTCCAGCGGCAGGTTCCCGCTCACGCCTGCCGGTATCGCCTCGTGCGGAGAAGAAACGTCGAGTTCGTCCCGCAGCGGCATCCGGTCCACCAGCAAACCGTGCCGCCGTTGGACCTGCCGGAGCTGATCTCCGAACACAGCGGCGGTGGGGCGGCGAGCCGGGTCGTGCGACATCGCACCTTCGATCACCCTGCACATGTCGTCGGGAATGCTGTCTTCGCGCAGATCCGGAATCGGCTGTTCGGTGATTCGTAAGAACTGGGCGACCACCTGTTCGCCGCCGCGGCGCTCGTGGGCGGCGTGACCGGTCAGCGTGCAGAAGAGTGTGGAACCCAGCCCGTACACGTCGGAGGCCTCGCTCGGCGGATCGCCTCGGAGCACCTCGGGCGCGGTGAAGGCCGGGGAACCGGTGACGGTGCCGGTGCCGGTTTCGAACCCTCCGGTGATGTGGGCGATGCCGAAATCCGTCAGCGCCGGCTCACCGTAGTCGGTCAGCAAGATGTTGGCCGGCTTGATATCTCGATGCAGGACGCCCGCGCGGTGGGCCGTTTCGAGCGCACCGGCGATCATCACTCCGAGGTGGAGAACCTCCGGCAGCGGCAACGGACCGCCGCGCAGGATGCGATCGTGCAACGAGCCGCGCGAGAGATACGGCATCACCAGGTACGGATGATCGTTCACGGTGGCGCCGACCTCCAACATCTCCACGATGTTCGGATGTCCCGTCAAACGCCCCATCGCCCGCTGCTCGCGCAGGAATCGTTCGCGATCTTCGTTGAATTCCTCAGTGAGCACCTTGACCGCCACGGTGCGTTCCACGCCGATCTGGCGACATCGATACACCTCTCCGAACCCACCCCGGCCGATCTCCTCCGCGTCCTCGAAACCCGCAGTACTCAGCTCCGTGATGACGTCGACGCCGACATCACGCTGGGTCTTGCACGGATGTTTCTCGACCATCGGTTACTCGTGATCTGCCAGCGGATACCAGCCAGAGTATTCCCGTCCGCGCGCTTTCGGGCCGCGATGTCAGACGACGGTCGCCGTGCTGGCGGGGTCGACGAGGATCTTGGCGTGCCCTTCGGGATCGCCCAGGACGCTGAAGGCGGCCTCAACACCACCGAGCCCCACGGTCGCGGTGATGAGTGGCGACGCGTCGACCGTTCCGTTCGCGAGCATGTTCAGGGGGTCACGGAACTCGCCCCGGTCGTGCCCCCGTGACGCGGCATCGTGTCGTAACCCACGGTCGCGAACATATCGGCGAGCTGGTTGCTGTGGACTCGTCGTGCAGATCCGAACCGCATATGCCGCACCGGGAAACATTGAGAAGTACTTGTCCCGGACCCGGTCGAGGATTCGGAACGTCGGTGATTTCGAGTTTTCCGGAGCTGCATACGACTGCCTTGATACTCGCAGCCTATGGTTCGAATTGTGCCGCGATAACCCGCCATCCGGCGGATATCGGACGGCATGCTCGCACGGTTCGGCGAGATGGTGGAATTCGTGTTTCGGCCATTTTCCGATAATGCGAAAAACAGAACAGGTGTGCCGTCGGCGCCGTTGCCGGCGGCACACCCGTTTCCGCGGAGGTATCTCCGCGGAAACTTTTGCTGTCAGCGTTCCAACGCGCGCCGGAAGAACGCGGTCCGGGTCGAGAACGATGCTCGTGCGACCGCTGCCTGTGTGATGTTTTCGTATCCGTGGAAACCACCCGCCCAGACGTGCAGATCCACGCTCACTCCGGCCTGGACGAGACCTCTCGCGTAGTCGATGGCTTCGTCGCGGAAGCCCTCCGCGTCACCGACATCGATGAAGGTGCGAGGCAGCCCGGACAGGTCGTTCGCCCGCGCGGGTGCCGCGTAGTAGGAGACGTCATCGGTCCCGCGCCGGTCGCCGAGTAGCGCCGTCCAGCCGTACAGGTTGCCGTTGCGGTCCCAGCTCCCGTCGTTGTCGAGCATGCGGGAACTGTGCGTTTCGAATCGGTCGTCGAGCATCGGGCACACGAGTACCTGGTGGCTCACCTGCGGAAAGCCCATGTCGCGGGCCATGAGTGTTATCCCCGCGGCCAGGCCACCGCCCGCACTGGTTCCGGTCACGATGATGTGCGCGGGGTCGGCGCGCAATTGCGCCGCATTCTCCGCGCACCATCGCAGACCGTCGTAGCAGTCGGTGACCGGGACGGGATCGGGATGTTCGGGGGCGAGCCGGTAGTCGAGCGACGCGACGACCGCGGTTCCGTCGGCCACGTGCGACAGCAGATCGTCCAGACCCAGGTGGCGGCCGCCGGCGACCATTCCGCCGCCGTGCACGTAGTAGATCAGCGGCCAGGGGCCCCGGCCTTCGGCGGGAGTGAGCACGGTGAGCGGCAGCTCGGCCGACGGCGTCGCGACGGTGAGTTCGTCGACTCGAACCCGGCCGGCCGCGGTCAGATCGACGGGATCGCGCCCGGGCACGGTCGCGACGGTGATCTCGCGCATCAGTTCCAGCGTTTCGTCACTCAGCGGTGGCGTGGCCGACCGGATGGCCGCGAGGCCGGGAAGCAATTCGGGATCGTAGGGCGGTCGTACCGGCGCCGGGCCGAAGTCGATTGCGTTCTGCGTCATGAAAACCTCCTTCGGCACTCAGTGAACAGGCCGTGTGAGGCGGGCCACAGCCGCCAAGTCGACGCGGCTCGCGCCTTCGTTCCCGACAAACGGCGGTCGCGACCGTGCCGGCATGTGTCGTCGTCCCCCGGCTACCGGGACACCGCGTGGGCGGGCGCGAGGGACGTCTGCGTGCGTTCGGCCGCCATCGCGATCCGCCAGAGCATCAGCGTCGTGCTCGCGCGGGCATAGCCGCCGCCGCTCAGCGGGGTGTATCCGAGCTGGCGTTCGAGCCAGTCGATGCGCTGGCGCATGGTCGAGTGGTGCAGGTTCTGCAGGCGGGCGACTTCGCGGATACTGCTGTGGCTCAGCACGGCCTCGAGTGTGGGAACGACCCACGGTCGTTGCGCCTGCAGCTCGACGACCCGGCGAACATCGGGGGCCTGCGCGGCCGTCTCCGCGTCGACGCTCTCGACGACGGTGGCGATGCTGCCGAGCTGGTCGTAGCGCACGTGTGCGGGTTCGCCCGTGGCGAGATCGACCGCGATGCGCAGCGCCGTACGCGCGTACTCCAGGGCTCGGGGCACATCGGATCCCGCGCAGGTATGGATGCCGGCCGCGACGGCGCGGGGGATCGCTCCCGGTGCCGTCGATCCGGGGAACAGATGGATCTGATGGTCGTCGACGACGAGGCCCGGCGGCATGTGCTGGGCATCGGCCCGATGGGTGGCCACTACCGTGACGGTCGATCCCAGGCCGAGCCGCCGCAGCGCGTTCTCCCGGTCCGAGGATGCGGCGTCGGGGTCGCAGGCGGTGCGGGTCGCCGCCGCGGTCGGCGAACTCTCGCGCGTCTTCTTCACCGCGTGCAGGCTGCGCGCGAATCGTTCGAGTATCAGGTGGTCCAGGGGCCACGGCGTGCCGTCGCGGTCGAGCCAGACCGAGATCTCCTCGAAGCGCTGTATCTGCCGGGTGCCGATCTTCTCGTCGGGGTCTGCGAGGGTGCGCCCGGCGGCGTCGACGCCAACCCGGAGGCCGCGTTCGGGGTCCTCCAGTCCGACAGTGCAGTCGGCGAGGACCGCGGCTGCGCGCAGCATGGCCATCGCCGAGGACCGCTGGTCGACCAGCATGTCGAAATGTTCGATCACCCGCAGCGCCTCGGCCGCGCCGCCGTCGATCGTATTGAGCTTGACTATCCACTCGCGCACGAACGAACTCCTCGATCCTCACGCACAGCCGCCGGGGTCGTGCCATCGGTGCCAGAACTTGTGGGGCGGGTGCCGCCGGCCGCCGGAAACAGACCGGCCACGGCCGCGACGATCGCGGCGCGGCGCGCGGCAGGGGAGGGGTCGCGAACCTGACCCTCCGCGAGGTGGACGAGATCCGGGCCCGAGGCCCAGGCCAGGGCGAGCTGAGTAACCACGACCATGATGTCGATCGGGTCCCACGACGGATCCAGATGCCCGTCCACCTGGGCCTGCCGCAGCTGTTCGACGCCGCTGCGCACCGTCTCCCGGACGGAGTCGTGAAAAGGATCGTCGGACGGCTCGGCGCCGACGACGTCCAATCGACCCCATTGCAGCAGGCGCAGGTGGTCGGGATGCGCCATGAAATGGTCGTGGACGCGGCCGGCGTAGCCGGGCAGATCGGTGGCGTCCAGGTGGGTGGCCTCGGTCATCGCGGCCAGTTCGCGTTCGGCGATGAATCGGTAGAGCTGCTGTTTGCTGCGAAAGTGCGCATACAGCCGTTCCTTGCTCGTCTTCGCCCGGCTGGCGATCCGATCGATGCGAGCGCCCGCGACTCCGTACTGCGCGAACTCGTCGGTCGCGGCGGTGAGTATGCGTTCGCGGGTGGTATCGGCATCGTAGGAAGTGGCCACGGTCACAGCATACCAAACCAAACTGTTTGGTGTGGTCGGATGCGAAAATGTTGCCAACGATGCCCGAAGCCCTCGGGTCGCCACCTCACGGCGAGGACCCGAGGGCGTCGTCAACGAGTGGAGCCGCTCACTCCGGCTGTGTCGTCGCGGGCGCCGAATCAGTGGTTCGGATTGGCGGCGTGCTCCGCGGCGCGATCCAGCCGGGGGACCGGCGGCGGAACCATCGTCTCCAGGCGCGAAACACCCGGGACGTGGCCGAAGTCGGGACCGAGGATCTCGGCCATGACTGTCGCGAACGACGTGTCCATGTACATCCGTTCGCCGGAGATCTTGTCGCCCTCGACCTCCATGATGACGAAATACTGGCCGGTGGTCCGCCCGTTCTCGGTGTCGAAGTACACGTAGGCTTCGCGGCACAGGGTGTTCTCGGAAAGGGCGTGGACTCGTTTGTCGGCCCAGATATTCCGCTTGTCGGTGCCGGGGAGCATGCGCGCATAGGTTTCGCGGACCGCTTCCCATCCCTCGATATGCCATCCGAGGCTCGGAAGTTCATATACCGGGTGTTCGACGAGTGTCGCCATCGTTGCGTCGAGATCGAGGTCGAACTCCGCCTTTTCGTGGGCGGCGAGCAGTTCTTCCACCTCTTGCAGGCTGAGTTTCTTCATTTTCGTTTTCCTCTCCATTGAGGTCGAGACCGACAGATAAGGGGTTCGGTCTACAAGAATTCGACGTACCGATCGCTTCGGCCGTATCGGCACATACCGGCATCGGTTTTTTCTACAGTCGCACGATCGTGCGGCCGCGGACAGAGCCCGTGAGGATTCCGGCGGCGACCGCAGGGATGTCGGCCAGACCCATTTCGTGAGAGATGCTCTCCGCCAGGCTCTTCGGTTTGAGGTCGGTCCCGAGCCGACGCCACACCGTGGCGCGGACATCCTCCGGGCACATGACCGAGTCGATTCCCAGGAGGTTGACTCCGCGCAGGATGAACGGCAGCACGGTGGTGCTCAGAGCCGGACCGCCGGTGAGGCCGCAGTTGGCCACCGAGCCGCGGTAGCGCGTGGTGCGCAGCAGATAGGCGAGGGTGTCGCCACCGACCGGGTCGATGCCGGCGGCCCACTTCTCGGCCTCGAGCGGAGCGGGACTCTGTGCGGAGACCTCCTCGCGGCGGAGGATCTCGGTGGCGCCCAATCCGCGCAGGTAGTCGTGTTCCTCGGTTTTGCCGGTGCTGGCGGAGACCTCGTAGCCGAGGCCGGCGAGCATGTTCACCGCGGTGCTGCCGACGCCGCCGGTGGCGCCGGTGACGAGTACCGGGCCGTCGCCCGGGCGCAATCCGTTCTCCTCCAGTCGCTGAATCGACAGCGCCGCAGTGAAACCCGCGGTGCCCAGCGCCATGGCCTCTTTCAGCGTCAACCCCTCGGGCAGTGGCTCGAGCACGTCGCCGGACAGTCGCGCGTATTCGGCGTATCCGCCGAAGCGATCGGTGCCCAGCCCGCGGCCGATGGCCACGACTTCCTGGCCGACGGTGAAGCGCGGGTCGCTCGACTCGGCCACGGTTCCGGCGATGTCGATACCCGGCACCATCGGGTACGCGGTCACCACGGGGCTCTCCGGAAGGCAGGCGAGGCCGTCCTTGTAGTTGACGCTCGAGAACTGGACGCGCACGGTGACGTTACCGGCGGGCAGGTCGTCGAGCGTGAGTTGCTGTACACCGGCGGTGAAGCCGGCCTCGCTCTTGTTGACAACGAAAGCGTTGAAGGACTTGGACATAACACCTTCCTGGATCGGGTCCCGGTCACGAGTGCCGCGGCAATCGGGCTGCAGCGGATGGATGTCGGGTGAGCTCTCCGGTGGCTCGGTTCTGCGATGTGGAACCAGATCTATCGCCGGCTCGGGAACCCGTTTCGCTGGGTGCGAGAGCGAACCACACGGCTAGATAGATTGATCTAGTAAAGAATAGTCGCGTGCCCTGCACCACGTCAACGGCTGGAAGCTGGAGGTGAGTCGATGATAGATTGCTCTAGCGAATCGCGTGATTCGCAGAAACCGGAGACCGGCTCGTCGTTCGAGCCGACGGTGGCGTCGACGCCGCCGTTTCCTACCCGGTGTCGGGCCGCCCGGTCTGGGCCTGGCCGCCGAAATTCGAGAACAGGGAAGTGAACCGTGGGCGAGATCCTGATCAGTGCCACATTTCCGAATATCGCCGAGCAGGACCTGGGGGAGTTCGAGAAGCGCGCCCAGGAGGCGGTCGCCGCCACCCGAGACGAGGCGGGACTTCTCCGATACGAGTGGTTCCTGAGCGACGACCGGACGAAATGTGTGGTCCGGGAGCTGTATTCGAGTTCCGAGGCCGTCTTGGCACACCTCGCGAACGTCGGCCGGTTGCTCGGCCCGCTCGCTGAGCTCGGCGGCGGGCTGAACAGCGAGATCTTCGGTGAGCTGTCACCCGAGTTGCGGAAGGTGCTGGCCGTGGCATCGCCGACCGTCTATTCGTATTTCACCGGTAGGTAACCGATCTCGATGAGATGGACACGCATGGGCGGCGCCGAACAACGGTGCCGCCCATCGCATTTCGACCGGTGAGACCCGGGATTCCCCACGCGGACCGTCACGACGCCGGCCCGCGTGGCAGTCTCCCGGAGTTTATCCGGTCGCGACCGGAACCTCGTAACTGCTTGCGGCGCTGTCGAGTACGAACTCGGCGATCCGGTCGCGGTGTTCTTCGACGCTGCCCAGCAGAGCGGTATCGGTGAAGGCCCGTTTGAAGTACAGATGCGTCCGGTGTTCCCACGTGAAGCCGATACCGCCGTGCACTTGGACCGTATCGGCGGCGATGTGGGTGAAGGCCGCCGAGCAGGTCGCCTGGGCGATCGACGCCGCGAGCGCCGGCTCGTCGGCGCCGTCCTGCAGGGCCCAGGCGGCGTGGTAGGCCGCGGAGCGGGCGTGTTCCTGTTCGACGAGCATATCGGCGAGCCGGTGTTTGACGGCCTGGAACGACCCGATGGGCCGGCCGAACTGCAGCCGGTCCCGGGCGTAGGCGACGCTGCGGTCGAGCAGATGCTGGGCCCCGCCGACCTGCTCGGCGGCCAGCAGCACGGCACCCACGTGCAGCGCGTGCCGGCAGACTCGCTCCGTCTCGTCCGGGCCGGCGAGGAGCCGAGCCGGTGCGTAGTGGAACCGGATCGTGGCCTGTGGACGGGTCGGATCCATCGTGGACAGCGCGGTGCGTCGCACCCCGGGCCCGGCGGCGTCGACGACGAACAAGGCCACTCCATCCGGGCCGTTCGCCGTCACGAGCAGGTCGTCGGCCGCACCCGCGTCCACGACGCGTTCGATCGTGCCGGAGACGGTCCATCCGTCGCCGGACTCGGTGGCCTGCACCGTGACGGCGTCGCCTGCGAAGGTTCCGGCCCGGTCCGGCACCGCGAACGCGGCGGTGCGGGTACCGGCGACCAGGGGGCTCAGGACCTCCCTGCGCACCGGCGTGTCGGGCGCGGCGACCAGCGCCGGGATCGACAACGCGACGGTGCCGAAGACAGGTCCGCAGAACAGTGCGGCGCCGAGTTCTTCGCCGGCGATCGCGGCCTCGACAATGCCGCCGCCCGAGCAGTCGAGCTCCTCGGGGACGCCGCGTCCGAGTACTCCGAGCTCG